>VGSQ01000066.1 GCA_016874975.1 Deltaproteobacteria bacterium
GAGCTTCTTGCAAAACTTACGGACAGCATTACGATTTCCGAAAAATCATGGTGCGCGGTGCGCACCCTACAGAATCCTCCGATGTTCTGGTCCCCGCGTAGGGTGCGCACCGCGCACCATGAAAGAGGTTGGCATCCTGCAGAGCGTTTTCAAAACCGCCGCCCTTTCCTAAGACAAAAGGAGAATTTTGCAAGACCCTCGATAGAGTCAAGGTTTTGACAGAATGTATATTTGATGGCCTCGTAAAAAGTCCATTCACCCCCTCACCCCAGCCCTCTCCCCCAAGGGGGAGAGGGAGATAATGAGGAATATCAATCAGTTGTCAATGACAGCGAGAGCCACCTTTTGGGGATGGTATGGCCTTTTTGACTTTTTACGATTCCATCATATTTCGAATAATATAGTATTTTAAATAGAGGGGAACAATTTACTCATGGCCGCTATGAATATTCCGGTTTTAGTCAAAGGCCTGCGGCAGCGGCTGGGGCTGACCCAGGAGCAGTTCGCCCACGAAGTGGGGGTGACCTTCAGCACCGTCAACCAGTGGGAAAATGGTCGGCGGCGGCCCCAGCCTTTTCTCTTGAAGAGGCTCCTGGAAATGGAGGCCTCCTTAGGGGAAGGCTCGGCAGGCCGCCTGACCAGGGGCGAGGCCCAGGCCTTCAAGCGGCGGTGGGAGGCCGTCAATGCCGCCGAAAGGGAGGAGCTAAGCTTTACGCCGGTGGCCCAGAAATTCCTCCAGCTGGCCGCCCTGGTGGCATCGGCGCGGCAGCTCGGGTGGACCGAGGCCCTGGCGGAGGAAGAGGGCCTGGTGCGGGAGCGGTGGACCCGGTTGCGCAGGGAGTGTCATGCCTGAGCCCGCCGACCTGACGGCCCTGCTGGCGGTTTTGCGGGATTTGGTGGCCTGGCTCAAGGCTGAGAAGGTTCCGGGAGTGCTCATCGGCGGCCTGGCCGCATCCCTTTTGGGTCGGCCTCGGCTGACCCGGGGCGTGGACGCACTGGTATTGGCGGACGAGGACAACTGGGCCGGGTTTATGGCCGCAGGAGCAGAGCACGGCTTTTTCCCGCGGCGCGCCGATGCCCTGGCCTTCTCCCGGGAAACCCGGGTCCTGCTGATGCGTCATCAGGAAAGCGGCATCGATGCCGACATGGTCTTCGGGTCGCTGGCCTTTGAAAAAGAGGCCGTGGCCCGGGCCACCTGGGTGGATCTGGGCGGCGTCCAGGTACCCCTGCCGCTTCCAGAGGACCTGATCATCATGAAGGCGCTGGCCCACCGCCCCCGTGACCTGACCGACATTGAGGCCATCCTGGCGGCCCACCCAAAGCTCAACCTGCGACGGGTGCGGCGCTGGGTGCGGGAGTTCGCGGCAGCCCTGTCGATGCCGGAGATCCTCAATGACCTGGAGGTCCTGCTATCCCAATGGCGCAAGCGGATGAGACTTGCGGCCAGGGGGGCGCCGAAAAGAATTGGGAAATAATCCCCCGCAGAAGGAAGGACGAGAACTGAAAGGGCCGTGGTCCGGTTGACCTCGCCCTTTCTCCCCCCATGCCGGTCGAGGGTCAATTTCTTCTTCGCCCAGGAAACGAGGCGCCAGGTTATTTCTATGAATATCAGGCTGTTGCCCATTTCTATCAGGAATACTCCCGGGAGTCGGGGACGCTCCCTTCCCCCCGGCGCTTAGCATTACCCTTGAGACGGAGAAATCCATCTCGGCATTTCCTCTGGCCAGCAAGGGGGAACTGGTGTAAGAATGGCACAGAGGCGCAAACATGTCCGGGTGGAGGGAAGCGGCGGCGCTGGCGGAGAGCTCGCCCCTGGCCTGGCCGGGGGTGCGGGGACCGGTGTTCGCCGACTATCCCCTGGCGCCCCTGACCACCTGGAAGGTGGGGGGCCCGGCCCGATATCTGGCCGTTCCCTCGGACCTGGAAGACGTCTTTCAGCTCTTCCGGCGGGCCGGGGTGGAGGGCTGGCCGCTCTTTTTTCTGGGGCGGGGGTCCAACGTGCTCATCGCCGATGCGGGTCTGCCGGGGCTGACGCTGCACCTGGCCCGGGCCTTCCAGGGCTGGGAGCGCCGGGAAGACCGCTGGCGCGTCGGGGCGGGGGTGTCGTTGCCCCGTCTGGCCCGCCAGGCGGCGGCGTGGGGGGTGAGCGGCTTCGAGTTCCTGGCCGGGATTCCCGGCACCGTGGGTGGGGCGGTGCGCCTCAACGCCGGGGCCCATGGCCGCAGCCTGGCGGGGCTGCTCACCCGGGTGTGGGTGGCCACCCCCGGACTCCACCTCCTGGAATTGCCGGCCGGGGAGCTGGAGCTGGGATACCGGAGCTCCAGGCTGCTCAGCCTGCCCCACTGGCTGGTGGTGGAGGCGGAATTCCGGCTGCCCGCCGAAGCCTCCCCGGCGGCGGTGAGGCAGCGGATGCGGGAGTTGCTGACGGCGCGGCGGGCCCGGCAGCCGAGCCACCCCCGGACCTGCGGCAGCGTCTTTAAGAACCCCCCGGCGGCGGCGGCGGCGGGATATCTCATCGAGGCGGCGGGC
Organism: Deltaproteobacteria bacterium; assembly: GCA_016874975.1. Lineage (GTDB taxonomy): Bacteria > Desulfobacterota > Desulfobaccia > Desulfobaccales > 0-14-0-80-60-11 > VGSQ01. Next base: position 2,530 of record VGSQ01000066.1, read on the forward strand.
CTCAAAGGTAGGCGGCGGGGTGACGCGCAAGTCTCCCGCAGACACGCCAATTTCATCATCAACCGGGGTCAGGCCCAGGCAGGCGAAATCCAGGCCCTGATCCGGGAGGTGGAGGAAGAGGTCCGGCGACGCCACGGCGTCCGGCTGGAGCGGGAGGTGGTCTTCCTGCCCGGGGATTATGCGGGGAAGTGATTTCCTGAAAAGAGTTTGGAGGGGGAGGGCCGGGGGTTCCTGTCCTGCCCTCCCCCTGCTTCACCTGACTTATTTCTGTCCCTTGAGTTCGTGCAGCCGCGCCTCCACCCCGGCCATCTCCTTTTTCAGTTCCTCCAGGTAATCCCGGAGGCGCTCCATCTGCTCGGCCGGGGAGACGAACCGCCGCCAGCCGCCGCTGCAGCAGCCCGGCATCGCCCCGCCGCAACAGCAGCAGCTGTGGCGCCGGACCGGGAAGGTGCAGCAGCCGCCGGCGCCCCCGTGATGGCCGCCCCCATGTCCATGACCATGTCCATGACCATGTCCGTGACCCATCTGACACATAACCGATTCCTCCCAGGGCAATCGAAATGAGTGATGCGAGGCTTGGAGACCCGGACCAACCGAGGGCCTCCTCCCCCTTCTTCATGATAATCACTAAAACAACGCCTGCACGCCCACGAGGCTGCGGTTGTCCGCCGGACCCCAGAGGGGGCGGCCCATGGTCTGGTGTTGAAAACGATAGAAGACCGTCACATCCAATTTTCCATGGAGGCGGAGGCCGCCCTCGGCGAAGCCGTCCAGCCCGTCCTTGGTGGACCCGCCGCCGTTGAGCCAGGCGATGCCGCCGGAAAGATAGGGCACCACAAAGTAATAGCGGCAGAGGTCCCAACGGCCCTGGGCGCCCGCGTTCCAGAGGTACTGCCAGTTCTGATTCTGAAAGTAATGCCCCGCGCTCAGTTGGCCGTGGAACATGTGCAGCCAATGGAATCCAGGCTTATCGAAGGAAATACCATAGTTATGGTAACCCGGCTTCATGCCCTGGGTGCCCAGGCGCACCCCCACCAGGTGGGCGCTTTCCGGGGTGGCGGCGTAGCTCTTGCCGTCCAGGCGCTTGCTGTGCTCCAGGAAGGCTTCGGCGAATAACGGCGTCCGGCTGTAGGTGAGGCCGTACTGTAGCCAGTACCTCCCCTTCTTGATGGACAGGTCGGATTTCTTCATGTCCGGATGGAAGCCGGTGTAGAGGAACAGCGTCCAGGGCGCCCGGCGCAGGAGTTCCAGGGCCACTTCGAGATCGCCGCCCCACCCGAAGTAGCGGCTGCGGGCCACCCAATAGTAGCCCGCCTTGCCGTGGATTTCGGGCAGAAACTGCCACTCCCCTTCCTGCCCGCGGGCTGTGTCCGGGGCCCCCAGGGAGGCTTCCATCCTCATTCCGGCATAAAGGTACCCCTTGGCCTGGCGGTGCACGACCGTTTCGTCATCGCCGGGCTGGTACAGCTCAGGGCGCCGCCCTCCGGAGAGAAAGGGGATCAGGCCCAGGTTCTCCCGCAGCCGCAGCCGCACCCCTGCCTCCCCCCAGGGGAAGAAGCGCCAGGAGGGCCCCTGCCAGACCTCCGTCCCGGCGCTGAGATAGGGCACCAGCCGCCGGTAGCGGAACAGGTCCAGCCGCAGTTGGGCCCTCATCTGCCAGTTGAGCTCCAGGGATTCAGGGTCCTGGCTGAGGACTTTCCCCACCCCGGCCCGGTAATGCCAGCGCCCCAGCCATTCGAAGTCCCTGGCCGGATCATAGAGGAGGCCCCTGTCCTTTTCCCCCAGGAGCATCCCCTTATCGTAGGCTTCCAGGTACAGGACGTAGACGCTGGCGCCGGAGCGGCCCGTGGCGGGCCCGCGGAAGGAGACCTAGCGGTAATTATTGATGCACCAATGGTCCAACACCAGGCCCAGGTAATGCTCCCCCAGGTCGAGCCGGTAGCCCGAGGTGACCATGTCGAAGATGACGCGGTTGAATTCCCAGCTTCGGGCGGGTACGCCCAGCGTGGTATTCTTTTGGAATTGCAAGTAGACGGTGTGGCGGCCGTAACGGAGCAGGTCCGCCTCCACATCGAGGAGGAACAGGCCGGAGGCATTGCGGGGCCGGTGCAGGTAGGCGCCCATTTCCAACGCCGTCCCCACCCGGGGCATCAGCCACAGTTGAGACCCCCCCTCTCCGACGGCGGCTCGGGCAACCCCAGGCTCCCAGGTCGAGACCAGCGTCAGGCCGAGGGCCAACAGCAAGAGCAGACTAGCCGCTCGTCCGACCGGGCCTCCGGGACTTATGCGCATGTCTCCCCCGCAGAGGTGGTTTGAGCAAAGCTGAAGAGTAATGCCCGGTTGTGCAGGGATGGGGAGGGGGGGCCGGGGGCCCCTCCGCCATCCCCCCGACGCTTCCTTAAAGGTCTGGGAAACCGGGACCGCAGGCCACGCCTTCCCCCGGCCGTCCCCTCAAGCGGCTTTGCGGGTCCGCTTTTTCAGACGGTTGATGCGTTTTCTCAGGATGTCCAGCTTCCGGTTGGGTTCTCCGGCCTCCCGGGCCTCCAGCCTCCTGGCGCGCAAGGCTTTGATCTTCTCCTTGAGTTCCCGGACGTTCACCGCTTTGACCGCTTTCTTGCCTTCGTCGACGATGCCCTTCACCTTCTTGACGGCAGCGAGCAACTCTTCCTTGTTCATGCCGTGGACGCCGTGGATGCCGCCCAACTCCAGGGCGTATTTGCGCAATTCCGTGGCCGTCATTCTGTCCAAGGGTTTGTCTTTTTTATCCTTTTTTTCCTTTTTGCCCATGCTGACCTTCCTTTGTCCCTGGCAATGGTCATTTCGAGGCAGGGGTGGGGAGCCTGACGCTTCGCCCCTCCCCCGCCCGGGTTTGCAGCCGCTACTTCCCTTCCTGCTGTTCCAGCCGTTCGGCGATCTTCAGGAAGGGCTTCACCAGGTCGATGGGAATGGGGAACAAGGTGGTGGAGTTGTTCTCCGCGGCGATCTCCCGCAGGGTCTGGAGATAGCGCAGTTGCAGGGAGATGGGCTCCTCGGCCAACACCCGGGCCGCTTCCGCCATTTTGGCGGAAGCCTGGTATTCGCCCTCGGCGTGAATCACCTTGGCCCGCCGCTCCCGCTCCGCCTCGGCCTGCCTGGCCATGGCCCGCTGCATCTCGATGGGCAGGTCGATGGCCTTGACCTCCACCAGGGTCACCTTGATGCCCCAGGGGTCGGTGTGGGAATCCAGGATGTCCGCCAGTTGGGCGTTCACCTTCTCCCGTTCGGACAACAGGTCATCCAGCTCCACCTGGCCGCAGACACTCCGGAGGGTGGTCTGGGCCAGTAGCTGGGTGGCGGAGTAGTAGTCCCTGACCTCGATGATCGCCTTGTAGGGATCGATCACCCGGAAGTAGACCACGGCGTTGACCTTCACCGTGACGTTGTCCCGGGTGATGATGTCCTGGCTGGGCACGTCATAGGTGACCAACTGCAGGTTCACCTTCACCATGCGGTCGATGAGGGGGATGAGGATGATCATGCCCGGCCCCTTGGCCCGGTCCATGGCCCGGCCCAGCCGGAAAATGACGCCCCGCTCGTACTCGCTCAAGATTTTGATGGCGCTGAACAGGAAAAAGACCACCAGGATGATGATAAGGTAATAACCGCCGTACATTGGAGCCTCCTTAAAGCTGCTATTGAGCCCGGCGCACCCGGAGCTTCAGATTGACCACTGCCACCACTTCTACGGCATCCCCCGCCTTGACGGGCTCGTCGCTCACCGCCTGCCAATATTCCCCGTGCACAAACACCCGCCCGGTGGGGGCAAGGTCGGTATAAGCCGTGCCCCGCTCCCCCACCATGCCGGACCTGCCGGAGCGGGAGCGCTGGAGGTGGGTGCGGAAGATGAGGACGGCCACGCCGATAAAAAACAGGGAAATAGCCAGAACCGTGGGAATCAGGACGCCCCAGGCGATGTCCATGCCCGTTTCACCTCCTCGATAAAGCATCATGGAGCCGAAGAAGAGAGAAGAGACGCCTGCCAGCGTCAACAGGCCGTAGCTGGTGATGTAAATTTCCAGGATGAAGAAGATGAAAGCCAGGAGAATCAGGAGCAGGCCGATGAAGCTGACGGGGAGCGACTGGAAGGCATACAATGCCAGCAGCAGGCTCAGGGTTCCCACCACCCCGGGGAAGACTGCGCCGGGATGGGCCAGTTCGAAGTAGAGGCCCGCCAGGCCGATCATCATGAGGATGAAGGCGATGTTGGGGTCGGCGATGTGCTTGAGGATGCGGATGCGCAGTCCCTCGGGGATCTCTTTCAGCACCACTCCCTGGGTGTTGAGCTTGCGGGTCTTGCCCGCCACCTTGACGGTCTGGTCGTGGGCCTTCTGGAGCACTTCCGCCAGGTCCTCGGCCACGAAGTCCACCACCTTGAGACGCTGGGCCTCCGCGGCGGTGACGGAAACGCTCTGACGGATGGCCTTTTCCACCCAGTCGGCGTTGCGCCCCCGCTCCAGGGCCAGGGCCCGGCCGTAGGCCACCATGTCGTTCACCATCTTCTGGCCCATGACCTTGTCCAGCTTGCCGGTGCCCAGAGCTACGGGGTGGGCCGCGCCGATATTGGTGCCCGGGGCCATGGCCGCCACGTGGGCCGCCACTGTGATGAGCACCCCGGCGGAGGCGGCCCGGGCTCCCCGGGGGCCGACGTAGACAATCACCGGCACCTTGGCGTTGACGATGGCCTGGGAGATCTGGCGCATGGAGGAGTCCAGACCGCCGGGGGTGTCCAGTTGCACCACCAGGGCTTCGGCCTGGTGTTTTTCGGCGGTGCGCACACCCTCGATGATGAACTCCGCCAGCCCGGGGTTGATGGAGCCCACGGCGGTGAGCGTGTACACCGTGCGGGAGGATTCCGGCGCGGCGCCGCTCAGGTTCAGGGCCAGGCCCGCCAGGCAGAGTAGGCTGAGGATTACGCGCCTAATGGTCTTCATGGGAAACCAGCTCCTTCATCACGCGCTGCATGTCCTCCCAGGTTTTATGGCGTTCCCGGGGAAAACGCAAGAGATAAGAAGGGTGGAAGGTGGGCATCAGCGGCACCTTGCCAAAGTGCTGCCACTGCCCCCGCAGCCGGGTCAGGGGCGTGTTGGTCTCCAACAGCGCATGGGCCGCCACCCGCCCCAGGGCGACCAGCACCCGGGGGCGGATGCTTTCCACCTGCCGGCGCAGAAAGGGCAGGCAGGCGGCCACTTCGTCGGCCTCCGGGTCCCGGTTGCCCGGCGGGCGGCACTTCACCACATTGGCGATGTAGACCTCTTCCCTTTGCAGGCCCAATTTGTTCAACATATTGTTCAGGAGGCGACCGGCCTCGCCCACGAAGGGGAGCCCCTGGGCGTCCTCTTCGGCCCCGGGCCCCTCGCCCACGAACATCAGCCGGGCCTGGGGGGAGCCCTGACCGAACACAATGTTGGTGCGCCCCTGGGAAAGCTTGCAACGCCGGCAGTCGCCCAGCTCCTCCCGGACCTGTGCCAGGGTCGGACGTTCAGACGGCGCGGCGGCCGGCGCGGCGGCCGGAGGCCCGGCCTCGCGCCTGACTCCGGCCCGACCCAGGCGCCGCTGGAAGCGCAGCCAATCATTCAGTGCGCCCACCAGGTCCTGCAATTCCCGGACCGGGTCCTCAGCCACCCGGCTCCTCCTGCCGCCGGGCGGCCAGCCGGGGGGCCAGCCAATCCAGGATGCGGTCCGCCACCTCTTCCTTGCTCATCAGGGGCAGGGCCACCGGCGGCTCCTGTCGGGACAGCAGGACCACCTCGTTGGTGTCCGCCGCGAAGCCCGCGTCGGGCCGGTTGACCTCGTTGGCCACGATGAGGTCGAGATTTTTCTCCCGGAGCTTGCGCCCGGCCTCGGCCAGCAGCGCACCGGTCTCCGCCGCGAATCCCACCACCAGGCGCCGGCCCTTGCGGGCTGCCACGGCCTTGAGGATGTCCGGGTTCTGGACCAGGGACACCTCCAGGTGGTCTTTGCCCCGCTTCAGTTTTGTTTCGGCCAGGCTCTCAGGCCGGTAATCCCCCACGGCGGCGGCCATGATGAGGGCGTCGGCGGCGTCGAAATGTTTTTCCACTGCGGCCAGCATCTCCCGGGCGGAGCGCACCGGGACCACCTCCACCCCGTGGGGCGCCGCCAGGGAGGAAGGCCCGGTCACCAGGGTCACCACGGCCCCCCGGCGCCGGGCCATCTTGGCCACGGCATAGCCCATCTTGCCGGTGGAGCGGTTGGTGAGGAAGCGCACCGGGTCCAGGTCCTCGTGGGTGGGGCCCGCGGTGACCACCAGGCGCGCCCCGGCCAGGTCCTGGGGCGTCACCAGCCGGGCCGCGGCCTCCACGATGAGCTCCGGCTCGGGCAGACGCCCCGGCCCCACCGCGCCGCAGGCCAGGTCCCCGGAGGCGGGCGGCAGCACCTGATAGCCCCGGGCCGAAAGACGGTCCAGGTTTTCCCGGACCACCGGATTGTCCCACATCCGGTCGTTCATGGCCGGGCAGAGCAGCACCGGCCGGGTGGCCGCCAGCATCACCGTGGTGAGCAGATCGTCGCCCAGGCCCGCGGCCAGCTTGCCGATAAGGTTGGCGGTGGCCGGGGCGATGATGACGGCGTCCACCTCCTGGCCCAGGGCGACGTGCTCCAGGGGCTGGGTCCCGGGGCCGAAGAGCCGGCAGGCCACCGGCTGACCACTCAGGGCCTCGAAGGTGAGAGGCTGGACAAATTCCCGGGCCGCGGCGGTCATCACCACCTTCACCCGGGCACCCTCCCCCACCAGACGACGCACCACCTCCGCCGCCTTGTAGGCGGCGATGCCGCCGCTCACCCCGAGGAGCACCTGTTTGCCCGCGAAGCTCATGGCTGACACCTGTTGGGGAACGGTTCAGGTGGTGCACCGGAGTCCAGCGTCCGCACAGGCTGGAAGCCCGCGCCACCAAATCCCTGTTTCTCAGAAAAACGGATTATACTTCTTTTCCTGCCCCACGCTGGTGGCGGGGCCGTGGCCCGGGTAGACGGTGTAGTGGTCGCCCAGGGTGAAGATCTTCTGCCGCACCCCGGTGATCAGGGTGTTGAAATCACCGCCGGGGAAATCCGTGCGGCCGATGGAGCCGTAAAACAGGGTGTCCCCCACGTAGACCACGGGTTGGCCCTCCATCACCAGGGAGATGCCCCCCGGGGTGTGGCCCGGGGTGTGCAACACCTTCAGGTTGATGGCGCCGAAGCTGATGACGTCGCCTTCCTGCAGGAGGATGTCCGCCTCGGAGGTGCGCACCCGGTTGCCCGTAAAGAACAGGGCCTCCATGGAGGGTTTGTTCAGCATGTGGGCGTCCGCGGTGTGAATGGCGATCTGGGCCCCGGTGGCCTCCTTGAGCGGCTGGTTGGCGTCCACGTGGTCGAAGTGGCCGTGGGTATCGATGATGTATTTCAGGGTGAGGTTATGGAAACGGAGGGTGTGCAGGATCTCGTCTTCGTCCCCACCGGGGTCGATGACCACCGCCTCCCTGGTCTGACCGTCGCCGATGATGTAGCAGTTGACCTGCAGAAGGCCCACCTCCAGAGCTTGGTGAATCATACGTTTATGCTCCTAAGCCATGGAATCAACGAGGAAGCGGACGCCCTGGACGCCGAAGTAGAGCCCGAATCCCAGGAGGAACACGGCGCAGCCGGCCAGAAAGCCGCGATAAACCCGGTCTGAAATAAACTGCCGCCCCTGGGCCACCGCGCCGGAGACCAGGCTGTACCAGGCGAAGTCGGCCAGGAGATGGCCGCAGAAAAACATGAAGACGCCGGGCCAGCCGTATTTGGCGGAAAACATGACATATCCCAGGCCGATGGTGAGCCACCAGATGAGCCAATAGGGATTGGCCAGGCTGAGCAGCACACCCGCGATGACGGGATGGGGGCCCGCCGCCGCCGCCCCGGTCAGGTCCAGGCGGCTGAAACGGGAAGCCTTGAGGAGGCCCAGCCCCATACAACCCAGGACCACGGCGCCGGACAGGCCCACCAGGCCCAGTACCAGCGGCTGGTGCAGCCAGATGCCCAGCCCGGCCAGCAGCAGCACCACCAGGGCCAGCTCCAGCAGCCCGTGGCCCACGATGATGAGGGGACCGGCCCAGAAACCCCGGCGGGCCGCCTCCCCCACCGTAGCAGTGAGCAGCGGCCCCGGCATCAGGGCCCCCGACAGCGCGGCCACAAAGGAGGTGGCGCCGATGCCGGCCATCACCCAGACGTCCATAAATTCCCCGATTCATCAATCCTTAGCCTTATTATCGTATCACAGCCCGGCCTGCAATCCCAAGGAAAAAGGGTCTCAGGGGGCCACCTGCCGGGCCGCGTCCGCGGCCTGGGCCAGCAACTCGGGCCGCGCCGCCGCCGCGCCGGGGTCCCCCAGGCCCAGACCCCGCACCAGGTGCGTCTCGGCGAAGCCCAACATGTTGAACCACTGCTGGTAACGGGGGAAGATGTCGGCGAACATGGCGCCGTCGGGGTGCCCCTGGGTGAGAATGACGACCGCCTTCTTGCCGGGCCGCAGGCGGCTGGAGAAGTCGCTGTCGGCGAAGGCGAAAAAACGGTCAAAAAAACACTTGAGCTGGCCGGACAGGTCCCCGAAATAGACCGGCGAGGCCAGCAGCAACAAGTCCGCCTCCCGAATGGCGTCATAGACGGGGGTGAGGTCGTCCTCCACCACGCAATAGTCCGTCTTGGTCTTGCAACTGCCGCACCCCTGGCAGCCCTTGAACTGCATCTGATTTACCATGAAGACCTGGGTTTCCGCCCCCTGCTGCCGGGCGGTTTCCAGGAACCGCTGGGCCAGGGTGTTGCTGTTGCCCGTGGGGCGGGGGCTGCCCAAAACCGCCACGATTTTCATAGAGACCCTCCTGTACTGAAATCCGGCGCAGGCCTCGGTGGTCCAAGGGACCGCCCCCCGCCCCGCCGGGACGCTCACCAAGCGTTCCCGCTTATTATGACGGATGGCGCCTCTCTCCCCAAGGAATTTTACCGTGGAAAACCCCCTTCTGTCCGAGAGGGTTGGAAACCCGCCCCGAGCGCAGAGTTTTCATCCCCGGGAATGGCCCTGTTCGGGCCAGGGGCGTTGAGCAGGTATTTCTGCGGGGCGGTTCCGCCAATGGCCTGCAAGCTGCGGTTGCGAAAAGTTTGGGGGGCGGGCTCTGCGCAATCACGCCATCCGGTTCATCCTAGAGCTTTTCCAACTTCTGCAGTTCGTCCACCTTGGCCCTGAGCCGGCGCATCAGTTCCTGGTAGGAGGATTCCTGGATGATTCGCCCGAACTGGCTGCGGTAATTGTTCACCAGGCTCACCCCTTCGATGATGATGTCGTAGACCATCCAGGGTGATTTGTTGAGCAGGCGGTAGACGATGGGAATCCGGTCGTTCTTGCGCACGATGGCGGTGCGCACCTCGGCGTAGTCGCCGTCCACGGTCTCGCCGCTGTACACCACCTGTTCATCGGAGTAGCGCTCCAGCTTGTCGGCGTAGGAGGCTTCCAGAAGCTGGCCGAAGAGGCGCACGAACTCGGTGCGCTGCGCCGGGCTCAAACCTCTCCAGGAGGGCCCCAGGCACCGGCGGGCCATTTCCTCATAATCGAAGCGCCGGTCGATGGTTTGCTTCAGCATCTGGCGCCGCTTCTTTTTCTGGGCAGGCGCTTTCAGGGCCGGATCCTGGAGGATGCGCAGGACCTGATCCACCACCGACTTGACCTCTTCGGTGGGGGAAGCGGCCGGGGCTCCGGAAGCCATGGCCAGCAGGAGGGCCAGGGTGAGGAGGGCGCCCTTCCGAACCACGTGAAGCATGATGCGCACCTGTGACAAAGGTTTGCGGAGGACAATCGCCCCCGGGTGGAGGTCTTGGGTTTCAGGTGTCGGGTGCCAGGTGTCACCTGACACCTGACACCTGACTCCTGCCATCTGCCCCCGGGGGCCGGTCACACCTTGCCATGGAGGAACTTGCTCAGCAATTCCTCCCACTCCACGGCCGGCTCCGTGTCCCGGATCTTGCCGCCGGGGGTGATGGTCTTCTCGGAGCTGCCGGGGGAGAGCTTGACGAATTTGTCGCCGATGATGCCCTTGGTGCGGATGGAGGCGATGGTGTCGTCGCTGAGACGCACTTCGGGATTAAGCCGCAGCACCACCCGGGCTTGGTGGGACGGGGTGACCTGGATCCGCTCCACCCGGCCCACCTCCACCCCGGCCATCTCCACCGCGGCGCCGGTCTTCAGGCCGGAGATGTTGTGGAAGTCGGCGGTGAGGCGGTAGCCGGAGCCGAAGACCTCCATCTTCCCCAGGTGGACCGCCAGATACACCAGGCAGGCAATGCCCGCCAGGACGAAGACGCCCACGCCCAGCTCCACGTTGGCCCTGCTCATCTTGTCGTCTCAGTCTGCAAGAAAGTTGACTTCCCCGCGCAAAAAGCTCTGCACGGCTGCATCTTCATGATTCTGGATTTCTGCCGGCGCGCCCCAGGCGATGATGCGGCCCCGGTGCAGCATGGCCACGAAATGGGCCACCTGGAAGACCGCCGGGATGTCGTGGCTCACCACCAGGCCGGTGTACTGGTTCTCCTGATGGGTCCTGGCGATGAGGTGGAAGATGGTGTTGGTCATGGGGGGGTCCAGGCCCGCCACCGGCTCGTCGAACAGGACGATCTCCGGCTCCTGGATGAGGGCCCGGGCCAGGGCCACCCGCTTTTTCATGCCCCCGCTCAGTTCATCGGGATATTTTTCCTCCACCTCCTGGCCCAGCCTCACCTGGGAGAGCCGATAGCGCACCCGTTCGCCGATCTCCTCTTCGGCCAGGTCGGTCTTTTCCCGGAGGGGGAAGGCCACGTTGTCGAAGACCGTCAGGGAGTCGAAGAGCGCCCCGCCCTGAAAGAGGACCCCGAAGCGCCGCCGGATTTCCTGGAGGCGCCGGCCCCGGGCCCGGGTGAGGTCGACGCCGTCCACCAGGATTTGCCCCCGGTCCGGCCGCATCAGGCCCAGGACGTGCTTCAACAGCACGCTCTTGCCGGCGCCGCTCTTGCCGATGATGACGGTGATCTGGCCCCGGGGCACGGTGAGATGGATGCCGTCCAGCACCACCTGCCCGTTCAGAGAGCAGGCCAAGTCGATGATCTGGATCATAGCTCACATGAAAAATGAAGTGAGGACATAGTCCCAGGCCAGCACCAAGACCGCGGAGGAGACCACCGCCTCGGTGGTGGCCCGGCTCACCCCTTCCGCGCCCCGGGGCGTGAAGTAGCCCTTGTAACAGGACACGGTGATGACGGTGAGACCGAAGACCAGGGACTTCACCACCCCGCCGTTGACGTCCAGGGCCACCACGCTCTGGGAGATGCCGGAAAAATAGACCCCCGAGCCCACCCCCAGCAGCCAGACGCCCACCACGTAGCCCCCCAGAATGCCCACCACATCGAAGATGGCGGTGAGCAGCGGCACACAGATGAGCCCGGCCACCAGCTTGGGAGTCACCACGTACTGCACGGGGTTCACCGCCATGCTCTCCAGGGCGTCCAACTGCTCGGAGATGCGCATGATGCCGATCTTGGCGGTAATGGCCGAACCGGCCCGGCCGGAAACCATGAGCGCGGTGAGCACCGGGCCCAACTCCCGGATGAGGCTCAGGGCCACCGCGGAGCCCAGGGCGCTCTCGGAGCCGTATTTGCGCAGGGTGTAATAGCCCTGCAGCCCCAGGACCATCCCCGTGAAGGCGGCGGTGAGGAGGATGATGAGGCCGGACTTCCAGCCGATGAAATGGATTTCCTCCAGTAGGCGCCGAAACCGGTAGGGCGGCAGAAAAGCCTGCCTCAGGGCTTCCAGGAGAAAAAGGGTGGCGTGGCCCAAAGCCCCCAGCCAGTCCAGGACCGCCCGCCCCATGGATCGCAGCAATCGTCCCACCATCCCCCCGCCCGGGCCACCCCCCGGGCTCGCAACGCAGGCAGCCAATGCCCCGCGCCGCTCACTCACCAGACCGTTTCACAAGACCTTAATTTTTTAAATGTATATCTCACCGGGGGCCGGTGCAAGGGGAGATGATGCACTCCGGCCGGCCCATGCCGGTGCAGATAGGCGGATTTCCGGACAAAATCGTTGACGGGCGGAAATCACCGCATTAACATAAGGGTGAATTCTGACAGGAATTCGAGGGAGGGCGGCTGCGACACGCACCTCCGCCCTGCCCCCCACTTACCGCAAAATCCCCCGTCGCGTGCCGCCGGCGGCGGCGCAACCGCCCCTTGGCGGTAACATCTGAAGGAGGCTTCATGCCCATAAAGGTCGCCATCAACGGGTTCGGCCGCATCGGTCGATGCCTGGCCCGCATCATCGCCACGGAAGCGAAGGACGTGGAACTGGTGGTCATCAACAGCCGGGGCGACTCCCAGGTCCAGGCCCACCTGCTGCGCCACGACTCGGTGCACGGCCCCTTTCCCGGCGCCGTCGAAGCCCGGCCCGACAGCCTGGTCATCAACGGCAAAGAGGTGGCTCTCTCCCGCATCGACGACGCGCCCGACAAGCTCCCCTGGGGCGCCCTGGGGGTGGACATCGTGCTGGAGTCCACCGGCGCCTTCCGGGACCGGGCCAGCATCGAAGGCCACCTGCGGGCCGGCGCCAAACGGGTGGTCCTGTCCGCCCCGGGCAAGAAGATCGACGGCACCTTCGTCTATGGGGTCAACCACCACGCCTTCGACCCGGCCCAACATTTCGTCGTCTCCAACGCCTCCTGCACCACCAACTGCCTGGCCCCGCTGGTGAAGGTGCTGCACGACAATTTTGGGGTGGTGAGCGGCCTCATGACCACGGTGCACTCCTACACCATGGACCAGCGCCTCCTGGATGGCTCCCACAACGACCTGCGGCGGGCCCGGGCCGCGGCCGTGTCCATGGTGCCCACCTCCACCGGGGCCGCCAAGGCGGTGACCGAGGTGATTCCCGAACTCAAGGGGCGCCTGGACGGGCTGGCCATCCGGGTCCCCACCCCCAATGTCTCCATCGTCGATTTCGTGGCCACGGTGGCGCAGGCCACCACCCGACAGGAGGTCAACCAGGCCCTGGCCGCGGCCGCAGCCGGCCCCATGCGGGGCGTCCTCCACGTCTGCGAGGAACCACTGGTCTCCATCGACTTCAACGGCTCGCCTTATTCCTCGGTGGTGGACGCGGAACTCACCAACGTCATGGGCGGCAACCTGGTCAAGGTCATGTCCTGGTACGACAACGAAATGGGGTTCTCCCACCGCATGCTGGACCTCGCGGTGTACATCGGCCAGCGGATCTGAGAAGAGCGGGAGAGGTTTTAGGTTTTGGGTTCCGGGTTCTGAGGGTTCGGTTCTTTTCTGGTTCCCAGGCTTTTGCCGGGGGATTGGCCGGCCCGCCGAGCTTTGCCTGGCCCAGGCAGGGCTTGATGGGTAGGTGGGGCGGGCGTCCCAGCCCGTCGTCCCCCCCTCAAACGGGCAACAACCCCAGATGGCGCAGGCCTCCTCATCGGCGCCGGTCTGTGTGCCTAGGCGCACCATCCGGCGGGCGAAGCCCGCCCTGTTCTACGACCCCCACACGCATGGAGGGCCTGATTATGAAAAAAGCAGCCGTGTTCACCTTGATGCTGGTGGCCGGGCTGGCCGCGCTCTTGCCGGGGGCGGCGAGGCCGGCCCCGGCGGCGGGGGCAGGAGACGCCGCCCGATATCTCCACCGGGTCATGGACCAGTTCCATCAGACCGTGGACGTCTACACCGACTCCCACGCCGCGGGCAATCATTTCGTCATGCGGGGTCTGATGAGCAGTGAGGGCGACCAGGATGCCGTGCCGGCCATGACGGAAGACTGCAAGGACCAGCCTTACCGCGGGATTACCTGCATCAAGGCCCAATTCAAGGCCAAGGGCGCAAAAGCGATCTGGGGCGGCTGGTATTTCCTGAACGGGGTGCTGGAAGGAGATGAAGTTGCCCCCAAAGAAAATTGGGGCGATTACCCCAATGCCGGCTATGACCTGCGGGGGGCCACCACCTTGACTTTTTGGGTTCGGGGCGGCCGCGGCGGGGAGAAGGTGGAGTTTTTCTGTTTCGGCGTCGGCCGGAACGCCCAAACCGGCGCCCAGGAAAAACCCTATCCTGACAAGACGCGCAAGCTCTCCACCGGTTTCCTCACCCTTTCCACCGCCTGGACGCGATACAGCATCGATCTGACCGGCGAAGACAAGGACCTGAGCTATGTCCTGGGAGGATTCGGCTGGGTGGCCGCCTCGGCGGACAATCAGCACCAGGACATCGAATTTTATCTGGACGATATCCAATTCAACCGCTCCCGGCCGGGGGAAAGCCGTTTTCTGGTGAGCTATCAGACTCAAGCTTCTGCGGAAAATTTCGATGAGATAATGCGCAACACCGCCTTCACCTATGACAACGCGGTGGCGCTGTTGAGTTTTGTGGTTCTGGGTAACGGCGCCCGGGCCCAGAAGATCGCCGACGCCCTGTGCTACGCCTGGCGCAACGACCGCTATTACCGACCGGGAGGGTCAGGCCCGTGGCTGCGCAACGCCTATCAGGGGGGCGATCTGGTCCTGTTCCCGGGATGGATTCCCAACGGCCATCCGGGTACGGTGCGCATGCCGGGATGGTGGGACTCCCGGGCGCAGAAGTGGTTTGAAGATGAATTTCAGGTCAGCGCCCACACCGGCAATGTGGCCTGGGCCATGTTGGGCCTGCTGGGCTATTATGAAAGGTTCGGAGGCGCTGCTTACCTGAACATTGTTAAGGAAATGGGCGAGTGGGTGGAGCAGCATTGCCGCGACCACAACGGCCCCGGCGGCTACACGGGCGGTTACCGGGGATGGGAGCCCGATCTGGTTAAATTGACCTACAAATCCACCGAGCACAACATCGACCTGTACGCGGCGTTCCAAAGGCTTTTCCTGATCACCAAGGAAAGCATCTGGGAGACCCGGGCCCAGCATGCCGCCGATTTTGTGCACCGGATGTGGGACAACTCCGAAGGCAAATTCTGGACCGGCACCCGTGAGGATGGGGTAACCATAAATACTGATGTCATCCCTTTAGATGTTCAGACCTGGACCAATCTGGCCTTCTATCAGGAAGCCCAGGCCCGGGGCTACCACCGCGCCCTGGACTATGCCGAACTGCACCACCGGGTCACGGACGAACATGGAGAATTCATAGGCTACGACTTCAACACCGATAAAGACGGCGTCTGGTATGAAGGGACCGGCCAGATGGCCGCGGCCTACGCGGTGGCGGGCAACAAAACGAAACAGGCCGAGATCATCCAGGGGCTGCGCCAGGCGCAATGGCCCGACGGTTCTCTGCCGGCGGCCTCCAAAGACGGTCTCACCACGGGCTTTGATCTTACCGATGGCAGTCCCTGGTTGTATTATCGGCGCTCCCATATCGCGGCCGCCGGCTGGCAAATCTTTGCGGAAAACTGCTACAATCCTTTCTGGCAGGCCCCCAAACGAGCACCTGCAGGAAACTTCCTTTTGTTGACTGAGGAGGCCCCGTGAAAAACATCAACGAAGCGGACATTAAGGACAAGACCCTGTTTATCCGGGTGGATTTCAACGTACCGCTGGACCGCAACCGAAACATCAGCGACGATACCAGAATCCGGGCCGTGCTCCCCACCATCAACCATGCCCTGGAAGCCGACGCCAAGGTCATTGTGGCCTCACATCTGGGGCGGCCCGATGGCAAGCGCCACGATGATCTCTCCATGGCGCCAGTGGCCCGCCGCCTGGCCTACCGCCTGCACAAGAAGGTGAAGCTGGCCCCCGACGTGGTGGGTCCCGAGGTGGACCGCCTGAAAGAGGAGATGGGGCCCGGTGACGTGCTGCTGCTGGAAAACCTGCGCTTCCACCCCGGCGAGGAGAAAAACGACCCCGATTTCGCCAAGGAGCTCATGAAGGGCGTGGACGTCTTTGTGAACGACGCCTTTGCCGTGGCTCACCGGGCTCACGCCTCGGTGGAGGCGGTGACCCGCATTGCCCCCGTGTGCGTGGCCGGCTACCTCATGTGGAACG
>VGSQ01000067.1 GCA_016874975.1 Deltaproteobacteria bacterium
TCTATTCAGGACCTTTCGCTGGCAAATTTACTTTCAAACTCCATTATAGTCCGCGGGTAATCTTCCATACCCGCATACTACATATTGGGGTCACTTGAGTCAAGTGCATACCCCCAAAAATTATTTCTAGCGAATGCACTGAAGTAAATAGACCTTTTATAAAGGAAGCGGTGCCATGGCCGCGAACCTTTCTGACAACGACCCGGCCGAACGCTGGCCCTTTCCCCCTCGGTGTCTTTCCGAACTGGTTTCCGACGAGGTGATCTCTCGCCTCCTCACTGGTATGAGCGAGCGGTTGGAGGCCCCGGTGGTGTTGTTTGAACGCCCACCCGACTATTCTGGCCAACTTTGCATTCATTATCCCGGCCCCCTGAATTCGCCCAGATTCCGATATCCTGAGTTTTGCCATCAATTCCAAGAATATGTCGCCGGGGGCCAACAATTATGTGAAGCAGATAGCCGAAGGCGGGCGCTTGATATTTTCAATGCAAGACCAGAAACCGAGACTGTCCAACAATGCCATATGGGGCTCACTATAAGTATAAAGCCTATAAGCCTAATCCCAGGGAATCCCCTGGCCGTCTGTAGTAGCGGGAAATTTTTGCGTCCGCAAGATCTCCTACAAGTGGAAGATAAGATAGTAAATTTTAAAAAAAAAGGGAAAATAGCAAGTAGGGAACATGAAGATGAATTAATAAAAACGGCACGACGAGCAATAAGGGCGCAAGGCGACATGGTTTTTTTTAATGCCAAATTTGCCAAGGAGATAAGCATATTGCAAGACGTAGTGTCATATTATTGGGCCCACTTTAGGGGTAAAAAGGAATGGGAATGCCGTGAAAGGATCACCGATCTCCTTTTCCAGACCGGGGATGAACCGGAGGAGTTGCGCCGGGGCCTGGAAGAATCTTTAATATTATTACGCAGATTTCTTGGAGTGCGTTACCTGGCAGTATTTCTGGCGCTTCGAGATGGTGACAGGGTTTTGCCCCTGATGGCACAGGACGGCCTGCCCTGGCAGCAGATACAGTCGGTCCAGTTCAACTGGCGGAAAGCCGATCTCCCACCTGTCCAGGAGGGCAGCTTTAACGCCACCGAATGGATAGAACGAGAGCAATATCAGCATGATTTTCCAAAGAAGTTCATCATCAAGGGGGGCAAGGGACCGGGAAAAGAGCATTTACAGCCGGCCATCTATTTGGTGCCTGCCGGCCGGCAATATCGCGGCGTCTTACTGGTGGGCGAATGGTTGGAGGCGCGCCGGGGCCAATCTCTGAGTTCCTATGGCGGCCGACATTTTCTACAGACCGTCGGCCAGTTAATGCTGACCCAGGCCATTGCCAAGCGGGCGGTCTATGCGTCGAGGCAGCACGATAGACAAAGGGACTTGATAGTGGCTCTTACCTCCCATTCTATCCGGGCCGCCCTGCACAAGGCTTTTGATCAAATAACATTAATGAAAATATCAGCTACACAGCCGGACAATATTATGAAGTTATTGGAAAAATTGGAACAAAACATACGGGTGATGCGTAAAAATGTGGATATTTCCATGGAAACCCCTGATACCGCCTTGATTCCCGATATTCATGAGACGGAGATGGACTTGGAGCCGGTCAATATCGGGGCATTGATACAGAATTGTTGCAATATGTTTGATAAAGAGGCAAAAGATAATCAGATAAGCATTGTTATATATGAAGATGTCGAATACCTCCCTATCGTCCATGGGGATCGGTACATGCTGGAACTGGTCTTTGCCAATATTATAGATAATGCTATCAAGTATTCCAAACCGGGGAAAGAAGTGCGCATCAAATCAAAACCTATAATAGCATCAATGAATTATAATAGTATTGAAATTGAAATTGAGGATTGGGGTATGGGAATACCAAAGGCAGAATATGAGCGCATCTTCGAGAAAGGATACCGTAGCGCCAAGGCAGGCAGGTCCAGAAGGCGAGGAGTGGGATTGGGGCTTTACCAGGCCAGGAAGTTGGTGGAGATGCACGGCGGCTCCATATGGGCCCAGAGCAATCCCAAGGGGGGAGAGGATGATTGGAATAACCACGTGGTCTCTTTTTTCGTGCGTCTGCCGTTAAGGCAAACCAAGTAATCCTGAAGGGGATTGACCATGCCTGAGAACAAGATCCTTTTTGTTGAGGATGATTTGGATGAAGATCCGGAGGATTCGGCGGGTTATAGATTGCTGAGAGAGGCGGGGTATGATGTTACCATCGTCCGGAGCGGCATGGAGGCCTTTAGGAAATTACAATTTGAGGCCTTCCATCTGGTCCTTTTGGATATTATGCTCCCCCCCAGACAGCCTGATGATGAGGAGCCATTGGCCTCTGAATTGGTGGGGGTTTTGAGATTGAACATGGGGCTAAAGATATTGGAACTAATAAAAGAGGGTTTTTTTGAAAAGGCTAGGGGGATACCGCGGACGGTGCCGGTGGTGGTAGTTTCGGCGGTGCCGGGAATGGAGAGGTGGAAGATAATCAGGAGCCTGGTGGGGAAACGGGAATGGGCCCTGCGTAAGCCGAAGGAAACATTTGAGGTGCTTGATGCGGTAAGGCAAGCATTGCCACTCCCCAAAAAGGACTAAATATGCTTGATTCTAATATTATCAATACGAATAAAGCCATCAGGTCTTTTTTTGATGGTTTTGTAAAGGAAGTGGTAAAAATTACCTCAGATACTAAACAAGAGCCTCCTCGGCTGTCTACTTTGCAGCTATTTTTAGATATCACCATTAGAGCTTTGGAGGCCGAATGGGCAGGTGTAATAAGCAGAGATATTAATCAATGGGTAGTATTGGCCACCACAAAAAAATGGCCTAAAAATTTTCCTGATCCTATACTAATACATCCTATAGAATATATATATAACGATGGCGAGCCTGAAAGTTTAGGAATAGATGATATTAATACTAACGATACTTTATCTAAATTTTTAAGAAATTCAGCGATACATAGTATAGCAATTATCCCCATTATTTGTCCAGTAGCCCATTATGAAAAGCTAATTTTATTAATCGGCAATAAGAGGGACCGAATTGTTAAAGGTGATGAAGGGCTACCTTACTATGTAACTAATATACTAAAATACCTGGCTGCCTTTTTTAGTTCTGTTATTGTAAGTCTAATGAACCGACAAGAGGCTTGGCAGTCGGCGCTTTATGACGGCTCCCGGAAGGCTATCTATGAACGAAGCCGGGATCTCTTGCAGGCCTGTGGGACTGGATTGGACGGTAAGGCCCTGGATAGGGCCAGGGCAGCCCTCGTCGACGCCTCTACATTATTGAAGATTCTGCCCCATCCCCGCCCTACCTTTAAGGAAAGAGATGGACCCGAAATAAAAAATCATCACGATGAAGGTCCCCTTACAAAATTATCTTGTCTGCGCCGGAAAATTTGGCAGAAATTTAATTCCCCCGAGACACTTGAGCCTGGGATGGATGAGGCCTTAATAACTATTGCAGAGGCTTGGCAGAAGCTTTCCCGGGATTCCCTCTCGGCATCCGTGCCCCCGGCCCCCAAGTTGTCGGATAACGTGTTAAGCCCCAAGATGACCGAAAAATTATGGGCGCTGGCCCACCGGCGCGAGTATCTCATCGAATGCCTGCGCACCCAGCTATATCTGCTCCATTACCGGGCAGCAGCCCTTGAAGGAGTGGCTGATAATAACGAAATCGCCGAATGTGACAAAATCTTCTATAGAGATCTTTATGGCTGTTTAAGATTATCAAACTATCTATTGATACTCGTGGGGGAATTTCTAGATGTTTGGGCTAAAGAGTCGGAAGAGGGTAACCTGCTCATCACCTCGGAGTGGCTCATAGTTTGGTTTGCCAAAAAAATTCTCCAGGATAGGAAATGGCTGCATACGCTCAAGGAGGTTTACACCCCCAATGGCCGAGCCGAATTCTATTACCGGTTTAGCGCCTATTTTCTTTATGTCCTGTTTTTGATTCGGTATTTCGGGGAGCCCAATTTGTTCCGGTTCTCCGACATCACCGAAGGCTACGAGAGGTTTGTTGACGCCTCATTATATCTGCTGGCCGAATATGCCCACCGGGTGGAACAACTCCCTCTTAACATTCCTTTGTATCAAATCCTGACCGGCCATATCTGGGCCAACGAAGCCATTCTATATACCATCCAGGACAATTACCGGGATCATCACCACCACGTCTGGAACGTCTGCTTGTTGGGCATGGTGTTGCTGGAAGCAGGACTAGTGACGAGGCTGGACCCGGACTGGGAGAAAGATGCCAACCTGGCTCGGCAGCGCCGTCGCAACTGGCTGCTGGCGGGCTTGTTGCATGATATCGGCTACGGCTTGAATCTGAACCGGCACATGTTGGGGCACTTGAATTTTTTACAAGGCTCCCCTTGTTTAACCCAATTCCTGAAAGGGCTGAATGACTACCATGACCGGAGCGCCAGGGAGTTGTCGGTTGAATTGGATAAGTGGATCAACTTTGGCAAGCTACAGGGCACCCTAGACCACGGTGTGGTCAGCGCCCTTTACCTTCTGTTTCTGGACCGGGCGCCCCAGCGGCCCGAAGAGCCGGTCTTGCCCGCCCAGGCCTGGCTGAAGGATATCCCGGAAGCCTTTGTGGCCACGGGGAAACACAACCTGGATGGCGTTACAATCAGCCCAAAGGATGATCCCCTGGCCTTGCTGTTGCTTCTGTGCGACCACCTCCAAGAATGGGATCGGCCCCATATAGACGCAATGCACCTGCGTCGCTCGATGAGCGCCTCTTTGCACCGTCCCGGTCAGACGGTGACCCTTGGAAAAACCGTCCTGAGATGCTTGAAAGCCAACCTGAGCTGGCAATCCGACCGGGTCCATCTGTCCTGCAATCAGCCCGTGCAAATAAAGCTGTATTATAAAGATGCCGGCCAGGAGCGCTTTCAGCCGGCGGTGATTTGGTGCCAGAACACTTATGAGTTTCAGCGGATCAATTTCGCCGAGTGGCCGGCCGACCTGGAAATAGACCTGGAGGTCATCCATCCCGTGAGTCAGGAGCTTTCACGGGGTTTAAGGCTGTGGGAGATGGACCTGTTTGAGGACTTCGCCCGGAAGGACCAGGAATGCCTTGGCCTCTGGGCCTGGTTCAAAGCGGCCCGGGCCGGCACCCCGGGATTTTCTTATCAAAAGGTTGAGTCACCGGCCCTCCCCCAGGAAACTTTCAAGTGGGTTCTTAAGCACGGAGGTTTTGACCTTTCCCGCCCTCCTACCACCAGCGAAGCCAGTAGGATTATTGAAGCTTTTCCACCAGGGCTATACCTGCGCTACACCCTGTGGAAGGAGCAACGCCTGCGCGAAATCAGATTGCGGAAAAGATGACGCGGTAGTTCCTCTTTATCTCGAGAGAGCGAAAGTTAATTTTGTTCCCGGTTGTCTGCTGAATATCCCAGCTACGTGAACCACAGAATGAAAGTTCTTGCAATCAATCTAACCGGAGATTATCAGTTTAGAAGGCAATCAATAGTGAAATTAGTTAGTTAAAAATTTATGCCGACACTACCCGACTGGATCGAGCAGATTTTTCGGTTGCGGGGCTGGCATCTGAAGGGCGGCTAAAGAGTTTTAGTTGACCCGGGGTCGGCGTGATGAGGCCCTGGACGGTCTGGCCCTGGCGGCGGGCGACGGCCCCAAGCCGGCTGCGGCTGCTTCGGCGGTGGGCCTGCAGCAGGATTTCATCCGGGTGGCGGAGCAGCTCAAGCCCTCGGTGGTGAGTCTTAAAACGTCCCGGGTGGTCACCTACCGGATGCCCGGTTTTCCCGACGACTTTTTCCGGGGCACCCCCTGGGAAGGCATGTTCCGTGACTTCGGCTACGGCCAGCCTTTCCGGCAGCGCCAGCAGGGCCAGGGTTCGGGCATCGTCCTCGACAGCCGGGGCTATATCCTCACCAATCATCACGTGGTGGCCGGGGCGCAGGAGATCCTGGTGCGCTTCGCGGACGGCAGGGAGGTCAAGGGCAAGGTGGTGGGGAGCAACCAGCGTTTCGACCTCGCCCTCTTGCAGGTGCCCCTGACGGGCCTCAGGGCCGCGCCCCTGGGGGACTCGGACAAGATCCAGGTGGGCCAGTGGGCCATCGCCATCGGCAGCCCCTTCGGCCTGGAGCAGACCGTGACCGTGGGCGTGGTCAGCGCCACCGGCCGCAAGGGTTTGGGACAGGGCACCTACGGGGACTTCATCCAGACGGACGCTTCCATCAACCCGGGCAACAGCGGCGGTCCCTTGCTGGACATCAACGGCCAGGTCATCGGCATCAACTCCATGATCGCCTCCGTGGGCCAGGGCATCGGCTTCGCCATCCCCATCAACCTGGCCAAGAAGACCGTCAGGGAGTGGTTGAAATAGCGCCGATCGGCCCGGTGGGGCGGGCCTCCGGGCCCGCCGTCCAAAGGGGGCCAGGAAAGGCCGTCCCTCCATGCATTCCCTATCTTCGACTTTGTTTGCCGCTGCCGGCTGCGCTGGGCAACCCGGGCAGCAGGAAGGGGATCCTGCACAGTCATAGGGCTTGCCGCGCACGCCCAGGGCGGCGGCCGCGGGCCGCCCTAGGAGCTGGTTCCCGTCATTTAAACAGTAACAGCGGCAACAAGACTCCGGGGATGCCCTTCAGCTTTACCGTGAAAGTCCCACGTTGACCAAAAAGCTTGAAGGTGTAGCCGCAGGCTTCAGCCTGCGCAAAAGGCTCGGTTCTACCAAGGGTCTTTCATCTTCGGGGGTGGCCCTGCGGCGGGCCATGAGCGTTTAGCTTGCGTCACTAGTCCCATTAGGAAAAGAGCGCAGGCTGAAGACTGCGGCTACATTCCTTGGCTTTTTTGGGGGGATTGAAGGCTTAAACCATCAAAGCTCTATCTTTGACGTTAAATTGGTATAAGAACCCCGAACCGGCGCCACCCGGCAGTGGTGCGCCGGGAGAAGGGCCTAGGGGATACGGACTTCAGATATGTTCGGCCACGGAGGGTTCCAGCCGGCCATAGATGAACAGACCGAGGCCGAAGAGGAGGGCCACCACTGCGGCAAAAAGGGCGTTTTCCCCCAGGCCGGCAAACTGTTGCTCGGTAAGGGCCATCTTGGTGTAGTGGACGATGAAGGCCATCGGATTGACCAGCACGTAAGATTGGTAATGTGCAGGGAAAATGGTCAGCGGATAAATGATGGGCGTGGCATAAAAGAGCGCCGCGCTGACCACCTCCCAGACCTGCACCAGGTCCCGAAAGCGCACGAAGAGAGGGGCGGCCATGAAGGAAAAGGCCAGGATGAGGCCGTAGGTGAGAACGATGTAAAAGGCGAAGGCCAGGATGCCCGTCAACCCCGGCCATAAGCCGTACCACAGGAAGAACAGGGAGATGATGATCAGGTTGATGGCAAAGACCAGGGTCGTATGAATGGTGGACGCCAGGATAATGATCCAGCGGGGCACGTAAATCTTGGTCACCAGGGTGGACTTGTGCACCAACGCCGTGAGGCCGTTCATGGTGCCGTCCTGGAAGAAGCCGAACAGCATCAGGGAAGTGATGAGCTGTAAAGAGTAGTAACGGGTCCCCGTATTCATGGGATTGAAGATGCTGGAAAAGACAAAGTTGAGAATGAGGAACAGGGAAAGGGGTTTGAGGAGCGCCCACAGGTAGCCCAACAGGGAGCCGTGGAAGCGCAATTTAAAATCCGTGCGGGCCAGCGCCCACATCAATTCCCACAAATTTGTCTGATTCGGATGCATAGCCTACGACGCCGGATGTGGTTGAAGATTTTTCCCCCGGCCGAGCCGCCAACCTCCGCCTCGTCCTGTTGCCCGGGAGGTCCCCTTTACTGCAAGGCCTTGCGGTAGAGGCGGTATCGTTTGGAGGGCCTGAGCCCGCCCTCTTCGTAAAGGCGGTTGATGGCGTCGTTATCCTCCAGGTTCCAGCCCAATTCCACGTAACGGTATTGGGGGTTGCGTTCCACCACCGCCAGCAGGTGGTAAAAAGCCGCCAGGGGTAGTCCCATCTGCCGGTACTGCTCCTTCACCCCGAAGATGAGGCCGCGCAGACCCGTGATTTCCTTCCAGTAGAGGTGCCTCTTGATGAGGGCGCTCAGCCCCAGCTTGCCGTTGAACCGCCGGAGCAGCGGGTTGAGGTCCGGGATGATGATGCACACCCCCACCGGCTCGTTGCGGTGGAGTATGAAGAAGGCCAGGTCCGGCTCCGCCACCGGGAGCAGCTCCCGGACCATCTCCCGGCTTTCCTCCAGGGTGATGGGGCTGAAGCCCCAATTATGGGCCCAGGAGTCGTTGTAAATATCCGTGAGGAGGCGCACCTCCTCCTCGAAGCGCTTGGGCTCCATGCGGCGGATGGTTACTGCTTCCTTTTCCAGCAAACGCCGCCCCACGTCGTAGGTCCAAGCCGGGGGCTCATGCTCCAGGGAGAAGTGGTAGGCCAGCAGGTCCTTTTCCTTGCGGAAGCCCGAGAAGCGCACCAGGTCCAGGTAATAGGGGGGATTGTAGGTCATCATCAGGGTGGGGCGGGCTTCAAACCCCTGGACCAGGAGGCCGGCTTCATAGTTGAGGGAGGGATTGAGGGGGCCGCGCAGGAACTCCGCGCCCTGCCGGCGCGCCCAGGACTCCGCCTGGACAAAAAGGGCCCCCGCCGCCTCGGGGTCCTGAAGGCACTCGAAAAACCCCCAGCCCCCCATCTTTTCGCCCTGGTAGCGCCGGTAACCCTCATCCACCAGGGCGGCGATGCGGCCCACCACCTGGCGACCCCGCCGCGCCAGGAAGAGCTCCCGACGCGCCTGGCGCCAGAAAGGGTGCTCACCGGGGTTGAGGAGCCGGGCCAGGTGCGCTTTGATGGGGGGAATCCAATTGGCGTCCGCCTGGTAAACGGTCCAGGGCAGGTCGATAAAGGCCTGCATTTCCTCCCGGCTCTGCACCGCGATCACGTCCACGCCGGCCACGACTTCCCTCTCCTGCCTGGAGATTGTCTGCCTAAGGAGGCCGGGGCCGGGAAGCTCCCGCCCCTGTCACCGGTCGGGTGCATCATTCCGAAAACCATTTCATGGTGAGGCCCTGGGCCTGCATGAGGATGTGGCCGTCGGCGTCCCGGGCCTGCACGTCCCAGGTATTGCCCTGTTCATCCTGGACCCGGAGGCGGGCCTCCAGGGTGAGGGCCTCCCCGTCCCGACAGGGTCGCGTCCAGCGCAACTCCGCCACCCGGCGGGGGATCATCACCCGGGGCTCGTCGGAGTCGCGCATGACGACGTAGAACGTCACCAGATGCATCATGGCCTCGAAGAGGTAGGGGGAGAAGAGGTAGCGCACGTTCTGGCGACCGGCGAAATCATCGCTCTCGCGGTAAACCGCGCGGCCCCGGACCAGACCGTGGCTGGTGCCTTCCAGGGAGTCCATGACCCGGTAGCGCCCCGTGAGGTCGGTCTTTTGGCCGTACCACTGCAGGACTTCCTCATGAGCCGCGGGACGGGTTTCCAAATCCTGGGGCCCAACCGGAAACCCCTGCAGGTCTTTCAGAGGTCGGAGGGAGGAGCCCAATACCACCTGGCCCTCGAAGTTGGTGGACCAGCGGTCCAACTGGCGACCCGCGGGCGATAGGTCGGGGCTGGAGAGGGAAACCTGGCAGACCGTTTCGCCGGCCCGAAGCTGGTGACGCCGGCAGAGGATGCGGGCGTCCCGCTCCAGGTCCACGGGGCAGGCCAGGAGGTCCTGGTATTCCACCTGCCGCACGCCCAGCAGGGTGAGGTGCGGATAGAGCACGTGAGCCGCTTCCAGGAAGGTCTCGATGGCCATGATGCCCGAGACCGGGGGATGCTTCAGGAACTTGAAGGGGCGGTGGTCGGGCAGCCACAGGTCCCGAACCGGAGAGAACCGGCGGGTGGCCAACGCCTCCCCGGCGTGCAGGTCGAGGCGCTCCACTTCGTCCAGCATGGGGAGACTGTTTGCCGAGAAAGACACCGCTCCGGCGCTGAGCCGGTCCGGCGGGGCCGGGGGCGGGGACAGGTCGATGCGGGTGGCGGGCACCTCGGGCAGGGCCCGGGCCAGCATCACCGTCCGGTCCTGGGGGGGGCCGAGGAACAGCTCCCGGCAAAAGCATTCGGCCAGCTCCTCCACCCGGACGTAGGCGTCGGCCAGGCCTTTCATCTTCAGGAGTTCCTTGACCTCCGGGTCGTCGGCCATGCCGGTCCCTTCGATGGGCGGCAGCACCAGGGTCTTGGCGAGGAGGCCGGGACCCAACGCCTGGAGGAAGGCCCCCAAAGCCCGGTTGGCGGCGCAATAGTTGACCTGACCGATATTCCCCTGCACCGCCGCGGCCGAGGACAGCGCGGCCATGAAACGGAGACCGCGGCCCCGGGCGGCCCGGTGGAGGTTGAGGGCGCCGGTCAGCTTCACCTGCACCACCCGGTGGAAGTCGTCCGGCGTCATGAATTTCATAAAGCTGTCCCTCAGCAGCCCGGCCCCGTGGATGACGCCGTCGATGCGGCCGAAGTCGGCCGCCACCTGATCCAGGACCCGGTCCACCGCGGCGCGGTCGGCCACATCCACGCGGTAGTAGGCCGCCTCCAACCCCAGGAGTCTCAGGTCCTGGAGGGTGCGGTCCACCTCCAGACCCGCCACCAGATGGGAGATCTCCTGGTCCAATCGGGCGCCCTTCAGGTCGGGCTGCCGTTCGAGCAGGAGGCGTCGGGCGGCTTCGTTAGCGGGCCCCTTGGCGGCCAGCAGCTGGTCCGCATCTTCCGGAGAAGGCAAGGGGCTTCTGCCCAGCAGCGCCAGGCGGGGTGCAAAGGGGGCCAGGGCCCGGGCCAGGTGGGCGGTGATGCCCCGGCCGCCGCCGGAGATGACCACCACGTGGCCGGGCTTGAGGTCCAGGACCGGCGCTTCGGGCAGAGGCAGGTCTTCGCTGCGGGCCTCCAGGGCGTAAGCCTGTCCCTGCCGGTAGAGCCGCTCCAGGATGGGGCTGCGGCGATCCAGGGCCTGAGCCAGCGCCGCCGCCGGCGGGGTGGCCCGGTCCAGGGCGGCGGTGCGGAACAGCACCGAGCCATACTCCTGGGCCGCGGCCAAAAACATGCCCAAAACCCCCTGGGCCGCCACCTGCCAAGGAGACTCGGGAGTGAGGCCCCGGTCCGCCAGCAGGGCGAATTCCTTGGCGGAGGAGCGGGTGAGGGCCTGCAGACACTGGAAGAGGCCGGTGAGCAGGGCGGGAACCGCATCTAACTCCGGCGGGGGCGCCCCGTCCTCCATAACCAGAATGAGGCCGGCCAGGTTGGGGCAGGCGTCCAGGCGGGCGGCCACCGCCGCAGCGCCGTCGGGGGTGGTGAGATTCAGGTCCGCCTCCTGGCCCGAGACATTGAGGCTCAAAACCGCGGCCTTCCAGGTCCGCTCACAGAAATCCGCCACCTGGCGGGCGAACTGCGGGTCGGCGCCCAGGTTCAGCACGGCTACGTCCTGCCCGGCCGGGAGGACCAGAGGCCGGGGGGCGGCCTCCTCCAGGGGGAATTCCCGGAAAACCAGGCGCTTAAGGGCCGGGCGGGGTTGCCCTGCTTCGGGGGCGGAGGCCGCCACGGGCTCCAGGGGCTGGGCTAGAGGCTTACCGGGGGAGACGGGGGCCGCGGAGTCGGGCGCAGCCCCGTCCCGGGCCACCACTTCGGCGATGCGGTCGGCCAGCCCCCGCACCGTGCGCACGTCGATGAAATCTTCGATGCGCACGGTGATGCCGAACTGGCGCTCCGCCGCGTCGATGATCACCGGCAGGCGGCTGGAGCGGATGGCCAGGTCCTGGCGCAGATCCATGTCGGGTTCGATCTCGTCCCGCTCATAGCCCGTGGCGTCGATAATGATGCCGATGACCTGCTCCAGGTAATCCCCTTCCGGAGCCGGGCTGGGCACGGGGGCAGGCCGGGCCGGCGGGGAGGGCGCAACGGGAGCGGCTGCCGGGGCCGCGGGGGCGGGGATCGCGGGTCTAGCCGCCGGAGCAACCGGAGCAGCCACCCCGCCGCCCAGGAGCGCCTCCAGGCGGGCTTCGTCAAAGAACGGGTCCGCTTCCCGGCGCACGGCCTCGACGATGGCCGGCTTCAGGAATTTGCCGAAACTCTCCAGCACAAAGGCGTTGATCTCCCGCTGCACCACCGCGGCCACCCGGTCCCCGGCGGGAAGCGGCGTGGGTCGGGCCGGAGCAGGCGCAGCAGCGGGGGCCGCGCCGGGCAGGACCACCGTCAGGGGAGGCCTGGGCGGGGTGAGATGCCCCAGGGCGTAGAGCCGGGCCAGGGCGGTGCGATAGGTGAGCGCCTCCCCCTCGGGGTCGCAGGTGGGCGCCACCCGGGCCGCCTCCAGCGTCTCCTGCACCAGGTTGCACATGGTGTCCTTGGGGCCCACCTCCAGGAAGAAGCGGACGCCGAAGTCATTCCAGAGGCTCTGCACGTTCTGGGTCCAGTGCACCGGGGACTCCAGGTGGGCCATGACGATGCGCTTGATCTCCGCCGGGTCGTCGGGGAAGGGCTGCATGGTGGTGTTGGAGATCACGGGAATGCGGGGCGGGTGGAATTCCAGGGTGTCGATGAAGGCCTGCATCTCGTCCCGGATGACGGCCATGATGGGGGAGTGGAAGGCCATGCTCACCCGGAGCTGGTAGGTCCAGTAACCCTCGGCGTCCAGTTCGGCCTTCAACGCCAGCATGTCCTGGGTGGCGCCGCCCAGCACCACCTGGCGGGGGGAGTTGAAGTTGGTGAAGTAGACCCGCTCCCGGGCCGCCACCTTCTCCCCCAGGACGTCCATGGGCACGTTGACGGCCACCATGATGCCCGGGTCCTGGGAGAGAATCCCCGCCTGGTCCATGCACTGGGCCCGCTTGTGGACGATGTGGAAGCCGTCTTCATAGGAAAAGACGCCGGCCACGCACAGGGCCAGCAGTTCGCCCAGGCTGTGCCCGGCCATGGCCACTGGGCGCACTCCCAGGGAGAGGAGATACTGCACCATGGCGTACTCCATGGTGAACAGGGCCGGCTGCTGCCACAGGGTCTGCTTCAGGCGTTCGTCCCGGGAATGGAAGAGGAGGTCCAGGATGTCGAAGTCAGCCACTTGGGCGATCTTGTCCATCCATTCACGGATGACGGGGAAGTTTTCGTAGAGCTCCTTTCCCATGCCCGGGTAATAGGTTCCCTGCCCGGCGAAGACCAGGGCCAGCGGTGGCGGGGGCTCGCCTTCCAGCCCGGCCAGGACCCCCTGGCGCTCCAGGGAGCGCAGGACCTTGGGGGTGAGGGGGGCCTCCAGGGGGGGGAGCGCGGCGATTTTGGCCCGGGCCTCGTCCTCGGAGCCGGCCACCACCCCCAGGCGCAGGGCCTGGCCGGCGATGTTCGCGCGGCAGCAGGAGACCCCCTGGACCTCGGCCCGGGCCTTGGGCGCGGCCGCAGGTTCGGCCGGAAACAGAGACGGGACGGGCACAGAGACGAACACGGGGGCCTGGTGATCCCGGCATTCCTCCAGGTGCACCACGTAGTTGGCGCCGCCGAACCCGAAGGCGTTCACCATGGTGCGCCGGGGCAGGCCGTTCTGCCGGGGCCAGTCCGCCGGTTCCCGCGGCGCCTCAAAGCCCCAGCTTTCCAGGTCGATATTGGGGTCGGGGACCTGGTAATTCAGAGTGGGGGGGATGATCCCGTCGTTCATGGCCATGACGCCCCGGACCAGGCTGTTGAGGCCTGAGGCCCCCAGGGTGTGGCCGATCTGTGATTTGAAGGAGGAAAGGAAGGTGCGCCGGCCCTTGGGGAAAAAGTGCTTCAGGGCCTGTACTTCCTCTACGTCCCCTTGCATGGTGGCGGTGGCGTGGCACTCCACCAGGTCCACCGCCCCGGGGCCGTAGGGCAGGTTCTCAAATGCGGCCCGGATGGCGATCTCCTGGGTTTCGGCCACCGACTCCACCATGCCCCGGTCGTTGTTGGAGGCGCCGATGCCGGTGATGAAGGCGTGGATGCGGGCGCCGCGGCGCCGGGCCACCGACTCCCGTTCGATGACGATCATGCCGCCGCCTTCCCCCAGGACCATGCCGTCCCGCAGGGCGTCGAAGGGACGGCTCATCTCCGCCGCGGGCCGGTCCGCGCCGGAGACGCCGGCCAGGGCTTTCAGCGCGGAGAATTCCAGGAAGTGGGCGGGGCTGAGGAGCTCCTCGCCGCCCCCCACCAGGGCCGCGTCCAGGACGCCGTTGCGCACCATCTGCACGGCGCTGTACAAGGCCACCAGGCTGGTGGCGCAGGCCGCGGACACGGAAAAGGAGGGCCCCATGAAGCCGTAGCGGTTGCAGATAAAGCCGCCCGCGGTGCAGTTCAGCCGGCCCAGCAGGGTGGTGTCGTCGACCCGCAGGCCCTGGGACTTGATCTGCTCCTCCGCGGCCGCGGCCAGGGCCGGGGACAGGGGGAGCAGGCCCTCCAGAGCCTCTACGATGAAGCGGGCGGACATGCTGAGGACCAGTCCCCTAAGCGTGCTGGCAGACTCGCCAGAGTTCTGGGAGATGACCACGCCGATGCGTTCCTTGGGAATGTCGGCGCTCAAAATGCCCGCATCCCGCAGGGCCTGCTGGGCCAGCCACATGGTGAGCTTGGTGGACTCGGCCATGGTCCGGAATTCGTGGGGGGCGATCCCCAATTCCTTGCGGGACAGGGTCAGGTGCTGGAAGGCCCCGGCCTTGCAATAGGTCTTCTCCGACGCCCGGGGGTCGGGGTCGAAAAAGCGGCTGTGGTCCCAGCGTGAGAGGGGCACCTCGGTGATGCCGGTTTTCAACGCCAGGCAGGCTTCCCAGATCTCCTGCGGGCTGTTGCCCAGGGCATTGACCAGGGCCATGCCGGTGATGGCCAGCCGTTCCGAGCCGTTGCCGGCCGCGGCGGTCCGCACCACGGCGGGGGCCTCGACCAGCTCCTGGGCGGGGAGGCTGATGGCCAGAGGCCCCTGGGCCAACTCCCGGTGCAGCTCGGCCAGGGTGCGCACCTCGGCCAGGCTGCCGGCCGCGGCGCCGCTCATGAACTGGCCTTCTTTCAGGCAGGCGGGTTCGTCCAGGGCTGGCCCGCCGGGGCGGTCCACCCCCCGGGCGGCCACCAGCAGACTCCGGGCGGTGAGGGCCTCCAGGCGCTGCCGGAAGGCGGCTTCGTCCTCCCGGCCGGAGGCGAATTCCTCTTCCAGGGTGAGGATGGCCCCCATCTTGGGGGTCTTAAGCGACCGGACCCGGAGGCCCACCGCTTCGCCACTGACCGCGGTGTCGCCGGGCGCGGCCTGAAGGATAAGGCGCTGATACAGGGGGGAGAGGGCGCCGGTGTCGACGATCTCCCGGGTGGCCAGATAGGCAGTGCCCATCTGAATGGCGTCCGCGCCCAGCATGGCGGCCCGGAAGGCGGTCTCCCGATCGAAGATGCCCCCCGCCAGGATGATGCGGCAATTTTTACAAAGTTCCGGCTCCCGGCGCTTCAGGTCCAGGGCGATCTGGGCCAGGGTGAGGGTGGAGTGCACCCCCACGTGGCCCCCGGCCTCGTGCCCCTCCAGGACGACATAGCGCACCCCGGCCTCCAGGGCCAACCGCAGCAGACCCACGTCCGGAGCCAGGTAGAACACCTCCACCCCCTGTTCCAGCAGCCGCCCCGCATAGGCCGGATCGCCGGCGGCGATGACGGCAAAGGGCGGGCGGTGGCGGGCGATCCAGGCGAGCTGGTCCTCCAGGGCCGGGTTTTCGGGGAGGGCGATGAGGTTGACGGCATAGGGCCGGCCGTCCATCAGCTCTTTGAGATTTCCCAGGTCCTGCTCCAGCTGGGGCCAGCGTCGCAATCCCAGGGCCAGGGTGGGGAGCCCGCCGGCGTCGGCCACGGCTCGGGCGAACCGGGGCAGGTCGGTGATCCAGGTCATGGCCCCCTGAATAAAGGGGTAAGCGACGCCCAATTCCCGGGCCACGGGGGTGTCCAGGTAGGCCTCACGGACCTGCTCCGCTCCATTCCAGCAGCGGCGCACC
Organism: Deltaproteobacteria bacterium; assembly: GCA_016874975.1. Taxonomy (GTDB): domain Bacteria; phylum Desulfobacterota; class Desulfobaccia; order Desulfobaccales; family 0-14-0-80-60-11; genus VGSQ01. Next base: position 15,994 of record VGSQ01000067.1, read on the forward strand.
TCCTCCCCGAAGGCCTTGAGGGCGGCGGCAGTGTCCTGACCGTAGCGCTGCACGAAGGCCGCCGCGAAGGCCGCCTCCGGGCTCAGGGGGATGACCTCATCCCGGCCGAAGCTGCTGTTCAGGGGATGCTTGGCGTGGGCCAACACCAGCCGGGCGAAGTCCCGCCGTTCCTGTTCGTCGGCCCGGCCCTGGGACAGGGTGGCCGCCTGTTTGGCCAACTCCCGCACCGCCAGGGAGTTGCCCCGGTTAAAGAGCCGCACCGGCGTCCCCAGGTTGGCCCCCACCAGGGCCGTGGCATCCGGGCGCAGCCGGGTCAGACGCTGGCGCCGGGTATCGTCCAGGCCCGTCAGGTGGGTGAGCCAGTGCAGGCTTTCAAAGACGATCCTGGCCGCGCCGCCCGCCAGATAGGCCGCCGCGGCCTCCGGGGTGGCCACTCCGCCCCAGACCGCCAGACGCGGCGCAGCCCCCGCTTCTCTAAAGATCCCTTTGACCGACGACCAGAGGATGTTGAGGGTCTCGCCGCTGACAAAGCCGGCGGCCTCGGAGCCCTTGAGGGCCAGCATCCGGGGCGGCTCCGGGGTTCGGCTCAGAAGGCGGATAAAATCCAGGTCGCCGGTGACGGGAATCACCTCGACGTGGGAGCCCAATTCCTTGAAGCGGGCCGTTAGTTCTTCGGGAGAAACGGGCGTCAGCGCCCGATGGCACTCCACCCACAGGCAGGTTATCCCGGAGGTCCGGACAAATTCTTTAAACCGGGGAGGCAGGAGCTGGTGGGCGAACAGTCTGGCTTCCCGCGCTCTGGCCTCCTGGAGCAGGGAAGCGGCCGCCGCCGGGTCGGCCTGGGTCAGATCGAAAATGACGCCGGCGGCGGCCTGGCGCTCCAGGTCCATTACCCCCCGTTGAAGGTCCTCGAGCCGCCAGACAAAGGCCAGGGTCGGCTGCGGCGTTCCGGCGGCCATTATCCTTCCACCTGCCAGGTCCGGCGTATGGGGTCCAGGCTCAGCAGCATCAGTGATGCTCATCCTTCCATGGGAAATGGCAGTGGGCCCCGGCCGCGGACGCGACAGAGCCGCAACCCGGCGGCCGGCCGGGGGGCTCAGGGAAAATGGCCAGGAAACGTGCGCCGCAAGCCAAGGCCTCAATAATTCAATCTAGAATAATTACATGAGGGGGCGGGACTTGTCAACCAAAGGCAAGCCCTCGGCCAGGGTTCCCCAGGCCGGGCAAAAACCCCGAAATTTCCCCTTGCCCCCGGCCCGGCACTTTAGTAACAATCGCAGGTAACAGGGAAAGCCGATTTTTCGAGAAACCTGCATGGCGTTGCGCCGGGGAGGACCGGAGCGGATTACCAGCCTCTTCCCCCGCCGCGGCGCCACCCGGAGGAACTATGGATCTGGTCTATCGGCCCCGGCGGCTGCGGCGCACGGAGACGCTCCGGCGCATGGTGCGGGAGACGGTGGTGCGCCCCCAGGATTTCATCTATCCCCTCTTCGCCGCCCCCGGCAAAGGCGTCCGGCAGGAGGTGGCGGCCATGCCCGGGGTCTTCCGCCTCTCCCCCGAGCTCCTGGTGAAGGAGGCGGAGTCGGCCCTGAAGCTGAGGGTGCCCGCGGTGCTGCTCTTCGGTCTCCCCCGGCAGAAAGACGACACCGGCAGCGAGGCCGCCTCCCCCAGGGGCACGGTGCAGCAGGCGGTGCGTCTGCTTAAGAAAAACCTGCCGGAGCTGATGGTCATCACCGACGTCTGCCTGTGCGCCTACACCAGCCACGGGCACTGCGGCCTGCTGCACGGCGGCCGGGTGGACAATGACGCCACCCTGGAGGCCCTGGCCCAGGTGGCCGTGTCCCACGCCGAGGCCGGGGCCGACCTGGTGGCCCCCTCGGACATGATGGACGGCCGGGTGGGCGCCCTCCGGGAGGCCCTGGACGAACGGGGCTTCGAGATGGTGGCCATCCTCTCCTACGCGGTGAAGTACGCCTCCGCCTTCTACGGGCCCTTCCGGGAGGCCGCCGACTCGGCTCCGGCCTTCGGCGACCGCCGCAGCTATCAGATGGACCCCGCCAACGCCCGGGAGGCGGTGCGGGAGGCCGCCCTGGACGTGGAGGAGGGGGCCGACATCCTCATGGTCAAGCCCGCCGGGCCGTACCTGGACATCATCGCCCAACTGGCCGGGGAGTTCGACCTGCCCATCGCCGCCTACCAGGTGAGCGGCGAGTACAGTATGCTCAAGGCCGCGGCGGCCCAGGGCTGGCTGGACGAAACCGCGGCCATGCTGGAGTCGCTGCTGGCCATCAAACGGGCCGGCGCGGACCTGATTTTGACGTACTTTGCCAAAGAGGCGGCGGCGTTGTTGAAGGGGTGATGAGAAGATGCGGGGGGAGGGGCAGGGACCTGAGGTCCCTGCCCTCCCCCCACAGCCCCCTCCCAACCCGTGTAGGGGCGGTGCGCGACTCCCCTCTCAAAAATATGGGGTTGGGGGAGGGAGTCTGAGG
>VGSQ01000068.1 GCA_016874975.1 Deltaproteobacteria bacterium
CTCGGGTCGCTCTCCAGCGTTGCCCTATCCTCCGGCGAGACATCCCCAGGTTAAGGGATTACATGAAAAAACTCAACCGGACATTTCATATGCTATGAAAACCGGACATCTGTATGTGCTATTGACACAGGCCGGAAAAATGCTTGACAGAACCGGGTTTTTCTGCAAAATAACATTTGACTTACCGGGCCGGAGGCTGATGGCCCGGAGCTTGAGGAGGTGCCGGGCTAACTTACTCGCCCTCATATGCTGGTAAATCCTGCGCGGCATCTGGCAAAGCTCTTGCGAAAGCCCGAGATGCCTTTTTTATTGTCAGCGGCTTATGAGAATCACCCTGCTTAACGGCCCCACCCGGGAGATAAACCCCGGCGTCCCGGTGGCCCAGGCTTTACAGGAACTGGGAGTCCACATCGACCATCAGGTGGTGGCCGCCAGAGTCAACGGCGCCCTGACGGACCTCCAAGCCCGCCTGAAAGAGGACTGCACCCTGGCCCCGGTGGCGGTGGATTCCCCCGAGGGGCTGGAGATCATGCGCCATAGCGCCTCCCACGTCATGGCCGAGGCGGTGCGCTCCCTCTTTCCGGACGTCAAGGTGGCCATCGGCCCGGCCATCGAAAACGGCTTTTATTACGATTTCGACGCGCCCCGGCCCTTCACCCCCGAGGACCTGCCCCGCATCGAGGCCCGCATGGGCGAGCTGGTGGCTCAGGACCTGCCCTTTGAGCGGCAGGAGGTCGCCCGTGAGGAGGCCATCGATTTTTTCCGGACCCAGGGCGAAACGTACAAGGTGGAAATCCTGGAGGAAATCCCTGGCGACCGGGTGAGCCTGTATCGCCAGGGCGACTTCGTGGACCTCTGCCGGGGCCCCCACGTGCCTTCAACTTCCTTTCTGGGGGCGTACAAACTCACCGGCATCTCCGGGGCTTACTGGCGGGGCGACGAACGGCTGCCCATGCTGCAGCGCCTCTATGGGACCGCCTTTCCCTCCCCGGAAGAGATGGAGCGCCACCTGGAGCTCATCGAAGAGGCCAGGCGCCGGGACCACCGCCGTCTGGGCCGGGAGTTGGGGCTGTTCAGCATCGAGGACGAGGCCGGCCCCGGGTTGGTCATCTACCACCCCAAGGGCGCCATGCTGCGCAGCCTCATCGAGGATTTCGAACGGAAGCAGCACCTGAAGCGGGGCTACCAGATGGTCATGGGGCCCCAGATGCTCCGGGCCGAACTCTGGGCCCGCTCCGGCCACCTGGAAAATTATAAGGAACACATGTACTTCACCGAGGCGGAGGGCCAACTTTACGGCATCAAGCCCATGAACTGCGTGGCCCACATGCTGATCTACAAATCCCGGGTCCGCAGCTACCGGGAATTGCCGCTGCGGCTCTTCGAACTGGGGACGGTGCTGCGCCACGAGCGCACCGGGGTGCTGCACGGTCTCACCCGGGTGCGCCAGTTCACCCAGGATGACGCCCACATCATCTGCACCCCGGAACAGGTGGAGAGCGAAATTTTGGGGGTGCTGGATTTCGTGGCCGACGTCATGGCCATCTTCGGCTTCGACTATGAGGTGGAGCTCTCCACCCGGCCCGAGAAGTCCATCGGCAGCGACGCCGACTGGGATCTGGCCACCACCGCCCTCACCGGCGCGCTGAGGAGCCGCAACTTGCCGTTTGCCGTCTGCGAAGGCGAAGGAGCCTTCTACGGCCCCAAGATCGACGTCAAGCTGAAAGACGCCCTGCAGCGCCGCTGGCAGTGCGCCACCATCCAGTGCGATTTCACCCTGCCGGAGCGCTTCGACCTGACCTACGTGGGGCCCGACGGCGGCCGGCACCGCCCGGTGATGCTGCACCGGGTCATCCTGGGGTCGCTGGAGCGCTTCCTGGGCGTGCTGGTGGAGCACTTCGCCGGGGCCTTTCCGGTCTGGCTGGCGCCCACCCAGGCCGTCTTCCTGCCCATCACCGACCGGGTGCACGCCTATGCCCAGGAAGTGACCTCCCGCTTCACCGAAGCCGGTCTCCGGGTGGAGGTGGACCTGCGCCCCGAAACGTTGCGCCTGAAAATCCGGGAAGCCCAGCTCCAGAAAATCCCATTTATGATCGTCATCGGGGACCGGGAGGCCCAAAACCGCACCCTGTCGCCCCGGCTCCGGGACGGCACCGAACTCAAGGACATCCCGCTGGACCAGTTTATGGGCCGGTTGCGGGACGAAAGCCAGGTCCCCACGCCCGGCAAATCGCCCTGAGCCGCAGGAGGAGACGGCCATCCAGAAGCAGCGCGTCAGGATCAATCAGCAGATCAAGGCGTTGGAGGTTCGCCTGATCTCCGCCGACGGCCAACAGCTCGGCGTCGTGAGCCTCAAGGAGGCCCTGGCCCATGCGGCCGAGGCCAACCTGGACCTGGTGGAAGTGGCCCCCATGGCCAACCCCCCGGTCTGCCGCGTCATGGATTATGGTAAATTCAAATACCAGCAGGCCAAAAAACAACAGGAAGCGCGACGCCGGCAGACCACCATCCAGGTGAAAGAGGTCAAGGTCCGTCCCAAGATCGAGGGACACGACATGGCCGTCAAGCTCCGCAACATCCGCCGCTTCCTGGAAGACCACGACAAGGCCAAGATCACCATGATTTTCCGTGGGAGGGAAATGGCCCACACCGATCGGGGCTACCGCATCCTGCAGCAGATGGCCGAAGCCCTGGCGGATATCGGCGTGGTGGAGCAGGAACCCAAGCAGGAAGGGCGGACCCTCTCCATGATCGTCGCCCCCAGGTAGCAGGACCCGGGGCCCTCAAGGTCAGGTTGGGAGGGGCGGGCCGGGCGAGCCGCGGCCCCCTTTCACCCGATGAGTCCCAAATCTTTGCGAGGTTGCACCATGCCCAAACTCAAGACCCACCGCGGCGCGGCCAAGCGCTTTCAGGTAACCGGCACCGGCCGGATCAAGCGGAAGCGCCCCGGCCACAGCCACCTGCTCACCGGCAAGTCCCGGAAGCGCAAACGCCAGCAGCGTCTGCCCGATTACATGCACGAAGTGGAAACCCGGAAGATCAAGCGTCTTCTGCCGTACCTCTGAAACCAGGAGCATCGTCATGCCACGCGTGAAAAAAAGCGTCGCCTCCCGGGCCCGACGCAAGAAATACCTGAAAATGGCCAAAGGCTACCGCAGCGGCCGCCGGCGCCTCTACCGGTCCGCCCGGGAAGCGGTGGAGCGGGCCCTGTGCTTCGCCTACCGGGACCGCAAGGTGCGCAAGCGGGAGTTCCGCAGCCTCTGGATCACCCGCATCAACGCCGCCCTGCGCCCCCTGGAGATGTCCTACAGCAAATTCATCGGCGGCCTGAAGAAGGCCCAGATCAACCTGGACCGCAAGGTCCTGGCCGACCTGGCCGTCTACGACCCCCAGGGCTTCGCCCGGGTGGCGGACCTGGCCCGACAGGCGATGTGAGGATCTGTTGGGGGGAGGGCCGGGGGAGCGGTGGCTACCCCGCCCTCCCGCACGTTCTCAGAGCAAACGCCCATGACCCTCAAGGAACGGGAAGTCGAGGAACTGACGGAGGCCGCCCTCCGGGAGATTGCGGAGGCCGGCACCGACGCGGACCTGGAGCGCCTGCGCGTCCACTACCTGGGCCGCAAGGGGGCCATCACCCAGATTCTGCGCAGCCTGGGCCGGATGGCCCCGGAGCAGCGCCGCGAGGTAGGACGCCAGGCCAATGCCGCCAAGGAGCAGGTGGAGGCCGCGCTGGCGCGCCGGCTGGAGGCCCTGAAGGAGGCCCGGGCCCGCCGGGCCGCCCCGGCCCTGGACGTCACCCTGCCCGGCCGCACCGCCTTTCTGGGACGCCTCCACCCCCTCACCCGCATCACCCGGGAGATCTGCGACATCCTGGTGCACCTGGGGTTCGAGATCGCCGAAGGCCCCGAAGTGGAGCTGGATTTTTACAACTTCGAGGCCCTGAACATCCCCGCCGACCACCCGGCCCGGGACATGCAGGACACCTTCTACTTCAACGACCAGGTGCTGCTGCGCACCCACACCTCCCCCATGCAGATCCGGGTGATGGAGCGGCGCCGGCCGCCGGTGCGCATCATCGCCCCGGGCAAGGTCTACCGCCGGGACTCGGACATGACCCACTCCCCCATGTTCCACCAGGTGGAGGGTCTGCTGGTGGACCGGGGCGTCACTTTCGCGGACTTGAAAGGCGTCCTCACCGCCTTCGTGCACCAGCTCTTCGACCCGGACGTGGGTCTGCGCTTCCGGCCCAGCTATTTTCCCTTCACCGAACCGTCCGCCGAAATCGACATCGCCTGCGTCATCTGCCGGGGCCAGGGCTGCCGGGTCTGCTCGGCCACCGGCTGGCTGGAGGTCCTGGGCGCCGGCATGGTCCACCCCGCGGTCTTCGAGGCCGTGGGCTACGACCCCGAGGAGTTCACCGGCTTCGCCTTCGGCCTGGGCGTGGAACGCTTCGCCATGCTCAAATACGGCATCGACGACATCCGCCTCTTCTACGACAACGACCTGCGGTTTCTGCGGCAGTTCTGAGGCAAGCGGAGGAGGGGCCAGGGGGCGAGCCCCTTACCCCCTCCCCAACACCCCCACCCCCAATCCCATAAGGTAAAAATGCCGGAAACAAGATCTCCCGGAATTTTTTCTGTGGGAAAAATACCAAAAATTGATATGTTTATTTCATGACGTGGGAGATCCGCTTGACCAGGGACACGCTCAAAAACCTCCGAGGGTTGCCGCTCAGGATCATTGATACGGTGCAAGTGTTATTTGCCGAACTGGAATTATCCGGCCCCATCAGAACCAATTGGCCCCACTTCGGCAAGCTCTCCCGGAAAAACTGTTACCATTGCCATGTCTGCCGGGGGCGGCCTACATATGTGGCCGTCTGGAAGGTCATCGACCGGCAGCAGAAAATCATTGAGGTGAGGTATGTCGGCACCCACGAACGAGCCCACTACGACCGACTTTGTTGAAGTGCGTTTTCGTATTCCCAAAATTCACCTGAACGAGGCGAAGAAAGCCCTGGCCGGATTTGGAGCCCAGGAGACCGAGGATTCCCTGCCCTGGCGCGCCGTGTTTCCGCATTTCGATGCAGGGGTGGCGTTACGGGGGGCGCGGAAGCGGGAGGGCCTGACCCAGAAAAAGCTGGCTGGCCGGTTGGGCGTCAGCCAGACCCATATCTCGGAGATGGAGCACGGCAAGCGCCCCATCGGCAAGGAGATGGCCCGGCGCCTGGCCAAGGTGCTCCAGGTGGATTATCGGGTTTTTCTATAAGCCACCCAATGCCGCTGTTACAAAAAAGCGGGTGAGGTTTATCGCCTCACCCGCTTCGTCTTTGCATGAGAGGGGCGGCGCCGCGGCGGCTGCCCGCTCCCGGTCAATGCATTCCCGTCTCGATCAAATCTCCAGCCAGGAGTCGGAGAACAGCACCTGGCCCAGGATGACCCGGGCGGTCTTGGCGTAGTTCTGCAGGTCCTTGGGCAGGGCGGCGATGTTTATGGATTTGCCGTCCATGATGTCGTGCACCACTTTGACGGCCTCGGGTTTCTTGCCGTCCACCACGTCCCACAGTTCGTCGTCGAAGGCGTCCACGATGGCGGAGACCATGCCGTTGCGCTGCAGCATGATGACGTAGGCGCGGTTGATGATGGGCCGCAGGTGCTCAGGCACGCCGTTGCTGGAGTTGGACAGCCCGCAGGTGGACTTGGACCCCGGGGCCATATCCTGGAGCATGGCCATGTAATCCATGGCGCTGATGAGCTGGGTCTGCTGGATGTTCAGAGGCGCGATGATGGGGTCGAACCAGATGCGCTCGTTTTCGATGTCGTACTCCGCCGCCTTGGCCAGGATTTCGGCGGTGAGCATGCCGCGCTCGTGCTCGTCCCGGGGCATGCCTTCGGGACCCCACAAGAGGCCGATCATGTCGGCGTCGTACTTTTTCACCAGGGGCATCATGCCGTCCATGCGCTCGGGGCGGGCCATGATGGAGTTGATCAGGGCCCTGCCTTTGTGGACCTTCAACCCCGCTTCCATGGCTGCGATGTTGGAGGTGTCCAGGGCCAGGGGGATGTTGGGCACCACTTCCTGGATGATTTGCACGATCCAGGTCATGAGCTCCTCGCCGCCCTTGCGGGCCGGGCCGATGTTGACGTCGATGAAGTCCACCCCTTTGGCCGCTTCCTCTTCCGCCACTTTCTGCAAAGGCTTGGGATCGCGGTCCTTCATGGCCTGGCCGTAGATCTTGGTCACCACATTCAGATTTTCGCCGATGCGGTAGAATTTCTGACTCATCTAAGACCCCTTTCTCCTACTGAGGTAATCGGCCGGAGGCTTCGAGCCCCCGGCCGGTGCTGTTGGCTCCCTTTTTTAGAGGGACTTCAAGAAGGCCGGAATGTGGGAAGCCTCCCTGGGGCCGATGAGAATCTTCCAGTCAGGCAGCTCCTCTTCCAGGTCGCCGCTGATGGCCGCGGCGTAGCCGGGAATGATGAGCGTGCGGGTCTTGGCCTTGTCGGTGATGCCGGATTTCTTCACGAAAATACCCACGTCGTCGCCGGAGAATTTCCCGGCGGCCCAGGCGGTCATGACCGACAGACCCTCGGTGTCCTTGATCAACAACCAGGTAGGCACCTTGCTGCCCTCGATTTCGCCGGTGACGATGAAGTAGGTGAGGGCGAAGTTGGTGGTGACGGCGATGAGCGAATTCTCGTCCGGGTTGTTGATGGGGTAAATGCCCTGGGTGACGATCATGGGCTTCTGCGGATCGGTGTAAACGTTCAGCCGCTGCAACAGCAGCGGGAAGACGGTGTGAGGTTGAAGGTCGGAGAGGACCACGATGCCGCCGTACTTGGCGATGCACACCGATGCATAGAGCGTCTGCATCATGGGATCATCTGTCATCTCGGCCACGCAGTTCACCACGGGGAAGCCGAAAGGCCGGAACTTGGGCACCAGCGCGGCCCGCCGGAAGACAATGTTGTCCTGGAGGACCTGCTTGATGGCGCGGGCGCCGCCGTCCAGCAGGAGGTCCTTGAGGCCCATGCCGGTGAGCTTGGTGGTGAGGGCCGCCAGGGCGTCATAGCCGTCGGCTTTGGCCACCAGGGGCAGGTCCAGCTCTTTGGCCAGGGCGCCCATGGCGTCGGCGTTGGCGTCCGTGGCGTAGGCCAGGATGGGCCGGCGGTCTTTCCCCGCTTCGGCGCCGGCCTTGAGCACCTCGGGCTTGTCGCCGCACAGCAGCAGCAGGGCGTCGCTCTGGTCCACCACCTTCTTCACCAGGGCGGCGAACTTGCCCGCATCGCCGCTCACGTCTTTGACGGCGAACATTTCCGGACGCAGATTCAAGCCCACCCGCTCGTACTGCATCTTCATGAAGGTGTCGATCTTGGCGTCCACCTCGGCGTCGGCCATGGCCGTGGTGAGGAGGCCGGCAATGAGGGTGGGGTTGAAGAAGGTCTTCTCGTGACGGAACTGCACGGTTTCGCCGCCGATGGTCTTGACCGCGTCCGCCGCCCCCAGTTTCACCGGGCGGATGGGAGGGGCCGAGGCCTCGGCCAGTTTTTCCTTGACTTCGTCGGAAACGTAAGGGCAGGCGCCCAGCTCCGCCTTGCCGCTGGCCAGCGCCATGGCGAAGGCCAGACAGGTGGGGAAGCCGCACTCCTTACAGTTGGTTTTGGGGAGCATCTTAAAGATTTCAATGCCGGTTAATGCCATTGTTCCTCTCCTTGTCATCCATGGCTGTGCGCCTCCGCCGGGGCGGGAAAAGCTTCCCGGCCCGCCCCGGCCTGGAGGACGGTAATAAGGGCCGGGGGGTGTCGCCCCCCGGCCCCGAGATTAGCCGATAATGGGATCCATCTTCAACGCGGGATGGTCCTTCTCCGTCAGGAAGGCCAGGATTTCATCTTCGGTGACGCCCACGCTCTCATCGGCGATGCGGTCGATGAGGTCGGGGATGCCCATCTCTGCGCCCCGTTTCTCCAGCCGCTCCCGGATTTCCTCTTTGAAGGACTTGGGCAGCCACACCAGCCGGGCCAGGCCGCCGTCGCCGGCGATGAACTTCCGCTGGGTGACGTTGTACTTGCTGTGGCCCACGAAGCCCGGGGTCACCTGCCCGCCGCCGATGACGCCGGCCAGGGTGGTGAACTTCATACCGCAGGGGGTTTCACCGGTGTAGTCCCGGTTGACCGTCATGATGCCGTTGCACATGGGCAGGACCGCGCTGATGCACTCGCAGCAGCCGCAGGTGGTCATGGGGTCGTACACCAGGCTGTAGAAGTTGTAGGAGTTTACGGCCTGACGGGAGGCCTTGAAGACGAACTCGTTGACGCCGGCCCAGTTGCCCAGCTTCTCGTCCAGGGTCTCCCCCTTCTGAATGGGCTGGTTGGGGCCGGTAGGGTTGATTTCGTTACTGGCCTTGCAGTCCATCCAGTTGTAGGCGCCGCACAGACCGGTCCGCTCCGGGGAAATGACGCAGACGTGGTTGGGGGCGAAGGACTGGCACAGGGTGCAGGAGTAGTAAGTTTCCGTGGCTTCGTCGGTCATGCCTTCGACCCGGGCGTCACGCTCCCGGTAAATCACGCGGGCGTGTTTGGTGATCTCGTCCACCTTGTCCTTCTCGGTGTAGATCTTGATCTGAACCTTGTCGAAGATGGCGCCGAAGTCCTGATGGTACTTGGCGTGCAGGATGGTGCCGATGTGCTTCAGGGTGAAGCCCTTTTCCACTGCGGACTTGCCGATGCGGTACCAGGCGATGTCCCGCTGCCCGATGTGCATGATGCCCTGGGCGTAGTTCACCAGGTGGTGAATCTGCCGCTCCAGGATGGGCTCAAAGTCCGGCTGGAAGGCGCGGCCGGCCACTTCCACCACCACGGCCAGGGGCAGCCGCATGGGGATTTTGTCCTGGGGCAGGTCGGGCAGGTCGGGGCCGAAGACCTCCACTTTGCCGTCTTCCACTTCGTCCATGCGCTTGGACGTGACCAGCTCCAAGGCCTGGGTCTTGCCGCCGCCGCATTCGGCGTAGAGGTCGTCCTTGCGAACCCGCTCACCCTCGAAGGCGGCGCCGAAGTTCACCGGGATGTCGATGTGGGTCACGGCGACCTTGAGGCCCCGCACTTCGATGGACTTCTGGTTCAGTTCCGCCATGGGCACGTTGCTGACCACGTGCTCATAGGTGCAGATACCGGTGGGCAGCACCTGGGGGATGTCCTGGTTGGTGATGGTGGGGAAGCCCCAGTTGATGGCGCCCGCGGCGTTGGCGTACCACTCGTCGGGAATGGTGGACAAGGCGTTGACGAAGGCGAACACCCGGTCCTTGTTGTAGATCAGGTTGGCCAGGGCCGCGCCGGGCTTGATGCCGCCGAAGGCCATGGCGGCCCGGCAGGCGAAGCCCAGGGCGAAGACGGCGCCGGCGATGTCCGGGCCGAAGGGAACGATACGGGTGGGCCAGCCGATCTGCACGCCCGCTTCCAGGAGCTGCTCCGGCACCGAGCTCTTACCCTCGATGTCCCGGGCGGCGCAGAAGATGTAGAGGTTCTTCTTCTGGTAATCCAGCACCAGGTCTACGGCTTCCTGGACGCTGGGGGCGGAGCCGACGATGGCGGCGAACCCGGGGGCGGAGCCGTCCACGAACTCGATGCCGCGCTTCCGCATGATGGTGTCTTCGGCCGGGCCCAGCCAGATATTGGCCGCGCCTTTTTCGATGACCTCTTCACCACCGGTGTAGAAGGTGGGGTTCTCCAGGATGCGGATGGCCTCGGCGATTTCCTCGGCGAACAGGGTGGCCAGACCGGCGTCCAGACCGGGTCCCAGGTAGGGCAGATGCATCTTCTCGGCGGGGATGGGCGGCAGCAGGGATTTGCAGCGCTTCATCACCGGCACCGCGTCCTTCAGCTTTTCAATCTTGATGCCCATCAACGCATAGATGATGGGAAGGTAGTAAGCGGTGTTGGGATAACCGATCTCCTGGTTCTCCCCGTGCTTGGCGATGGCGGCGTCCAACTTGGCCGCAGCATCATTGACTATCTTATGGGCCCCGCGAATGGCCGCGGAGATAATGATTTTTGACACGGTGGCTTCCTCCTTCCTTTTTCGTAAAGGAAATTATCTTCCTGAAGGGCCGCCCCTTTTCTTAAGGCGACAGCCCCCGGTTTTCACACCTCTTCCGCGGCGCGGGCGGCTTCTTCCAGTTCCCGGCGCATGGCCATGTCGTAGAGCACCCGCTCCCGGGCCTTGTCGATGCCCAGCTTCTTGCGCGCCTGGTCGATGCGGGCGATCAACTTTTTGGCCATCTCTTCGGGGTCGGCCTCAAAATCCCAGCGGCCGCCGTAAATCTCATCCATGCCCTGGCCCAGGTAGTCCGTCAGGATGTCGGAGCCGGTGGAGGGGAAGGTGACGCCAAAGACGACATACACCCCCGAGGACACGAAGTACTGGCCGATGGCGATGGCTTTTTCGCTCATCCACTCCGGGGCGCAGCCCACGGCCGGCAGATCGCTGATGTCGGTGCCCAGGCCCCCGGCCTTGACGCAGGCCGTGGCCGCCATCAGGATGCGGGAGTTGTCCACGCAGGCCCCCATGTGCAGCACCGGCGGGATGCCCACCGTCTCGCAGATCTCCGCCAGACCCGGGCCGCAGTACTTGACGGCGGATTCGGGGGTCAGCAGGCCGTATTTGCCCGCGGCCATGGCTGCGCAGCCGGTGGACAGGACGATGACGTCGTTTTTCAACAACTCCTTGATCACCGTCATGTGGGAGCTGTCCTGGGTGGTGCGGCAGTTGTTGCAGCCCACCACGCCGGCCACCCCCCGGATGCGCCCGCCGATGACGTTGTCGTTCAGGGTGTAGTAAGAACCCCGGATGGAGCCGCCCAACAGATAGCGGATGGTCTCATAGCTGAAGCCCACGATGGTGGGATGGCTTTCCGCCGGGATCATAACCGGGGCGCGGCGGTTGGGGAAATTGTCGATGGCTTCCCGCACCACCTTCCGGGCCACGTCCAGGGCATGGTGGTCATCGTAGGGAATGTATACGCTCTCGCCTTCAATGCGGGCCCGGGGATCGGTGGTGATGAGCTTGGTGTGGTAGCACTTGGCCACGTTGGCCAGGGACTGGAAGATACACTGCACATCCACCACCAGAGCATCCAGGGCGCCGGTGATGATGGCCAGCTCCTGGTGCAGGTAATTGCCCGCCACCGGGACGCCGTGGCGCATCAAGATCTCGTTGGCCGAGCAGCACATGCCCGCCAACTGGATGCCCTTGGCCCCCTTGCTCTGGGCGTACTGAATCATCTCCGGCTCCTGCACCGCCACCGTAATCATCTCGGGCAGGAGGGGCTCATGGCCGTGGATGATGATGTTGACGTGGTCTTCCTTCAGCACCCCCAAATTGATCTCGCTGGCTGTGGGAACCGGACAGCCGAACATGATGTCCTGGAGGTCCGTGGAGATCATGGAGCCGCCCCAGCCGTCGGAAAGGGCGCAGCGGGCCCCCTGTTTCATGAGGTTTTTATAGTCCTGGTCCACGCCCATGTGGGTGCGGTGCATGAGCTCCACCACTTCGATGTCGCAGCCCCGGGGCACTATGCCCTCTTTGCGCCAGATCTCCTGGCGTTTCTTGGGGGCCCGGGCCACATAGGGGAGCTCGCCGGACTGCTGCCCAAAGGCCAGCAAGACCTTGTCGGCCAGCTCCTGGGCAATGGCCTCTTTGGGGCGGGGTTTGACGTCGTCGCCTTCCCCCACCGTAATGGCCACATCCCAGTCCCGGGCCACGGTGCGCAGTTTGGTGACATCTTTGATCGCATAGCCCTGGGTCCGGCCATGAGCCACTTCTTTGAAAAGCAAGGCCACGCCCCGGGAATGGTCGTTGTGGGCCGAGGTGCCGGCCGCTATCATGCGGGCGAAGTTCCGGGCCACGATGGTCTCCGGGGTGGCGCCGCACAGGCCCACAGCCTGCTTCTTCTGCACCTCGCCCTCTTTGGCTTTCTTTGGCTTGGGCACCCGGCAGGGTCCCTGGGCGCAAAGCCGGCAGCACGCCCCCTCTTCACCGATGGGACAGGGTTTCATCTTCTCGGCGCGGTCCCAAATGGTCTCAATGCCCTCGGCAGCCGCCTTCTTGAGCATCGCCTGCGCCGCTTCGTCCATGGTCAGCTTTTCTAAATCGGCCATAAGCCTATTATCCTCCAGTTTCTTACTTGGGAGACAGGACCTTCATGGTCCTTCCCTGAGGCAAAGATGAGGGCCTGGACACGGCGCCGCCTGCATGGGGGCCGTCCCCTGCCCGGTTGCGGTGGAAGGGCCGAAGGCCCTCGATCAGGATGCCAGCTCTTTAATGATGCCTTTCACCAGTATGACCGCGTCGGGATGACGCAGGATGAGCAGGTCGGAGCCGGCCAACAGCAGGCTCACCGCGGTGACGGCTTCCATCAGGATGCCCCGGGTCTTCTGGTCGCCGAGCTGAGGGGCCTCGGCGTCGGTCTGCTTGCACTCCTTGACCTTCCAGACTTCCTGCCCCACGTAGTTAAGGATGGGAAGTTGCAGTTTTTCGTCTTCCTGGGTGAGGGCGGCCATGCGGTCCCGCTCCATGACCGAGTAAGAGTATTCCATGCCGTAGCCCAGGCCGCCGGTGGTGGGGTCCACCAGGATCTGGCTGTCCTTGACGCCCAACTGGCCTAACAGAATGTTCAATTGTTTGGCCAAGTTGACGTCGATGGGGGTGTTGGCCACCACAGTGTGGTTGTAACCCAGGGCGGCGGCGCCGATCTTCTTGTAATTCTTGTCCTGCACCGGGCCCATGATGATCTGCATGCCCTGGCAGGCCTCGGCCACCGCGGGCAGCACCTCGCCGTCCTTTTCCTGGTTGCTGGTGCCGTAAACGATGAGGGGGACGTCCACCGCCTCGGCCACCTTCTTGGCGGTGGCGGCCGCCGCCTCGGGGGAGGCGTTCATGCCGTTGGGGTCGGTGCTCACCAGGATGAGGGCGATGGCGTCCGCCCCATATTCGTTAACACATTTCTTCGCCCACGCCACCGGGTCTCCCAGGACGTCCTTAAAGGGCTCCTTGGCCGGGTCGGCCCAGTCCTCGCCCGGATCCACGTCCCAGACTTCCATGGCGATCCGGGGAGCATGGGGCATAGCCCCTTCAAATACATAAAAGGGGTACGACGTCTCCCCCCCCAAGGTGATGGCCTTCGGTCCTTTGCCGATGGTCACCGGTTTGATCGCTCCGGAGTAAATTTGTTTGGGAATCTCGAAAGCCAAGATCCTTTCCTCCTTAGTTATGCCGGAATGCCTCGCATCATAAACCAAAACTAAAGGTCTAGATATTTGTGAAAATAATAATTTATTGCCAACTATGTCAAGCAAAAAACGCGGCGGGCTCGGCGATAAACATGCACTTCCGTTTATAGCCGCCTGGACCCGTGCAGAAGGGGCGGAAAGGCCGGAGAGCGTCGGGGCCCCCGGCCTTTCCCGGTAGAGGTCACGGCAGCAGGCGCTCCAGGATGCGGTAGGCCGCCTGAAGGGCCTGGGAGTCGGCGGGCAGAGTGAAGGTGGGACGGCCCTGGCTGTCGAATTCCGCCACCAGAGGGTCCTGGGGAATGAGGCCGGCCAGCTCCAGCCCCTGGGAAGAAATCTCTTCCTGGGACCGGGGGCTCAGGCCGTTGGTGGCCCGGTTGACGAGGAGGACCGCCCGGCCCACCACGATCTTCAGGTCCCGGGCCAGGTCCTGGAGGCGCCGGGCCGCCTGGATGCCACGCCAGGAGGGGTCGGACACCAGGAGCAAAAGGTCCACGTTCTTGGTGGTGAGACGGCTCATGTGCTCCATGCCCGCTTCGTTGTCCATCAGAATATAAAGATAATTCTTGCCCAGAACATCCATATAATGGGCCACCAGATGATTGGCGGCGCAATAGCACCCCGGCCCCTCCGGTTGGCCCATGACGATGAGATCATAACCGTCGGACTCCACCAGGCACTGGTTGATGCGCATTTCAATGAGCTGGTCCTTGGTCATGTCCACCATGCCGCTGCCCTTCTTCATTTCTTCCCGGGCCTGGCCCACGGTCTGGCCGGGCTCTATGCCCAGGACCTCATGCAAATTGCTGTTGGCGTCGGCGTCCACCGCCAACACCGGCTTCTTGCCGTGTTCCAGCAGATATCTGAGCACCATGGCGGCCACTGTGGTTTTGCCGGTGCCGCCCTTCCCGGCCATGGCGATGAGGAAACTCAAGGGTCGCCCTCCTTTGGACGAATTCACGGGGTCGGGAACCTGCGGCGTCATGGCCGGCTCAGGCCCGCCCCATCTCAAAAGGCCCGTGCGAAAATCGTCCGGGGCGCCGCGAGGTCTTTCCGACCGCGGCGGATTTTCTCGAATCTACCAAGATTGTATCTCTGCCACCTGATTCCCGAAGGTGGAAACGGGTCGGGGGGCCACCGCCTCTTCCGTCCCTCAAGAGATTTTGGACATCATAGTTCAATGTATTCACCTTTCTCACCGCCGTCAACAACCCCCGGGAAGGCGACCGGGCACGGCGGCCGGCCGTGAACCTGAGAACCCGGCCCGGCCTTGTGCGGCATCCTCCTAAAACCAGAGGCCCGGGCCGGGCGGCCTGGGCCTCTGGAAGGCTTATCCTGAGGGCCGGGGGGCGGTTCAGAATTTTTTCTCCGGCATCGCGTCCGGAATCCTGTATAGCGCCGGCTGCATCTGGTAACCCCGAATTGTGGCGTGGTTGAAGGGTTCCTGGGCCCAGTTGCCGGAAGCGTTGCCCACCGTCACCACGCCGCTCCCCTGGTTGAATCCAAAGGTGCCGCTGGGCAGGAAGGTCAGGGTGCCGTTGGCCATGAGGGTGACCGGCCCCGAGAGGGTGAAGGTGGTGCCCCCCGAAGTCTGGGCAGTCAGGTTCATGGTGCCGGTGAGGGTGCCCCCCGCAGTCCCCCGCACCGTGCCGGTGCAACTGGTGACCCAGAAAGTGCCCTGCAGGGAGGGGGAGAAAAAGTAGCCCGAGGTGGTGATGTTGGCGGTCAGCACAAAGCTGGCGGTGAAGTGGCCCGGGTAGACGCCGGTGCGCTGGCCGAAGCCGTTGAACCCCATGCTGGAGTAAGTCCCCGTGGTGTAAGGTGACTGGGAGGTCAGCTGATAGGGCCCTTCCCAGGTCTGGGAAAAGGTATAGGTGAAAAGCCCGGCCCCGGCCGAGGGCGGCACATAGAGGCCCGAATTGATATTCTGCACAAAGGCGCTTTGGGTGGAAGTCAGGCTGGCCGGGTCGCTCAGCACGGTCTGGCCGGTGACTTCGGTGGTGCTGGTAAAGAGGGAGGCCTGGGGCGTCGAGGACTCGGGGCCCATGGTCTGCTCGCCGGCTCCCTTGACGGAGAAGCGGACATCCAGGAGTTTGAGGTCGTCCTCGGTGATGTCCACCGGCACGGTGGGGGCCAGGCCGAAGCCCACCTTGACGTACTGGAGGCTTTTCATGAGCACCCGGGCGGGTATCTCCGGGAAGATGTTGCCCACTTCCAGCCGGCTGTTGGCGGTGTAAACCTCGGTGGCCGTGGGTGTGAGCAGGGCGTACCAGGTGGTGCCGCGCACCCCCATCACTGCGGTGTGGGATTTGAGAATGAAGTCCGGCTTTTCCGCTTCATACACCTTGCCCACGGCCGTCTTGACCATGCCCTGGAAAACCTGGACCACCGCCTGGCGCTTGCCCTTGGCGGCATCGAACATGTATTCTTCGATGGCTATGCGGCTGCCCGGGGCGATGGTCATGACCGTGTCGTCGATGAATTTTATCTGGGCCCGTCCCAGGGACTTGGTGCGCACCACGTCCCCCACTTCCACCCCATCCTGGACTTTCACCGCGGCGGCGGGCAATTTGCCGCCCTTGAGCAGGTCCACCGACCCTTCCACTTCGGCGAACTTCCCCACGACCGCCGCCTGGGCCGCCGCGGCTCCCAGCAATGCCAACAGGGCCAGCCAGATGAGCACCTTCAGGCCACGATGTTTACGCATAATCCGTTCACTCCTGGCAGACATGACCCTCTCCTTTAATAGCGATAGCCCAACTGCAGGCCGACAATGTGCCGGTCGTAGTCATAGAGGGCGATGTTGGATTTGTCCTTGACGAAGTAGTAGTGCACGTTGGCTTCCAGCCCCTTCCAGACATTATAGGTGGCCTCCACCCCGGTGATGAAGACGGTGTCGGAACGTTTGGGATTGGAAACAAACGGATTGCCGTTGAAAAAGTTGTTGGTGTAGGGCTGGATGGTCACATCAAAAAAGCCTCTCACCTTCAAGCTGTCCGTCACCGGATAGAGGGCCGCCAAGGTAAATTGAAAGGCGTTGTTCCTCCAGTTGCTGCCGGCGGCGTAGTCATTGTTGTATGTGAAGCGGCCCTGGATGTAACCCTGCTGGTTCTTCAGGAAGTAATAGAGGGCGACGGTGCATCCCAGGTTCTTGCCGCTGCGGTCATCCTGATAAAACGTGATGGGTTGGAAATAGTAACGCCGGGAGAACCTGATGCCCACTTCCGCCCCCACTTTGGGGGTGAAGAGATGCAGGTATGTCGGCGCCACCGTGTAGGCCGTGTAATACTTGTCGGACCCCACGTCCGTAAAGTTATAGAAAAAAGGCACCCAAAACCGACCCTGGGCCCACGTATAGGTAGGGGTGACCCCCAGGATATAGTTGAACACGTCGTAATTGCCCAGCCGGAAATGGAAATTCTGGAAGTAAGAAGCCGACGCCCAGAGCCCCCAGGGACCCTGAGGCACGAAGTTGTACTCCATCATCGCGGTCTGGGTGTAGACAAAATCGCTCTTCCCGGACACCGCCGAGGCCGATGCCGGATCGCCGGGCTGGAGGGTCACGTTGGAATCATAGTCGAAGCCCGTGGTGGCGAAAAACTTGAAGCGCTTCTCCTCTTTCAGGGTGCGGTCCATGGCCTGCAGGTACCCCTGGGCCAGGCTGGCCACCTGGGTCTGGGGATTGAGGCTCACCGCCTCCTGCATGCTCTTCCGGGCTTCGGAAAAGCGCTGCAGGGCCGCCAGGGCGATGGACTCCTGCACCTTGGCCTCCTGGGCCACCGCCGGGTCCGCCTGGGCCTGACGGAAATAGTCCACCGCCGGCCCATACCGCTTCTGCTTGAAGGCCGCCATGCCCATCAGAAAAGCGGTCTTGCCCGGTTCATAGTTGGCGGCCTTGAGCTGGTCCAGGTGCGGCTGCGCCTGGCCCGGCTGGTCCAGGGCCACCAAAGTGTCCGCCAGGAGGAACACGGCCTCCAGGTAAGCGGGTTTGAGGCGCACCGCCTCTTCCAGGTACTGCCGGGCCTCCCGATATTTCAGAAGGTGGCGGTAAGTCTTGCCCAGGTAAAAGGCGGTCTCCGGCGTTCTGGCCTGCCGATAGGCCCGGGTCAACTGCTCCAGGGCCTCTTCATAGTTTTCCTGGTTCAGATTCCGCACCGCCTCCTGCACCAGGGCGTCTTGCCCGGGGGCCGCAGCCAGACTGAGGCCCGGGCAGGCGGCAACCCCCACCCAGATCATCACCAGCATCATTATGAGCGACATCAGGTTCCCCCCCCTTGTTCGCCGTGCACGGCAAAATGAAACCCCAAGACATTTGGGGTAAACCTTAGCACAAAAAACACCGAAATTAAAAATTTTTTCGGGGAACGTGCGAAAAAACCCTGAAAGTCCATCCACTCCCTGCTTATCCCCTTCAGCGCGGGACAAAAAGGTTGCATCGCTCCTCCCGGACGGTAATAATTTGCACAGGCAGAGGAGAAACGCCTTTTGCCGGTGCTCCTGGGGGATCGTCCAACGGCAGGACTGCGGACTTTGGATCCGCCTATGGAGGTTCGAATCCTCCTCCCCCAGCCAGGTCGGAATTTTCACTCCCCAGCGCCCCGCCTGTCCCCCCTTCCGCCCGTTGGAAGTTCTTATATGTTATTTGCCGGTGAGGGGACCAGGACCCACAGACCCCTCCCCCTCCCCTACACCTCATTGGCGCTAACTTAAGAAAAAACCAGTTTACATCATAACATACCGATTTTACTTAAAATCCCCCTAAATCCAATGCTGTTCACTTAAGGCTTTTCATCTTGAGAGGCAACATCCCTTTAGCAGGAAAGGATGTAGAACAGCCGCCTCCGGCTGTTCATTTTAACAGAGCAGGCGGGGGCGCCTGCTCTAAATGCAACAGGGGGTTGTCGCCAAAGTGAACAGTATTGCCACTAAATCCCCCTTTTCCAAAGGGGGACTTCGGGTCACCGACTGCTCATTCCCCCCTTTGGCAAAGGGGGGTAAGGGGGGATTTATCTTGACTGTTCAACAGGTTACCCTTGGCATACCCACTGCTTG
>VGSQ01000069.1 GCA_016874975.1 Deltaproteobacteria bacterium
TCAAAGCCGCCGACCTGGAAGAGGCCCTCAAGGAAATGCTGGGGGAGCCGGGAGATTAACCTGAAACGCTCTCTTTGCGCCTTGGCGAGAGGGAAAAAACCTCGCCAAGACGCAAACAACGCCAAGGAATAACCGCAATGCCCCAGGGACTTTACCTGTACTGCCTGGCCCGGTTGAGCCGGCTGCCGGCCCTCCCCCTTGCGGGCCCGGGGGTGGATGGCCGGAACTCGCTGGCCGTGGCAACATACCAGGATCTCGCCGCGGTCTGGAGTCCGGTGTCGGTGGAGGATTTCTGCGGGCCGGAGGCGGAAGAGCGGCTGCGTGACCTGACCTGGATCGGCCCCCGCGTAATCCGCCATCAGGAGGTGGTGGCCGGGGTGATGCGCCATTCTCCCGTGCTGCCGGTCCGGTTCGGAACCATCTTTGCGTCCCGGGCTAACCTGGATAAGGTTTTGCAGCGCCATTCTGACACCATCGCCGAATACCTGGAGCGCCTCACGGACCAGGAAGAATGGGCTGTCAAAGGGATGCTGGATCGCCCCGGGGCCAGAGAAAAGCTGTTCTCCCTCAAGCTGACCCGGGAGGCGGAAAGCCTGGAGGCCTTATCGCCGGGGAAGCGGTATTTTGAGGAGCAGCGCCTCCGGACCGCCGGCGACCAGGAACTGCAGCGGTGGCTGCAAAGAGTTTGCCGGGAGGTGTGGGCCAACCTTTGGAATTATGCCGCCCAGGTCCAGGAACGGCGGCGGCTTTCCCGGGAAGCCACCGGCAGTGATCAAGACATGGTCTGGAATTGGGCCCTGCTGATACCGAGGCAGGCAGTGGGCGATTTTAAGGTCTTTATCCGGGACGTCAACGCCCAATACGCCCACCGCGGCCTGAGCCTGGAAGCGACCGGCCCCTGGCCCCCTTATAGCTTTTGCCCTACGCTGGATATGGAGCCCGAGGCATGAGTTGCCTGTTTTATTGTGTCTACCGCCATCCGGGGTTGGAATTATCAGGCTCCCTGTTGGGGGTGGGGGGCCGCCCGGTATACCAGGTGGCGCATCGGGGGTTAAGTGCGGCCCTTTCCCAAATCTGCCGCGCCGACCTGGCCCCGGATATCCCCAGGGTCAGGACCTATGAGCGGGTGGTGCTCTCCTGCCACCGGCGGGACACCGTCATCCCCATGCGTTACGGCTGCGTGGTGGAGCGGGAATCCCAGGCTATTCAGCTTTTGGAGGAACAGGGCCCCCGATATGAGGCCCTGCTCCAGGAACTGGACGGCTGCGTGGAAATGGGGCTGAGGGTCTTGCTGCCGTCCGGGCCTTGGGCGGCGGTGATCCCCGGCGGCCCGGCAGGCAGCCGGGGGGTGGCCGGGCCTTGCCCCCCGGACTCCGCCGGAGCCGCGGACCGTCTGGGGTTGGCCTATCTTACGGCCCGCAAGGCTCACTATGCCGGCCAGGACCGCTGGACCACGGAATATCGGGAGGCTGCGCAACGGTGCCGGGAGCATTTCACCGGACTGTACGTCAACTGTAAAACGGAAGCTCCTTCCCCCCGACTACCCCTGCTCTCCCTGTATTTTCTCACACCGCGGCGGCAGGTGGAATCTTTCCGTAGGGCCTTTCGCCGACTCAGCGCCGCCGAACCAGCCCGGTTGCTGCTGAGCGGCCCCTGGCCGCCGTATAATTTTGTAACCCGCGACCCCCGTCTAGTTGAGTTTCTCTCGATCTAGACAAAGGAGTCTCATGGGCGAAAGAGGAACTTCGGCGGCTGACAGCCCGGAATCACAGCGGTACCAGCAGCTTTACGACATGCTGCTGGAGGCCATTCCCTCGTCGGTGCTGCTCATTGACCGGGACCTGCGCATCGTCTCGGCAAACCGCAATTTCCTGGAGAAAAACCGCCGCACCCTGCCGGACACCATCGGGCACCGCCTGGATGAAGTTTTCCCGGCCATCATCATCGACCAGATGGATTTTCCGGGACGCATCCGCCAGGTCTTCGAGAAGAACTTCCGGGTCAAGGGGGAACGGATGACCTATCGGGCCCCGGGCATTCCCCTGCGGATTTATTATTACAGCATCCTGCCCTTTTCCTGGCAGGGGGTGGTGGAGTTGGCCATGCTGCTCATGGACGACGTCACCGAGCAGGTGCGGCTGAGTGAAGAGGTGCGCCGAGTGGAGCGCCACCTGGCCTCGGTGGTGGAAAGCGCCCAGGATATCGTCCTGTCCACCGACATGGAAGGCCAGGTCTTGACCTGGAACACCGCGGCGGAGAAGCTCTCAGGCTTCACCCTCTATGCGGTCCGGGGACACAACTTTTCCGACTTCTGCGCCGGAGACGATCAGGGCGAGATGGAGCGGATTTTTGCCAACTTCCAGGCCGGCAGAGAGGCCCAAATGGCGGAAGTGGACCTGAAAACCAGGGATGGCGGCCGCATCCCGGTTTCCTGGATCTTTTCCCCCATGAAAGACCACCTGGGCCAGACCGCCGGGATCGTGGCCGTGGGCCGGGACCTGACGGAACGCCGCAAATTTGAGGCCCAGCTGCTGCAGACGCAGAAACTGGCCGCCCTGGGGGTGATGGCCGGGGGTATCGCCCATGAGATCCGCAATCCCCTGGCGGTTTGCTCCAGTGCGGCCCAGTTCATCATGGCAGGCGATCTTGACCCGCAGTTTCAGAAGGAGTGCGCCGAAAAGATTCATGCGGGCATCCTGCGGGCCTCCATGATTATTGAAAATTTGCTGCGCTTCGCCCGGCCCTCAGTGAAGCCTGACATCAAGGAGCTTAACCTGACCACGCTCCTGGAGGAGACCCTGTCCCTGGTGACGAACCAGGCCCGGATTGACAAGATTGTGCTGCAGGCGCAATGGCCCCGGGAGCCCATCATGATCAGCGGCATGGAAGGCCTGTTGCAGCAAGCCTTCATGAACCTGCTGCTCAACGCCATCAAGGCCATGCCCGACGGGGGAGGGTTGGGCGTCGCCCTGGGACAAGCCGACGGGGAAGCCTGGGTCAGGATCAGCGACACCGGCCAAGGGATCGCCCCCAGGGACCTGGACAATATCTTCGACCCCTTTTACACCACCGCGCCGGTGGGCCAAGGCACGGGGTTGGGCCTGTCCATCTGTTATTCCATCATCAAACAGCACTTCGGCACCATCACGGTGGAGAGCGGGGCAGGCCAAGGCAGCACCTTCACCGTGAGATTGCCCCTATTGTAGGGGGTGAGCGGCATGACCCAGCGGAACAATGTGATTCTCATAGTGGACGACGAGCCGGATATGTGCTGGGCCCTGGAATATATCCTCAACAAACGCGGTTATGTCACCTGCAAGGCCTTGAGCGCCCAAGAAGCCCTGGAGCTGATGGCGCAACAACAATTCGCCTGCGCCTTCCTGGATGCCAAGCTGCCGGATATGGACGGTCTGGAACTGGGCCGGCTCATCCGGGAGAGGGCGCCGGACATGCGCATCCTGATGGTGTCCGGTTACTTTTACCGGGATGACGTGTCCATCCAGGAGGCCATCGCCCGGGGGGTCATCATCGATTTAATCAGCAAACCCTTCCTCCAGGCGGAAATCCTTCGGGTTTTGGAAACCTGACCGGAATTATTCCTTCTAGAAGAATTTCAGGGCATAGACCGGCCACCCTAGATTAGGGAATTCATTCCATAGAGCCAATTCCCGAGCCCCCACCGGCACCCGGCCGTTTCATAACTAACCAATTGATTTTATAGCAATTCACCTGCCTTCTGGTGTTGGCATGCTTCTTGGATAAAGGGGTGGTGAGGCAAGTCCTCTCTTTACAAAAAACCCTATTTTATTGAAGGAGGTTCCCCATGGCTAAAGTCCAAAAGTCAACCGATTCCTCCAGCCTGGCGGAAGTCGTCGACCGCATCCTGGACAAGGGTATCGTCATTGATGCCTGGGTCAAGGTGGCGTTGGTGGGTATCGAACTGCTGTCCATCGAAGCCCGGGTGGTCATCGCGTCCGTGGAAACCTATCTGAAGTACGCCGAGGCCATCGGCCTCACGGCCAGTGCGGCGGCTCCGGCTTAAGGGCCATTGGGGGAACAGTCCTCTTTCCGAAGGGGTCCGGCACGACCCCTCCCGGAAAGAGGCCCCTCAGCATCCTTCAGGGGCGAGCATTGCGGTGCCGACTTTCCCCTAAAGGCCTAAAGGCGGGAAAAGGAGATACTCCATGGGTCACTTAACCGACGAAATGACCCGGCTGGTGGGCGAGATTGTGGAGATGCGCGGCGCCCGGAAAGGTTTTGTCAAAAACCTGACCAATAATACGGCTGCCCTGATGGCGAACTTCCATCGGGCCCACCGAGACATGGCCCGGAAGGCCAGGGCCGAACGGCGGGCGGCCGTGACTCACCTGAAGAAAACGGTGGGCGCCATGCGCCATGCCTTTGCCGCGGACCTGGACGGGGCGCGGCGGGCCTGGGCCGGTAAATGAGTCCAGACTCCGGTCTCATCCGCATCTGAGAAACCATTGACTGAATTGCCCGACACTTACGAGGTAAAAGGAGAAGTATCATGGCTAAAGTCCAAAAGTCAACCGATTCCTCCAGTCTGGCGGAAGTCGTTGACCGCATTCTGGATAAGGGTATCGTCATCGACGCCTGGGTCAAGGTAGCCCTGGTAGGCATCGAATTGCTGTCCATTGAGGCCCGCGTGGTCATCGCGTCCGTGGAAACCTACCTGAAGTACGCCGAGGCCATTGGCCTTACGGCCAGCGCCGCGGCTCCCGCTTAAGGACCATTCCGGGGATTGGTTCCTCTTTCGCTGAGGGGCCTCAGGGCCCCTCCCCGGAAGGGGGTGGCGCCGGCGCCGAGCTGCGAAACCCCTGCACAACCTGAGGCGAGTTCCCCGGCGACATCCATAAGGAGATACTTCACATGGGTACGCTAACCGAGAGTATGACCAGATTATGCGGAGAGATCGTGGCCCTGCGCGGGGCGCGCCTCAACTTCGTCCGGGACCTGGGCCGGGATGTAGCCGATCTGAAGGGCGAGTTTCGCCGGGCCCATAACGACATGGCCCAGCGAAGTCGGGCGGAACGTCTTAGTTTCGTCAAGACTTTGAGCCATGAGGTGGCGAGCTTGAGAGCCGGCTTCCGCAAAGCCCACCAGCACATGGCCCGCCAGACCAAGGCGGAGCGCCGGGCGGTGGTGAACCACCTGAAGAAAACCGTGAGCGGCAGGCGCCGGGAATTCGCCCTGGACCTGGCCGGGGCCCACCGGGTCTGGTTCGGCCCCACTCCGGCGGAACGTCGAGCCCAGGCCGAGGCCGAGCGCCGGGCCCGGGTCCAGGCCGAGCAGGCCGAGGCAGCCGCCGAACGGGAACGGATGGCCGCCTTGGCCATGGCCCAGGAAGAGGCCGCACGGCACCAGGCCGCCGTCCCGCCCAAGGAAGAGAAGGAAGAGACCGGGCGCCCAGGCAAAAAGAAGGGGAGAGATTTCCCTGCCCCGGGTGATCCACAGCCATGACACCATTAACGCAAACCGTGCGAGAAATGTTGCCGACGGCCCGTTCCGGCGGGGAAGCGGCGGAAGTTACCTGCTCTTTCTGCCGCGGCCACGGGACCGACCCCTTTGGCATCATGTCCTGGCTCTCCACCTGCTGCGTCTGCGGCGGGAGCGGCCGGGTGCGGGTGTCGACGCCTTACCGGTCTTGCGTCTACTGCCGGGGCACCGGGGCCGTCAAGACCTTCACCTGCACCGTTTGCCGCGGCACCGGCTATGTGCCGTTGCTCCCCGGCCCCCTGAAGCCCTGCCCTGACTGCCGGGGGAGCGGCGCCGACGCCGCCTCGGCCCTGGCCTGTATGACCTGCCGGGGGCGAGGCTGGGTGTCCCAGGAGGGCCGTCAATAAAAGCTTACCCATCCTGCCCCTGGGGCTGCCGGGGGCAGTTCCATCCCCAGCGAGAGGAGCAACGCGCATGAGCGGTGATCATCGGAATAGGGCTGCCGTGGCCGTAGTTAAAGTGGAAAGCCGGGATGACCAGGTGAACCCGGAAGCCGGCCCGGCATTTGTGGAAACGGCTTATATCCAAGACCTGACCAAACGGGCCCTGGCCTATCTGGGAGTGGGCTATCCGGTCCACTTCGCCGGGTCGGCGGGAACGGGGAAGACCACCCTGGCTTTTCATGTGGCGGCGCAGCGGGGCCGGCCGGTGGTCTTGATACACGGGGACGATGAGTTCGCCAGTTCCGACCTGGTGGGACGCCACTCCGGCTATCGCAAACAGAGACTCATCGACAACTACATCCATTCCGTCCTCAAGACGGAAGAGTCCATGAATATCACCTGGATGGACAACCGCCTCACCATGGCCTGCAAAGAAGGCTATACCCTGATCTACGATGAGTTTACCCGGTCCCGGCCCGAGGCCAACAACGCCCTCTTGAGCATCCTGGAGGAGAAGATCCTCAATCTTCCCAAGATGTCCCGGGGAGGAGAAGGTTACCTGGAGGTGCACCCGGAGTTTCGGGCCATTTTCACTTCCAATCCCGAGGAATACGCCGGGGTCCACAAGACCCAGGACGCCCTCATGGACCGTCTCATCACTGTGAGCCTGGGACATTTCGACCGGGAAACGGAAGTGCAAATCGCCATGACCAAATCCGGTCTTTCCCGCCTTGATGCCGAGATCATCGTGGATGTGGTGCGGGAACTGCGGGGCTTTGGGGTCAACAACCACCGCCCCACCATCCGGGCCTGCATCGCCATCGCCAAGATCATGGCGCACCAGGGGGCCCGGGCCCATCAAGATGACCCGGTCTTCCGGTGGGCCTGCCGGGACGTGCTCAATACCGATTCCGCCAAGGTGACCCGGGGCGGCCAGTCCATTATGGGAGAGAAGGTGGAAGAGGTGATCCAGACCGTTTTGGGTTCCCGACTCCGGACCCCCCGGAAAGTGGGCCGGGGTCCAGAACCTTACAAGGAGTAAACCCATGGCCGGTCCCAGGAGAGGTTTACAGGATATCCGCACCCTGATCGGGAGAGTGCGCAAGGCCACCCTCCCCCATGAGGCCTATCTGCGCATCAGCCACATCGAAATGGAAAAGGCCCGGAAGACCCAGGAGAGCGAGAAGTTCAGGCAAATGATGGCGGACATCGCCGCCCGCCTGGCGGAAATTGAGGCGGAAAAAAATGCCCTCCTCCAGTCGATGGGGGAAAGGGGCGGAGGCCTCCACCCGGGAAGCCCCGGACCGCTGCGCCGCACCGGGGGTTTTAAAATCAGATATTAATGCAGATATTAATAATGTTAACGGGAGATCAAGCCGATGCTTTTAATCAAGGGCGCCAACCAGGTGCGGACCATGCGTCAGGTGAAGAGCTACCGCTCCTGCCCCACCTCCACGGGCCTGCCCATGTGGGGGGCGGAGTTGGGCCGCATGTATCAGGAAGAGGTGGCCCGGATAAACCGGGAGCTTCACCGCCGCTGGCGGTCCGCCTCCTGGCGGAGCCGGGGCGGGACGCGGTGAAGGAAACGGCTGGTCGGAGGGTGAATAGGGAGAACCATGATGAGAATCAACTGCTTAGCCTGTGGGCATAAAGTGACGCTGGACGACGCCTATGACAACTTTGAGGGCCCGGTTAAATGTCTGTGCGGCGCCATGCTGGAGATCCGGACGGAAGACGCCATGCTCAAGGGCATCATGTTGGTCGAACCGCGGCCCCGCCCGGCCCCCGAGTCCAAGCGGATGGAAGGCGCGGCCGCTACCTGAAGGCGTTCAGGGCGGGTCAGGCGACGCAAGTTGTCGCGATGCGGGACTTTCTTGGGACGGCGGGCGGTTACCCTCCGGTTTCCCGTTGAGGTGAGACAGAGATATGGCGAGGCGCACAACAGCGAAAGGCGGCAGATACCTGTACGCCATCGTGGCCGCTCCCGGGGAGCAGACCTATGACTTCCCCGGCATAGACGGGGCCCCGGTGTACAGCATCGCCAAGGGGCGGGTGGCCGCGGTGGTGAGCGACGTGTTGAACAACCGCATCCGCCCGGAACGGCGGCATCTGGCCGCCCAACAGGGGATCCTCAAGGGACTGTTGTTCCGGGCCGACGCTATACTCCCCATGGCCTTCGGCATCATTGCCGACGGTCCCCAAGCCATCCAGAAGATCCTGTCCCGCAACCACCAGACCCTCCTCCAGCAACTCCACCGCGTGGCCGGGATGGTGGAAATGGGACTGCGGGTCTCCTGGGACGTCCCTAATATTTTTGAATATTTCGTCAACACCCATCCAGGGTTGCGGGCCGCCCGGGATCGCTTCCTCGGCCCGTACCGCAACCCTTCCCAGGAAGACCAGATCGAGTTGGGGCGCCTGTTTGAACGCCTCCTGAACGAGGACCGGGAAGCCTACACCGAAAAGGTGGAGGAGATCCTGTCCCATTATTGCCGGGAGATCAAGCAAAACCAATGCCGACATGAAAGCCAGGTGATGAATCTGGCTTGCCTGGTGCCCCGGGATGGACAGGACCGGTTTGAAGAGGGCGTATTTGCCGCAGCCAAGCTCTTTGACAACAATTTCACCTTCGACTACACCGGCCCCTGGGCCCCCCACAATTTCGTGGAGCTGAATCTTGAAATATGACCCCTGACCTCGGAAGGAGATATGATGTTTCTCGTTGACGACATCTTACTGTCCCCAGTGAAAGGTGTTCTCTGGGTGTTTCGGGAGATCCACGACGCCGCCCAGCAGGAATTGGCCGGCGAAAGCGACGCCGTCACCGCAGCCCTGAGCGAGCTTTATATGCGGCTGGACACCGGGCAGATCACCGAGGAGGAATTCGATGCCCAGGAAAAGGTGCTCCTGGACCGCCTGGACCGCCTCCAGGCGGAAGAAAAGGCCGCCACGGCGCCGGAGAAGAAGCCGGCCAAGCCACGCTCCAAGGCCAAGCCGACCGGGAGAAAATCTCCTGCCGGGGTGAAACCGGCCGCTCTGGTTTGACGTGTGGGCGGAAGAATAGCACCAGCCAGACGAAATCAGGGGATCAACCAACGGCAGCCGGGAAGCGGGAGACTCGGGACGGAAGAATAGGGAAGGGCTTGATGAGGTTGCGAACACTTCGCCCGCTTGATACGGCAGGGGTCACCCCGGATGTCCA
This sequence comes from Deltaproteobacteria bacterium, assembly GCA_016874975.1. Classification (GTDB taxonomy): domain Bacteria; phylum Desulfobacterota; class Desulfobaccia; order Desulfobaccales; family 0-14-0-80-60-11; genus VGSQ01. Next base: position 9,103 of record VGSQ01000069.1, read on the forward strand.
TGATCTCGCGTTCCATCAATACCATGGGGGCCAAAGTTGTGCCCGGTTTCTTAGAGAAGCCCCATTTCCGACTGATATTCTTCGGCGGCAAGGGCGGAGTCGGAAAGACCACCTGCGCCGCGGCCGCCGCGCTCCACTATGCCCGGCGGTCCCCCCAGGGCTCCTTCCTCCTGATTTCCACTGATCCGGCCCATTCCCTGGCCGACAGTATCGGTGATTTTTCTTCCCCTGATAATTTAAAGATCCTGGAGTTCAATGCCCAGGATTCTCTGGCGACTTTCAAGGCCAGGCACCGGACCAAGTTTGCCGAGATCGCCAGCCGGGGCACCTTCCTGGACGAGGAGGATATTCGCCGCATCCTGGATCTCTCCCTGCCCGGCCTGGACGAACTCATGGCTTTGCTGGCCATCGCCGGCTGGGTGGAAACCAGGGCCTATGACCTCATCGTGGTGGATACTGCCCCCACGGGTCACACGCTGCGGTTGCTGACCACGCCGGACTTGATCCGCACCTGGCTTAAGGCCCTGGATGCCCTGCTGGCCAAGCACCGCTTCATGCGGCAGCGGTTCCAGGGATCATATCAGCCGGATGAGCTGGACGATTTTCTCAAGGAACTGGCCGCCTCGGTCAAGCACCTGGAGGGTCTGCTTAAGGACCCCCGCACCTGCCGCTTCGTGCCGGTGATGCTGGCGGAAGAACTGGTCATCAGCGAGACCCTGGAACTCCTGAGCGACTTGCAGCGTCTGCACATCCCGGTCAGGGAGGTGGTGGTCAACCGCCTCTTGCCGGAGAACTCCTGCCCTTTATGCGCCGAAGGGCGGCGGCGGCAACAGTTGCTCCTGGGTGATCTGTTAAGACGAGGCGTTTTAGGCGGACACCCCTTGGTTGGTGTGCCCCTGTCTCCTGATGAAATACGGGGCTCGATCCTGTCTACCCTGTGGGAGGGAGTCATGGCGGTGGCCCGCACGCCTGCAGCCCTTCCCCAGACACCCCTGAACCTGCCGCCCCGGGTGGAGGCCGCGCCCCCCTGTCCTTCTCCGGAAATCACCTTCTTGACCTTCGCCGGCAAGGGGGGCGTGGGCAAGACCACCCTGGCCTGCGCCACTGCGCTGCGCCTGGCCCGGGAGTTCCCTGGGAAAGAGGTGTTGCTCTTCTCCACCGACCCGGCCCACTCCTTGTCCGCCTGCCTGGCAGCGCCTCTCGGCCCCCGGCCGGTCCGCCTCGGTCGGGGCCTGACGGCCATGGAGATCGACGCTCCCGGGGAATTTGCCGCCTTAAAGAAACAGTATCAACAAGATCTGGAGAAGTTTCTGCAGAGCGCGTTCGAGAACTTCGATGTCCCCTTTGACCGTCAGGTGATGGAGCGGATGCTGGACCTGTCGCCCCCGGGTTTGGACGAGATCATGGCCCTGGTGCGGGCCATGGAGTTTCTGGAAAAGGGGCGTTACGACATCTTCATATTGGACTCGGCCCCTACCGGTCATCTCCTCCGCCTTTTGGAACTGCCGGAACTGGTTGACCAGTGGCTCAAGACCATTTTTAGCTTCCTTCTGAAGTACAAATTGACCTTCCGGTTCCCGGACCTCTCCCAGCAGTTGGTCAGAATTTCCCGGAACCTGAAGCTTTTGAGAAATCTGTGGCGGGATCCGGCCCGGGCGGCACTCTACGCCGTGAGCATCCTGACGGAAATGGCCTTCCAGGAGACCGGCGACCTCCTGGCGATCTGCGCCCGGCTGGGAGTGCCGACGCCGGTGCTGCTTCTCAACCAGGCCACCCCGGCGCGAGATTGTCCCTTGTGCACCGCCCTCAACCACCGAGAGGCCCTCATTAAAGAAAAGTTCCGGCAGACCTTTGCCGGCCGGCAGCAAACCATCATCTATCGCCAAACTGACCCCCGGGGGTTGGAGCGCCTGGGGGAATTGGGGCAGGCCTTGTACCGGCCCAGGATAGTGGAGAATCACCATGGTGCTGCTTCTGATATGCCCGCATTGTCAAACTAAGGTACTGCTGGCCTCCCGGACTTGTCCGGCTTGCGGCGCCGACCTGCGGGACCTGCCCCCGAAAGATCGCCGTTACTTTTTGGCTGGACCGGAAGAAATCACCGTCGCGCCCCCGGCCTCGGAGATGGTCCTCGGACCCGAGCTGGAGGTAGTGGAAGAGGAATTGCTGGAGTCATATCCGGAAACCATGATGTCCGAAACCTTCCTGCCCGAGAGCCAAGACGTGTCCTTGTGCGAGGCCCTGGATCGTATCCTCAATAAGGGGGCGGTCCTGTTTGGAGAAGTGATGGTCTCCGTCGCCGATATCGATCTGATCTACCTGGGCCTCCAGGTCATCCTGAGCTCTATGGACACCGCCGGGAAACTCAAGTCTGCCCCGGGAGCGGGACTATCGGGGCCGAATCTTTTTACTAGGGGAGCATGCTGATGAAACCGCCGGAGTTGGCGCAGGTGGAATCTCAATCCATCAGCGATTTTGCCCGGATTATGCAAGACGGCGCCCCGGTGCCGGTCCAGTCCCCGGGCGGCCCTACCACTCGAATCAATCTGGACCAGGACAACCTCAAGAACAGCCTGGGACAACTGGTCCTGACCCTGGTGAAACTGCTGCACGAACTGCTGGAGCGCCAGGGCATCCGGCGCATTGAGGCCGGCTCCCTCACCGACGACCAGATCGAGCGCCTGGGGTTAACCTTGATGAAACAGGCCCAAGAGATCGACAGACTCCGCCAGGAGTTCGGCCTGGAGGAAGAGGACCTGAATATCGACCTTGGCCCCCTGGGCCAGCTCCTGTAGGAGGAACTGCACATGGCCAGACAACAAGGCATCCAGAGTTCCATTCAGAGCACCAACCTGGCGGATCTTTTGGAACGCATCCTGGACAAGGGTATCGTTATTGCCGGCGACATCAAGATCCGGCTGGTGGAAGTGGAACTCCTTACCCTGCAGATTCGTCTGGTGATCTGTTCGGTGGACAAGGCCAAAGAGTTGGGCATAGATTGGTGGGTCGCCAACCCGGCCTTTAATTCCCAGGCCCCTTCGGAAGAACTGGCGGCATCCCTTAACAAGATCGATCAGCGTTTGGGGCGCCTGGAATCTGCCATGGCCGTGGCCGGCCCCTGAGTTTCCTGGCGACGTTGGGAAAGCCCTGCTCCGGGGAGCGGGTGCCGCCTTCCGGCAGCCCAAGGTCCCGAGGCCGCAGCCGCATAGAGGTATCCGACCACCGCAGTAGACTTGCTGCCGCAATCGAGCCGCGTGGAGGAACCTCACCCCCACGTTTAACCAGCATGGACATGAGCCTCTCTTCTGAAAGGCCCTCTCAATCACCAGAAGAGATTTTTCCCCCGTGCCGGGATACTTGCCACGATAGAAGCCTACGGTAATCCCAGCCAAAATCATGATATCATCCGGCTGTCAGCATGAGTCCCCTGAGGGTCTTGCAAAATTCTCCTTTTGTCTTAGGAAAGGGCGGCGGTTTTGAAAACGCTCTGCAAGATGCCAACCTCTTTCTTCTCCGTGCAGCCGTCCGTTTGGAACCATACCCTGCCCCCTTATCCTTGATGAGGTTCATTCAGGGCAGGTTAGCATAGATCAGGACTCAAAGCAATCTATTCGACGTTGTAGGGTTAAATAGGAAACAGCCAGTCCCGGCGTTGAACTGGGTAACGTAGCCTCTCAGCGCCGACCATACTGCACACTTCCTGCGTGGGAAAATATGACGCCGTCGGCGCTTTTTCTAACCCCACGCCGCCCCCTTGACTGCGGCGGGGTTTTTTCTTTGGTTTCATGCCGGAGAATTTGATATCCTTCACATATGAGAATTTGGCTGGGGTGAAGATGATGACCACCATGAAGGTAAGTGAAGCACGGGACAAGCTGGCCCGGCTGGTGGAGGAGGCGGCTGCGTCCCATGTGCCCATTGTCATCACCGGGAGGCGGGCCAATGCGGTCTTGATCTCGGAGGATGATTGGCGGGCCATTCAGGAGACCCTGCATTTGCTTTCCATTCCCGGCATGCGGGAGTCCATCCGGAAAGGCCTGGAGACGCCGGTGGAGGAGTGCGCCCGGGAGCTTGATTGGTGACATGGGAAATTGTTTACACCAAACAGGCCCAGAAAGATGCCAGGAAGCTGGCCGCCGCCGGTCTAAAAAGCAAGGCTGAGGAGCTGTTGGACATCATCCGGGAAAACCCCTTCCGCACCCCTCCCCGGTTTGAAAAACTGGCGGGCGACCTGGCCGGCGCCTATTCCCGCCGCATCAATATTCAGCACCGCCTGGTCTACGAGGTCCTGGAGCCGGAGAGAATCATCAAAGTGGTCAGCATGTGGACGCATTACGAATAGAGCCTGCGGCCATAACGACAGGACCACACCCGATCCCATCCCGAACTCGCTCGTTCAGCCTCTCAGCGCCGACCATACTGCGCACTTCCTGCGTGGGAAAATAGGACGCCGCCGGAGCATTTTATAACCCCAACCCGCCCCCTTGACGGAGGCGGGGTTTTGTCACTACCGGCAGGCAGAGTGACATTTCCCGTTCATGGCCACGATCCCCGTAACTGCCGTGACTCCGGTTCAATGTCTTGTGTCCGGATCGCAACCGGGTTAGAACCTATGGCATGACCGGCTTTTTCCGGAACCGTGAGCCATGGAGGAGGCGATCGTGTCTTTGGCCGCTGCACCAAGCTGTGGGCTCACCATCATCGGCGGCGGCCTGGCCGGCTGTGAAGCGGCGTGGCAGGCTGCCCGGCGGGGCGTCTCCGTCTGCCTCCGGGAGATGAAGCCGGTGCGATTTTCGCCGGCGCACCGCTCCCCGCTGTTGGGAGAGCTGGTCTGCAGCAATTCCCTGCGGGCCGCCGAGGTGGCCAGCGCCGTGGGCCTCCTGAAGGAGGAGATGCGCCGCCTGGGCTCCCTGGTCATGAGGGCGGCGGACGCCACCCGGGTGCCTGCGGGAAAAAGCCTGGCCGTGGATCGGGAAGCCTTCGCCCGCCATCTCACCGGCGCCCTGGAAGCCCAGCCCCTGGTCTCCATCCGGCGGGAGGAGGTGCCGGCTCCGGACCCGGAGACCCCCACCATCATCGCCACCGGCCCCCTCACCTCCGATGCCCTGGCCGAGGCCCTGAGCCGGCTCACGGGACAGGAGCACCTCCACTTTTACGACGCCATCGCCCCCATCGTGCTGGCCGAATCGCTGGACATGAGCCGCATCTTCCGGGCCTCCCGCTACGGCGCCGGGGATGATTACCTCAACTGCCCCATGGATGCGGCACAGTACGACACCTTCTACCAGGCCCTTATCAGCGCCCGCCAGACCCCTCTTAGACCCTTTGAGGAGCCCCGCTATTTTGAAGGCTGCCTCCCCCTGGAAGTGATGGCGGCCCGGGGTTACCGGACTCTGCTCTTCGGACCCCTCAAGCCCGTGGGCCTCATCGACCCCCGGACCGGGCGCCAGCCATACGCGGTGGCGCAACTGCGGGCCGAAAACCGGGAGGGCGCCCTCTACAACCTGGTGGGCTTCCAGACCAAGCTCACCTATCCGGAGCAGGAGCGAGTCTTCCGGCTCCTCCCCGGCCTGGAGCGGGCCGAATTCGTCCGGCTGGGCTCCATCCACCGCAACACCTTCATCCGCTCGCCGGGCCATCTGTCGGAGCACCTCAATTTTTACCGTTACCCCAATCTCTTCCTGGCCGGGCAGATTTCCGGGGTGGAGGGCTACGTGGAATCGGCGGCCATGGGTCTCCTGGCCGGGATCAACGGCGCCCGCCGGGTGAGAGGGGAGCCTCTCCTCACACCTCCCCGGGAGACGGCGCTGGGGGCTTTGGTCTCCCATCTCACCAACACCTCCACCCGTGACTTCCAACCCATGAACGTCAACTTCGGGCTCTTTCCCCCTCTGCCCGGGCGCCTGCCCAAACGGGACCGGGGACCGGCCCAGGCCCGGCGCTCCCTGGAAGCCCTGTCAGCCTGGATGGCGGAAATGAGGGAAACCGGCCTGGAGCCCCTCACCTGAACTTTACCGGGTTGACGGGTGACAACTGGCACGGATTCCGTATTTCCAGGAGGATGAGAGCCTGGGCGGCGTTCAGGATGACAAAGGAACTCCTTTTATGGGAGCCTCTGCCAAAAAATTTTCCCCTCCCGGTCTCCCCTGGATATAATGATGTGCAGGTAATCGAGGATTGAAGGCGGTCCAAGGGACGGCGTCCTACCGGCGCCCATGCGCCGCGGCCGCGCGCGGGAGATGGAGCATGCCTAAGAAAGCCATCTGGCTCATTATTTTCTTCACCATCTGTTTTCTTTTGGGAGTCAACCTGGGAGACCTGGACTACCTGATGAACCTGGGCAACACCATCTGTCTGTCCTGCATCGGGGTGGGGTGAATGACCTCCTTTCGCTGGCTGGTGCAGACCCTGGTGACCCTGGGGACCAACTCCTACCTGCTCTTTCCCTTCGGGTCGGTGATTTATCAGGGCCCTCTGAAGGCGGTGTGCCACCCCGGTCTCAATTGCTATTCCTGTCCGGCGGCGCTCCTGTCCTGTCCGGTGGGGGCGGTGCAGAATTTTATCGGCAGTTGGCGTATGGTCTCTGCGGGTGGACTGCCCCAGTTGGGCACCATGGTGTTGGGCTACCTGGGCTTCATCGGCACCCTGGTGGGGCGTTTGCCCTGCGGCTGGCTCTGTCCTTTCGGCTTCATCCAGGACCTGCTGCACAAGATTCCGGCGCCCAAATTCAACCTTTGGGAGCCCCTGCGCTATGTGAAATACGCGGTGTTGGTGATTCTGGTGGTGCTGCTGCCGCTGCTGCTCATCGACGCCACGGGCCTGGGTCAACCCTGGTTCTGCAAGCTGCTGTGCCCTTCCGGGACGCTGTTCGGGGCCATCCCTCTGATCATCCTCAAGCCCAGCCTGTGGCAGACCCTGACTTTCTATTTCTGGAATAAAATCATCCTGTTGGTTGTTATTCTGGTGGCGGCGGTGTTCATCAGCCGCTTTTTCTGCCGGGTGCTCTGCCCCCTGGGGGCCTTTTACAGCCTGTTCAGCCGCATGACCATGGTGCAGTTGGAGGTCATCGCCGGCAACTGTGTGGAGTGCCAGTCCTGCGTGCGGTCCTGTCCCACCGGGGTGCGGCCCTACGAGGACCCCAACAGCCGGGAGTGCATCCTCTGCCTCCGCTGCCTGGACGCCTGCCGCTTCCGGGCCCTTACTTTCGGTCTGCGCCATTATGCCGGCGAACCGGAGACACCCGACTCCGGCCCCACCAGAGGTTGAGGAAAAAATGCTTGACACGAAAATCCAGTATGTTTATTATGAGTTATCTGTTTTTACCTACCCCAGCCGAGGTTAAAGGCTCCTTTATGGCCCTCACCAAAGAGAAGATGATCAGCCGGTTGCAGACCCAGGCAGGGTTGAGCAAGCAGGAATCCAGGGCGGTGGTGGAGCGGGTCCTGGACATCATTAAAGACACCCTGGCCAGCGGTGAGGACCTGCTCATCAGCGGCTTCGGCAAGTTTTCGGTGCGGCGGAAGAACGCGCGACGGGGCAGGAATCCGCAGACCAAAGAAAACCTCATCCTTCGAGCCCGCAAGGTAGTGGTGTTCAAGACCTCCGGAGTGCTGCGCAACCGCATCAACGGGCAGCGTTCCCAGTAAGCCGCACCTCCGGCGCTCCACCCGCTCTCTGCGCTCCTAGCTTCCGCCTTGCGGCCGGAGTGGGCAGAATTTCCCCGAGCAGTCCACCTTTCCGGCATTTTTCCGAGCCTGGGTGATCCGTGGAGATGAGTACGTGGTGGCAGGCATGCGTCGGCCGGGCCGTGAGCCGGCGCACCTTTCTCAAGACCGGCGTCTGTTCTCTGGCCTTGCTGGCTCTGCCCCCGCGGGCAAAGGCCGTCGGCGCGCCCGACCCGCGCCAGGGCTTCGTCAATCCTCAGCCCGCCCTTTATTACCGCGCCCTGGCCGGGCACAAGATTTCCTGCCAGCTCTGCCCCCGGGCCTGCGAGGTGGGGCCGGGGGACCGGGGCGACTGCGGCGTCCGGGAAAATCGCCAGGGGCGCTATCTGACGCTGGCCTACGGCAACCCCTGCGCGGTGCATGTCGACCCCATTGAGAAAAAGCCGTTTTTCCATGTCCTGCCGGGGACCCCCTCTTTTTCCCTGGCCACCGCCGGCTGCAACCTGCGCTGCCAGTTCTGCCAGAATTATGAGATTTCCCAGGCCCGTCCCGAAGAGACCTACAATATGGACCTGCCGCCGGCGCAGGTGGTGGCCCGGGCCCGGCAGGCCGGCTGCCCCTCGGTGGCCTACACCTACGTGGAACCCATCATCTTCTTTGAATATATGCTGGAGACCAGCCGCCTGGCCCGGCAGGCCGGCCTCCTCAACACCTGCCATTCGGCGGGCTACGTCAGCGCCGCCCCCCTGGAGGAGCTGGCCCAGGTCCTGGACGCGGCCTGCATCGACCTCAAGGCCTTCGACCCGGGATTCTACCGGGAACTGGTGGACGGCGAACTGGAGCCGGTGCTCGCCACCCTGGAAACCCTGCGCCGCCGGGGTGTGCACGTGGAGATCGTCAACCTGGTCATTCCCCGGAAGAATGACGACCCGGGCGCCATCACCCGCATGTGCCGGTGGATTGCCGACGAACTGGGGCCTTTGACCCCGCTC
>VGSQ01000070.1 GCA_016874975.1 Deltaproteobacteria bacterium
GACGCCAAGAAAGAATAAAAAACTTTGCGATCTTTGCGCCTTTGCGAGAAACAAAGGATAGCGGCTGATTAAAGACGGTATTACTCGGATCGTGAATAAATTATAGTTTCTCGCAAAGACGCAAAGGACGCCAAGAAAGAATAAAAAACTTTGCGATCTTTGCGCCTTTGCGAGAAAAAAAGGTTAGCGGCTGATTAAAGACGGTATTACTCGGATCGTGAATAAATTATAGTTTCTCGCGAAGACGCAAAGGGCGCGAAGAAAGAATAGAAACCTTTGCGGTCTTTGCGCCTTTGCGAGAAACAAGAGATAGCGCCGGAGTTGATTTATGGGAAAATAGGAAAATAGGGACAGAAAGCGTAGGGTGGGAAAGCGAAGCGCATCCCGCCGTCAGCCGACTTCATCAAATTGGGTAAACGAATAAAAAATGGGGACAGACACTATTTATCAGTAAATGGTGTCTGTCCCTAATTTTATAATAACTCCTTGCAGCGCTTGGTTTTCGACCAAACCCATTATAGCGCTATCAGGCGGTTATGGGGCTTTTTTCTGATTACACCAGGTAATTTCTACCGGACAGCACTGCCCTACGCCCAAAATTAAGCAGCAATAGAGGCCAACCCCAGCCAGCGCCATAACTGCTGTTCAGGAACGAAATTGTTACGGCAGACAGTATTTCTGTATTAAACCTGATGGCCTCGTAAAAAGTCCATTCACCCCCTCACCCCAGCCCTCTCCCCCAAGGGGGAGAGGTGGTTAATGAGGCAAATCAATCAGTTATCAATGGCAGCGAGAGCCACCTTTTGGAGATAGTATGGCCTTTTTTACTTTTTACGATTCCATCAAACCTAATCCTACTACGTGGAATTATTGATTAACCCTTAACAAATACTGACAAATCCCCCCTGACCCCCCTTTAGCAAAGGGGGGAAAATGAAAGTACTTTTGGACTACTGAACGCAGTAGCACTAACTTCTCAAAGCCAGGTAACAATTCAACCGCCTGAGGGCCTCGGCCAGGTTTTCCAGGGAATTGGCGTAGGAAAAGCGCAGGCAGCCTTCGCCGCCGGCCCCGAAGTCGATGCCCGGGGTCACGCCCACCCCCGCCTGCTCCAGGATGTCGAAAGCCAGGGCATAGGAGTCCGGGGACAGGTGGTCGGCCTGGACGAAGACGTAGAAAGCGCCGGTGGGGATGACGGGGATGCGGAAGCCCAGGTTCAGAAGGCCGTTGACCAGGAACTTGCGGCGTTCGTCGAACATGGCGCGCATGCGCGCCACCTCCGGCCCGGCCTGGGTGAGCGCCGCCACCCCGGCCCGTTGCACGAAGGGATTGGCGGAGATGAAGAAATTCTGCATGAGCTTTTGCAGGGGCCGCACAAAATCCAGGGGCGCAATCAGATACCCCAGGCGCCAGCCCGTCATGGCGTAGGCCTTGGAGAAGCCGTTGATGACGAAGGCCCGGTCGGTGAACTCCAGCACCGTGTGCTCTTCACCTTCGTACACCAGGCCATGGTAGATTTCGTCGGAAATGAGGTAGGGGCCCAACTCCGCCAGCCGGGCCAGGTCCTCCCGGGTCAGCACCGTGCCCGCCGGGTTGGAGGGCGAATTGACCAGAATGGCCTTGGTGCGGGGGGTGAGCAGCCTCTTTAACTCCCGGGTGCGGTACTGGAAGCCGTCTTCGGCGGACACCGGCACGTACCGGGGGACCCCGTCCACCAGGCGGAGAAAATTGGGGTAGCAGGCGTAGTGGGGGTCGGTGAGGAGCATCTCGTCGCCGGGGTCGAGGAGACCCGCAAAGATGAGGATCATGGCCGGCGAGGTGCCCGAGGTGACGATGAACTGCTCGGGGACGAGGCTCACCCCGTACTTCTCCCGGTAGTGGACGCACAGGGCCTCCCGCAGCTCCAGGAGCCCCTGGGAGTGGGTGTACTGGGTTTCGCCTGCGGCCATGGCCCGGTAGGCCGCCTCCTTGACCACCGCGGGCGTGTCGAAGTCGGGCTCGCCGATTTCCAGATGAATGATGTGCCGGCCCCGGCGCTCCAGCTCCTTGGCCCGCTCCAGGATGTCCATCACCAGAAACGGCGTAATTTCCTGGGCCCGGCGGGAAACCGCGCTGGGAAGATCTCTGCCCTGGTCCATACCCGCGCACCATACCAGGAGGAACGCCGGAAGGCAAGGGGACAGCCATCGTTCTCCGGTCAGCCAGGAAAGTCTGTTGTGGGGGAGGGGGTCTGGGTGCGCTCCAGAAGCAGCGGTTTCTTCGCCCTCAATCAAAGAGCTCCAGGGTGTCCAGGGCGGACAGGTCCTTGAGGGAAGTCATGACCAGGCGTCGGGTGGGGAGGTCCAGCACCGCGAAGCTGAAGGTGGGATGGCGGTTTTCTTCCAGGGTGAAGGCGCCCGGCACGATGAGGTAAATGGAGTCCGGCTCCAGGCGCAGGCAGGCCTGGCGGGGCTGAAACTCCTGGGGGCGTAGAAAATCGTGGATGTACAGCAGGCGGCTGGCGGGCGGCCGGAAGAGGGTGACACTGGGCACGTGGGTGTGTCCATGGCATAGCAGCAGCGGCGGGCGGCCCCGGGGGGGCTGCCGCTCGTAGGCATGGATCACGTCTTTGAAATGGCTCCAGAGCAGGGCCCGGGTGTGGGCGATGAAGACCTGCCCCGGGAGTGCCAGGGCCATGCCGTTCAGAGTGGCTGCGGGCATCTGGGGGCCATGAAAATCGTAGGCCCAATAGAGGCGGTGGCGGGGGTCCAGGTCCAGCCAGGGCTGGAACGGCTCGGGCGGACAATCGCCCAGACAGGCCAGGTCACTGAGGCCCTGACGCTGAAAGAAGGCCAGGAGCCGGGGGAGGCCGGCCTGGTAGGAATGGGTGTCCGCCACCAAGGCCAGCCTCCCCATGGGCTCCTCCACTACCGTCAAAAAGTGGCGCCGCGGGTTATTTGAAAGGCCGAAAGCCGCAGGCGTGACCCGGATGGGACTTGAGTCGCTCCAGCAGTTGGGCTAAAAACTTCAGCGCTTCCTCTCCATCCTTGTCAATGACGATGCCTTCGACCATCATCTGGTCCTGGTCGGCAAAGACGATCTGCTTATCCGCCATCTTGATCCTCCTTTTTTCCCCCGGCTTCTGCTCCGCAACGCCTGAGTTCAAACCACCTTGGGACCGCAGGCATGGCCCGGATGGCCTTTGATTTTGTTCAGGAGATCGGCCAGTAATCTCAGGGCCTCGGCTTTGTCTTTATCGATGACGATGCCTTCGATCTGCTGCTGTTCCCCGTCGGAAAAAGTAATGGTCACATCGGCCATGAGTGTTCTCCTTTCTCATTCAGGCAGGTTAACCCAAATTTAACCACCAGGTTGAAGGGTGTCAATAGTGCCTCGAACGGATTGCGGGGGGGGCCGGAATCGCGGATAATTTCAGAGGGGTGCCGAGACTCAGCACCACCAGCTTATCAAGCCGCCCGCCGGCGGCATCTCCCCGCCGGCGGGTCAGGAGGTTCATCGTGCCCAAACTTTTTGCCCACCGGAGCGACCGCGCTCAGCCACCCCTCTGTCCCTTCTGTCGCCGGGAAATCCCCCGTCCCCAGGAATTGGACGGCCTCTGGTTTGAATTCGACGGCGGTCTCTGCCGGTGCGGCGCCCACTTTGCCGTGGATCCCACTGCCCGCAACGGCGGCGCGGTGCTCATGCAGGTACTGGTGCAATCCTGCGGCGGCGACTGGGACGCCGCCCTGGAACTGGGCCCGGATGATTACCGGGTTGGTTACATTCACAAATACGACAGCTTCCACCACCGGGTGGGCGGCCTTGCCTTCGGCACCATCTATCTGGTCCGACCCCGGAGTTCTCCGGACTGACCGGCTGACGCCGAACGCCGGCAAACTTGCCCGGCCCAGCCGCTCAGGATGACGATACGGCTGCTGGCGGGCAATGTTGCCGGAGCCCCCGCCGTCTTAACGTTAATGACACAAAACCCGGGAAAAAACTTGACATCACCACCCTGATGAAGTATCAAAAATATATGGAGTTATGTCAGGCCAAGGCCACCCAGACTCCGGGGTGGTCTTTTTTTTATGGAACGGCCCATGCGTCTGGTGATGATCGACAATTACGACTCCTTCACCTACAACCTGGTGCAGCTCTTCTACGAGTTCGACCTGGAGGTCCTGGTCTTCCGCCACGACGCCGTCAGCCTGGAGCGCATCGAGGCCCTGGAGCCGCGCTGGCTCTGCATTTCCCCCGGCCCCAAGGACCCGGCCCAGGCGGGCATCAGCAAGGCGGTGATTTCCCATTTTTACCGGCGCCTCCCCATCCTGGGGGTCTGCCTGGGGCACCAGGCCATCAACGAGGTTTTCGGGGGCGTCACGGTGCGGGCCCCGGCGCCGGTGCACGGCAAGCGCCACCCCGTGTTCCACCGGGGGCGGGGACTCTTCGCGGGGTTGCCGTCGCCGTTCTGGGCGGCCCGCTACCACTCCCTCATGGCCGCGGACGTTTCTCCAGACCTGGAGATCACCGCCCGGAGCGACGACGGCGTCATCATGGGCCTGAGCCACCGGCGCTACCCCCTGCACGGGGTCCAGTTCCACCCGGAGTCCTTTCTCACCGGCCACGGCGCCGCCTTGGCCGCCAATTTCCTCAGACTGGCCCCGGTGTCCCCGGCAGCGTCGATGTCGGCCGCACCGGTGGAGACCCCATGTTCGGACGCGTCGTCGACCTTGAGGTCAAGCCCCTGCCCGTAAGGGAAGAGGTCGCCGAGCTGGGCGAACTCTTCCCCCACCTCTCCCGCCGCCCCTACGCCATGCTGCTGCTGAGCGGCGGCGACCTGGACGTGGCGGCCCACTCCCTCATGGGCTGGGACCCTTTCCTGGTGCTCCGGGCCCGGGGGAGTCAGGTGACCATCCGGACGGACGGGGAAGAGCGGGTGTTGACCGGCAATCCGTTCACCATCCTGGAAGATGTCCTCGATTCCCTGGAATTGGCCGGAACCTCACCTTTGCATCCCCTCAGCGCCGGCGGGCTGGGCTTTTTCGCCTATGACCTGAAGAATCACCTGGAGCGCCTCCCCACCCGCGCCGTGGACGATCTGGGCCTCCCCGAGATGGTCCTGGCCTTTCCCCGGCGGCTGGTGGTGCATCACCGGCGGCAGAGGCGATTTTTCGAGGTAAAGGTGGCCTGGGAGGATCACCGGGGGGTGAGGCCAAAGGGGGATGATGAGGCCACCCCCCTCACTCCCGCGACGCCGGGGGCGTTTCAGGTGGGGGCCGCGGTGAGCAATTTCAAGCGGGAGGATTATCTCAAGGCCGTGGCCCGCATCCGGGAGTATATCCGCCAGGGCGACGTCTACCAGGTGAATCTCTCCCAGCGCTTTTCCTTCCCCCTGCGCGGCGACCCCGTGGGCCTCTTCCGACGCCTGTTCGCCGTCAATCCGGCCCCGTTTTACGCCTATCTCAACTGCCGGGACTGCGTCATCCTGTCCACCTCCATGGAGCGTTTTCTGTATCGCCATGGGGATTATCTGGAGACCCGGCCCATCAAGGGGACCCGGCCCCGGGGGCGGACGCCGGACGAGGACGAGGCGCTGCGCCGGGAGCTGGCCGCCAGCCTGAAGGACGACGCGGAGCTTTCCATGATCGTGGACCTGCTGCGCAACGACCTGGGCAAGGTCTGCCGGGCCCGCACCGTCCGGGTGGTGGAGCACAAGCGCCTGGAGGCTTACCAGAACGTGCACCACCTGGTGTCCATCGTCGCCGGTCAGGTGGCCCCGGGGGTGAGCCAGGTGGACCTCCTCCGGGCCACCTTCCCCGGCGGCTCCATCACCGGGTGCCCCAAAATCCGGGCCATGGAGATCATCGACGAACTGGAGCCCCAGGTCCGCCACGTCTACACCGGGGCCATCGGCTACCTGGGGCTGCACCGCAATCTGGACCTCAACGTGGCCATTCGCACGGCCGTTATTGCCAGGGGATCCGGGCACTTCTCCGTGGGGGGCGGGGTGGTCTACGACTCGGAGGAAGAGGCGGAATACGAGGAGACCCTGCACAAGGGCCGGACCCTGTTCCGTCTCATTGAGGGAGAGCAGGCGCGGCGATGAGGGAATTCGTCTGGCTGAATGAGGCGCTGATCCCCCTGGACCAGGCCCGGGTGCCCGTGGACGACCGGGGGTTTTTGTATGGGGACGGCCTCTTTGAGACGCTGCGGGCCGAGGCGGGGCGGGTCCTGTGGCTGCCCCGGCACCTGGCCCGCCTGGAAAAATCCGCCCTGGCCCTGCGCCTGCCCTTTCCGGCGGATATCCCCTGGGAGGACCGGCTGGCCCGGCTGTTGCAGGCCAACCGCCTGGAGCAGGGTCTGGCCGTCGTAAAAATGCTTCTCAGCCGGGGAGTGGCCCCGGGCGTCGGCCTGCCGCCCGCCTCCCGGCCCACCCTGTTGATCTGGGCCCGGTCTTACGTCCCTCCGACCCCGGAAGAATACGTTCGGGGCTGGCCGGTCCTCACCTTTCCGGAGCCGCGCACCACTTTTCTGGGGCGGCACAAGAGCCTCAATTACCTCTTTTACCTGGCGGCGCGCCAATACGCCCTGGACCGGGGCGCCCGGGAGGCCCTCATCCTGGAGGCGGACGGCCGGATTTCGGAGGGCGCCGCCACCAGCCTCATCGTTCTGCGGGACGGGGGCTTTTTCACCCCCCAGGCCCCCAGCGCCCTGCCCGGCGTCACCCTGGAGGTGCTGGGTCAGGCTTTGCGCCGCCGGGGCCAGGACCTGGTTGCGCTTCCGGTCCACCCTGCGCAGCTCAGGGAAGCGGCGGGCCTGTGGCTGGCCAACTCCCTGGTGGGAGTGGTGCCGGCAGCCTCCCTGGACGATCTGCCCCTGCCGGTGGCGGCCCCTGCCACCCGTTTCCTGCAGGAATGTCTCCGCGACGAGCACTGAGTTCCTGTCAGGCCCCTTGCCCGGCCAGGGCCCGGCGGAGTTGCTCGCCCACCTTTTCCATGTCCCCCGCCAGATAATTGTGCTGGGGGAAAAGCATCAGGCCGTCGCTCAGATAGCGGGGAATGACGTGGATGTGGGCGTGGAAAACCACCTGCCCGGCGGCGTCGCCGTTGTTCATGCCCAGGTTGATGCCCCGGGCGAAGAGGGTGGTCCGAAGCGCCTGGGCCACCCGTCGGGCGACCTGGCCCATCTCCAGCCAGAGGTCGTCGGGCAGGTCCAGAAAACTTTCGTGGTGCTCCTTGGGGATCACCAGGGTGTGCCCGTAATTTACGGGGGCAATGTCCAGAAAGGCCAGAACCCGGGGCGTCTCCGCCAGCGAGACGGCCGGGGCCTGCCCGGAGGCTATGCGGCAAAAAATGCAGGTTGACATGGGAAGCCCTTGATTTCCTGGCAAAACTGAGATATTATCAGCAGGTCCGACTCTGACGGGGAGAAACACCTCCCCCTCTTCGCCGCACCAGGCAAAGCGCTCTCAGTATAACGGGTCACGCCAGCAATCTCCAGGCCCGAAAGAACAAACTTGCCCGCCAAGCTCCGCTTGGCCGACTGAGGCATAACCCGGGGCCAAGGCGGAGGGGCATAAGGCCCCCAAGCAGAGCTTGGGGGGAAATTTACCTTCCCAAGCAGGAGCTTGGGAACGAGGGGGGCTCAAGACCCCTGGCCCCCTTCCCCACGAAAATCTTTTCCGGACAGTCGCACATGAGCCTTGGGCTCACACCAAGACAATGAAAAATTCGCTGGCACATTGCGGCCTTGGGGCCGCCACCAAACGGAAAATCGACCTGATCCCTGTTGGCCAACGAATTCATGAAGTTCAGGTGGAAAGCACTTTTCTTCCCCCTCCCCCCCACCCTCTCCCCCATCGGGGGAGAGGGGATAAAGCTACAGCCATTTCAAACCCCCTCTCCCCCCAGCGGGGCATTGGCGGAAACTTAAGGCGTTGTTGTATTTTTAACTGACTGATATTATTGATGTTAACATTATAAATAACATACAAAAAGTCTTCTTAAGTTAGCGCTTTTGCCCATCGGGGGAGAGGGGATAAAGCTACAGCCGTTTCAAACCCCCTCTCCCCCCAGCGGGGCATTGGCGAAAACTTAAGGCGTTGTTGTATTTTTAACTGACTGATATTATTGATGTTAGCATTATAAATAACATACAAAAAGTCTTCTTAAGTTAGCGCTTTTGCCCATCGGGGGAGAGGGGATAAAGCTACAGCCGTTTCAAACCCCCTCTCCCCCCAGCGGGGGGAGAGGGCCGGGGTGAAGGGGGTGCAAAAATCGGTCAAGTCATGTGGTTATAAGTCGAATCTTTGTCGATGAACAAAAAAGTCTGATTCAGTAGCACAGGTTTCCAGCCTGGGTGCCGCACCGGCAGGATACCGGCGCCACCCTTAACTTTGAAGAGCAGTTCTTGGGAGGCTGACTCATGTTGGTGGGCGTGGTGAGCGACACCCATGGCAATCTGGACGGTTTGCGGCGGGTTGCCGCCCGGTTCAAATCCCGGGGCATCCATACCGTGGTCCACCTGGGAGACGACTACCTGGACCTGGCCATTCTCGAGCAGGCGGGCTTCCAGATGTTGGCGGTGCCGGGGGTGTACTGCCCCGAATACACCGACCCCGCCATCCCCAACCGCGTGTTGGTGGAGTTGGCCGGGGTGAAACTCTTCCTCACCCACACCCCGACGCGGCACCGTCTGGACGCGCCCGGCGACCCCGACCCGGAAGCCCTGGAGAGCCCGGTGCACCTGGTCCTCTTCGGACACACCCATGTCCCCACGGTGGACCTGCGCCACGGGACCATCTGGCTCAACCCCGGGCACCTTAAAGAACGGAACGACCGGGGCCACCCCCCCACCTTTGCCGTTCTGGAACTCTTCCCCGACGCTGTGCGGCTGGAAATCTTGCACCTGGAAGACGGCAGCCGTCTGTTAGCCGGGGAATATCCCCTGCCGCCTCAGACGTAATCCCCCCGATTGAATTTGTAAGCCTCCACCCAGGACAGCGCTGCGGTCTCCTGCATCAGGGAGCGGGCCGGGGAATTCTGGGGCAGCTTCTGCGCCAGTTCGGTCAAACGTCGACTGTCTTCTTCCAGGTTTTTCACCAGAGGGGCCAGCTTCTTCAGGGACTGCTCCGGGCGGGCCAGGCCCTCCTTGAAGGCATCGAGGCGGTTGAGGGCGGATTCCACCAGGTCCACCGGGTGGCGCACCCCGGCGGCGGCGATGGCCATCGCCTGCTCCATCGGGCCTGTTTTGCCGGCGGCCTCCAGGGGCTGTTTCTGTGCCTGGCCGGCCAAAGCCTCTTTGAGGCACTGGGCAAACTCCCCTTTGACCCCCTTGGGGCGCTGGGCCAACCCGGGTAAATTTTGCAGCAACAGTTCATCGATCTTCATCACACATCCCCCGGACGCAGTTCAGGGCGCCTGCTGCAGACGGAAACAGAGCTCCCGCAAGCGCTCGAAATGATAGAGTTCCTGCTGCTCCTCCCGATCCATGAGATGCAACTGCGCCCGCACCTGCCGGACCAACTGGAGCGCCTCCTCCAGGTCCGGCGGCTCCACCGGGAGCGAACCGGCATTCTGGGCCGTCACCAGATCGACGCGGTCGTCCGGCGAAAGGTCAACTGCGGCGTCCATGGGCAATGCCGGAGCCGCAGGGGCACGGGAAGTAGCCTCGGAATCCAATTCGGCGCCGAGGGCCGTCGTCTCATACGGCCAGAGGCTGGAAATTTCCACCGCCATCCTCCTTCCTGTTTCCCACAACTGAAGCAAAACCGGTGCCAGGCGGAAAGCCCCTGCCAATGCTGAATATTAAGGAAGGCCCGGCAGGGCGCTGTCGGCAAGGCTTGCCGCGGGTCGGAAATTTTTTCCCAGGGGTCCCCGCGGTGGCCGGAAGCAGCGGGGGAGAATTGGGAAGAGGCAGGCGCCGGTCTCTTACACCCATACTTTGCCGTAGCAAGCTTGGGTATTGGCGGCGAAAGTCTATACTTTGACCCGACCGCAGCGGTCACCCAGGGGGCAGGGGGGGCCTGCGGGTTTGCGGCAGTAGTCCCGCCCCAGCCTGACCAGGGCCGCTTCCAGGTCGGCCAGGTCAAAGCCCGGCACGGGACGGGCCTCCCAGGCGTCGGCCAGAGCGGCCAGAGCGGCCTCGGGGGAGAGGGCCTGGTCCAGCAGCCTGAGATGGGCCGCGGCCAGCAGGGCCAGAGGGCTCAGGGGGGGCTCGGCCAGGGGCCAGACGCCTCTCAATTCCCGGAGGAAGATGTTGACGGTGACCGGCCCCAGTCCCGGGGCCAGACCGCGCAGGCGGCTTTCCAGCTCGGGATAGTCGCGACAGCCCGCCGCCAGGCGCTCCAGATCGCCCCCATAATGTTCCTTCAGGCCGCGCATCACCGCCAGCAGCTTGTCCGCAGTCTTAAAATCATAGCGCACATAGCCGCCGGCATCCAGCAGGGCCACCAGGTTGTCCCAGCCCTGGGCCAGGATGCCGTCGGGCCTGGTGATCCCCCGGGAGGCAAAGACCTGGTAGGTGCGGGCGGCGATTTTCCCGGAAATTCTCGCGCCATAAAGGATGGCCGCCAGGAACCATTTCTGGCGCTCTTCGGGACCGAGCTTTACCTCGATCCCCAACTCGGCGGCGAATCTGCCCCCCAGGCGGGCCAGTAGTTCACGGAACAGCTCCATCGGCACTTCCCCCGGCGGGATGTTCAGGTAATCTCTTGTTATTGTACCGGAAAACTAGTACTAATGGTGCATTGAGTCGATCTTACGGTGTAGGAGGAAAGGTGCCATGTGCCTGCAACTGAGCCGCACCTGCTCCTGCGGCCGCCATTCCGCCTTTTTGAATTTTCGGGACAACCTGCTGCCGCCGGAGATGCTCCTGGGCCTCTATTGCCCGGAGTGCCGGAGACGGGCGGATTTTTCGGAAAACACGGTGGAGGACTGCGGCTGGGTGCTGGAGTATGACCTGGAGGGCGCCAGGGCCATCCTGGCCCAGCGGGGCGTGCGGGGGGAGGTGACCGCCGCCTTTCTGTTGGAGGAAGGCTACCTGAGCTGGCAGGGCCTCTCCCCCGGCGACCACGCCGTCAATGCGGAGCTGCACCACCGCCTGGCGCCCCTCGTCGATCAGGACATGAAACAATACCTGCAATGCCTGAAAGAGGAATGGCTGGCCTACGTGGCCCGGCTCAAGGCCGAGGGCTGGCGCAAGGCGCAGAGGACATGACCATCTGTGCCTCCATAGGCGCATATCATCCATGACTCTCCAAGATATTCTGGCGGCGCGGGAGCGGCTGGCCGGGGTGGCGCTCCACACGCCCCTGGTCTACTCCCAGACGCTGAGCCGCATGAGCGGCCGGGAGGTTTTCCTCAAGCTGGAAAATCTCCAGACCACCGGCTCCTTCAAGCTCCGGGGGGCCTTCAACCGTCTGGCTCTCCTCCAGGGCCGGGGTGAGGGGACCCGGGTGGTGGCCGCCTCCGCCGGCAACCACGGCCAGGGGGTGGCCCACGCCGCCGGCCGTCTGGGGTTGGAGGCGGTCATCGTCATGCCCCGGGGAGCCTCCATTTCCAAGCAGATGGCCTGCGCCAGCTACGGCGCCCAGGTCAGGCTGCACGGCGAGGACCTTTCCCAGGCCCTGGAGGAGGCCCGGGTCCTGGAGCAGCAGGGCTATGTGTTCATCCATCCCTATGACGACCCCGAGGTGGTGGCGGGCCAGGGCACCCTGGGCCTGGAAATCCTGGATGACCTGCCCCGGGTGGCCACGGTGCTCCTGCCGGTGGGGGGGGGCGGTCTGGCTGCTGGCACGGCTTTTGCTCTGAAAGAAACCAAGCCTGACGTGCGGGTGGTGGGGGTCCAGGCCGCCCGGGTGCCGTCCCTGGTTGCGGCCCTGGAACGGGGCGAGCCCCAGCGGGTGGAGGCCCGGTCCACCCTGGCCGACGGCATCCGGGTGCCGGTGGTGGGGCGCCACCCCTTTCCTTTCCTGCAGCGCTGTCTGGATGAGGTGGCGCTGGTGGAAGAAGTGGACATCGCCCGGGCCGTCCTCATCCTGTTGGAAAAGAAGAAGGTGCTGGCCGAAGGGGCGGGCGCGGCGCCCACGGCGGCGCTGCTGGGGCCCCTGGCCGGCCGTGGCCTGGGAGACCCGGTGGTCCTGGTGGTGAGCGGCGGCAACATGGACATCCCCCTCTTGGAGCGGGTGCTGGTGCGGGCCTTGTCGGACCGGCGGCGGCTGCTCAACCTCAGGGTGGCCCTCCCCGACCGGCCCGGCTCTCTGGGCCGGCTGGCCACGCTCCTGGGGGAGGCCCAGGCCAACATCCTGCACCTGTTTCACGACCGCATGGGGCGGGATCTGCCCCTGGAGATCACCCGGGTGGAGCTGATCCTGGAAACCCGGGACCAGGAGCACGGCGACCGGGTGATAGAGACCTTACGCGCCGCCGGCTACCAGGTGGAGGACCGGACTTGAAGATCAGGGCGGACGCAGGAAAGGCCGCCCTGGCTCCATGACACGCACCCGTCGACCATTTCCTATTAAAGGAGTCAATGTGAGCGTCTCCGCCAAGATCCGCGCGGCCATCGAAAATTCCTCCTGGATCCGCCGCATGTTCGAGGAAGGGGCCGAACTGAAGGCCCGGCTGGGGGCGGACCAGGTCTATGACTTTTCCCTGGGCAACCCCCACCTGGAGCCCCCGCCCGGCTTCAAGGAGGAATTGGCCGCGGCCGTGGCCGAGACCGCGCCGGGGCTCCACAGCTATATGCCCAACGCCGGCCTGGTGTCCACCCGGGAGGCTCTGGCGGGTCACCTCCGGGAACTCCACGGCCTGCCCTTCACGGCCCAAGACCTGGTGCTGACCTGCGGCGCGGCCGGCGGGCTCAACGTCATCCTCAAGGCCATCCTGGATCCCGGCGATGAGGTGGTGATCTTCGCCCCCTTTTTTCCGGAGTATTTTTTTTATGCCGACAATCACGGCGGCCTTGCGGTGGTGGTGGAAACGGACGAAGCCTTTCAACCGGACCTCGCCCGGGTGGAGGCGGCCCTCACGCCCCGCACCCGGGCGGTCCTCCTCAATTCCCCCAACAACCCCACCGGGGCCATCTACCCGGGGGCGGCGTTGGCGGAGTTGGGGCGACTGCTGGCCGAGCACAGCCGGCGGCGGGGACGGCCCGTCTATCTGGTGGCGGATGAGCCTTACCGCCGCCTGGTGTACGACGGGGCCGAATTGCCCAGCATTTTTGCGCCTTACGATGACACCATCCTGGCCACCTCCTTTTCCAAAGACCTGTCCATCCCCGGGGAGCGCCTGGGCTATGTGGCGGTGAGTCCCCGGGCCGCGGGCCGCGCCGAGGTGGCGGGCGCCCTGGTGTTGGCCAACCGCATCCTGGGCTTTGTCAACGCCCCGGCCCTGATGCAGCGGGTGGTGGCGCGCCTGGCGGGGGTGTCCGCGGACCTGGCCCCCTACGCCCATAACCGCGACCTCCTGGCCCATGTTCTGCGGGAGGCGGGGTATGATTTCCACCTGCCCCAGGGGGCCTTCTATTTCTTCCCGAAGGCTCCCGGCGGCGATGACGTGGCCTTTGTGCAACGGTTGAAAGAGGAGCGCATCCTGGGGGTGCCGGGACGGGGCTTCGGACGGGCGGGCTACTTCCGCCTGGCCTTCTGCGTGCACCCCAGGGTCATCGAGGGCGCCGCCCCCGGGTTTGCCCGGGCCGGACAGGCTATGGGTTGAGAGGGTGGACCATGTCCAAAAGACAGACGCTCAAGCGGCCGGTGCCCGTGAGAGAAGTGCTGGCCGGCCTGATCAAACCCGGCGACTGGCAGGCCTTGGAGCAGCGACGCCGCCTGCGGGCCGTCTGGGAGAAGGTGGTGCCCGAGCCCGTGCGGTCTCACACCCGGCTGGCGGATTTTTCCCGCCGGGAGCTGCGGGTGGAGGTGAGCGCCAGCGTTTGGGTGCAGGAGCTGCAGTTCCTCAAACCCAAGATCCTTAACGCCTTTGCCGAAGCCCTGGGGAAAGGGGTGGTGCGGGAGGTGCGCTTCCGTCTGGGCGCGGGGATGTCCGAGCAAGAGTGAGGCCCGGGGTCCCGGCCATCGTTGTGGGGAATGAGCATGGAACTGGCCTCTTCGGCTGCAGACGCACGACGGAATCTTCCACCGCAGGCCCGATGATGCCGCCAAGATGATACACCGACGGAGATGTAGCCCTGGAAGGCCGCGTAACCATTCTGCTGGTGGATGACGACCCCATGATCCGCTCCCTGGGGGGTGAACTCCTGGCGCACCTGGGGTATCGGGTCCACCAAGCCCCGGACGGCCCCCAGGCCCTGGAGCGCTTCCTCCGGGAGGGGGACATCGACTTGGTCATCCTGGACTTTCACCTGCCCGGCCGGAGCGGGCTGGCGGTGTTGCAGGAACTGAAAGCGCTGGACCCGCAGGTCCGGGTGCTGATGGCTTCCGGTTTTTTCACGCCCCAGGAGGTCCAGCGCCTGCGGGCCGGGGGCGCCGCGGGCATGATTCACAAGCCCTTCCGGGTGGGGGAACTGGAGACCCGCATCCGGCTGGTCATGGCGGGGATGTCGGGCTGGTAGGGGCTTCCGCAACTTCCCGGGTAAACAGATAAAGCAGCGCCCCGGGCCGCACCCAGGCCTGGCGGCGGCGCCATTGGGGGCCCAGCAGATCGGCGGCAAAGCGGTCGATATAATCGACGCTGGGGATATGGGCCGCCAGCAGCCACAGGCGCGGCGGCGGTTCAGGCAGGGACAGGTCCTTCTCCACGCAGGATGTGCCCCAGCAGACCTGCTTGAGGTCCCCCCGGAAATAATAGCGGAAGGGGTAAATGGCGTAATAGTAGATATAGACCAGGTCCCGGGGCTCAAGCCGGCTTTCCAGGTGAGCCACCAGGGGCTGGATCTCCCCCCGGTTGATGGTGGTGCGGTAATTTTCCCGGATGACTTTGAGGGGGTTGAGGGCGGCCAGGATTAACCCCGCCGCCAGGGCCGCCGCCAGCCGGGAGCGGCCCTGCCAGAGCCAACCCAGCAGGGTGGCCACCCCCAGGGCAACGGTAAGATAAAGCAGGGGGGCGCTGAAGAGCATGAGGCGGTTGCCGCCGAAGTGGGCCATGAAGGGATAGCGGTGCAGCGCCGCCGCCGCCAAAGCCAGCGCCAGGGGTCCCAGCAGATAGGCCGTGAGCCGGCCCCGGCCCCGGCGCCAGGCCGCCGCCAGGCCGATGATGACGGCCGGCCCACCCCAGACGTGCCCCCATTCGCCCAGGAAAAAGGTCAGGTAGCGGGCCAGGGCCGCTTTCAGCCAGAGGAGCAAGGCCAGGGGGCCGGAGAAGTCCGGGAAGTCCTGGACCCAGTAGGAGATGAGCTCGGGATTGGCCTGTTGGCGAAAATAGAGCAGGTAGGCGGCGAGAAAGACCACGCCCCAGCAAGCGGCCAGGGCCGCCGTCCGCCGACGGAGAGCGGGCCGCAGGATCCATATCGCCCCCAGGACGACGGGGAGGATGAAGACCGCGGGGTGAGAGAAGCCCAGGGCCAGGACGCCGGCTGCGGCCAGGGCTGGCCAGCGCCCGGGCGCGGCGCGGTCCAGGAGCCGTTCCGTCAGGACAAAAACCAGGGCGGCAAAGAAGGCGTCGCCGCTGTATTGCTTTAATTCTTTGGAAAAGTAGACCATGACGGGAGAGGCCGCCATAGCCGTCAGGGTCAGCCAGGCCGCCGCCGGGGTGGCCAGGGCCCGGGCCAGGGGCCAGGCCAGGAAGACGGCCCCCACCCCGAAGGCGAAGGAGAGGGAGCGGAGCACGGCCTCGCCCCCGCCCAGCGCCTGGGCCAGGAGCCAGAGCGTCAGCAGGTAGAGAGGCGGGGTGGATTGGCCCTGGGCCAGGACCTGGGCGGCGGTGGGCTGCAGCGCCGCCAGGGCCACCCAGGCCTCGTCGGTCCAGAGGTTGCGGGCCGCCAGGTCGAAGAGGCGGAAGCCCACGGCCGCGGCCGCAATCATCCCCAGGGCCAGATTGCGCCATAACGGCCCATGCTGCGTCGGCTGCGCCATTTTTTGCACGTTCATCGACAGACCGGGGGCGATAGAGGGCTTTCAGCGCCTCCTCGCGCTCAGACCATACCATTTCACGATGAAAACATCATCCTTCCATTGGCCGCCGCCGGTGCGGCCCGGAGACCGGGTGGCGGTGGCCGCCCCGGCCAGCCCCGTGGACCGGGAGGCCTTCCAGGCCGGGGTGCGGCTCCTGGAAGATTGGGGTCTGGAGGTGGTCTGCGGCCTGGAAATCTTTGCCGAGCGGGCCTGGAGCGCGGCCGCGGACCGGGCCCTGGCCCGGCGCTTTCACGAACTGTGGGAAAGGCAGGACATCCGCGCCGTCATCGGCGCCCGGGGCGGCTACGGCTCTCTCAAGGTGCTGCCCCACCTGGACCTGAACGCCCTGGCGGCCCGCCCCCGGCGTCTGGTGGGCTTCAGCGATCTCACCAACCTGCTCTGGACCCTGCACCATCGCCTGGGTCTGGTGACCTTTCACGGCCCCAACGTGGCCCACCTGCCCCTTCTCACTCCCGGCGCCCGAGAGGATTTCTTCCGCTGGCTGAGCGCCGCCGGACCCCGCCAGGCGAGCCTGGAAGGTCTCACCGTGATCCATGGCGGGCAGGCCCAGGGCCTCCTGGCCGGGGGCAACCTCACCACCTTGTGCCACCTCCTGGGCACGCCCTATGCCCCCCGCTTCGCCGGCTACATCCTCTTTCTGGAGGACCACAACGAGGCGCTCTACCGCCTGGACCGCATGGTCCACCACCTGCTCTTCTCCGGGGCCCTGGAAGGGGTGCGGGGGGTGGTCCTGGGCGCCTTCACCAACTGCGACGGCGACCACCGGCTGCCCGAGGTGCTGGGCGCGGCCCTGGCGCCGCTCCAAGCGCCGGTGCTGGCCGGCCTCCCCGTGGGCCACCAGCCCGACAACTACACCCTGCCCCTGGGGGCCCCGGTGCGGCTGGACGGGGACTTGGGTTGCCTCACATTTCTGGCCTGAAGGTCCGGGGTGGCTGAGGGGGCAGGGGGGCAAACCCTTGCGCTCCCAAGCTCCTGCTTGGGAACGCAATGCGCCCGAAGCTCCTGCTTCGGGCAGTAGTCCTAGGGCGCGCCGCGCACGCCGACGCCGGCGGCCGCGGGTCGCCCTATCACCTGCCCTTCAGGGCGTTTTTTCTGTCCGGGGCGCCGGGCGCAGCCTAAAGGCTGCGGCTACCAAAATTACCATGCGGCCGGGCGGGCTCTGCCCGCCGCCAACCCCTGACAACGGGGCGCGGTGCGCACCCTGGCCGACTTGTGGGTAATGATAAGCGCAAGGGGGAGAGGGGTGGGGTGATGTAATATCAATAAGTTGCAAGATGTGAATGAAGCAGCCTTATTGCAATTCGGTTCACTTAAGGCTTTCCATCTTGACAGGCAACATCCCTTAAGCAGGAGAGAATGTAGAACAGCCGCCCCCGGCTGTGCATTTTAAAAGGGCAGGCGGGGGCGCCTTCTTCACATGAAACAGGGGGTTGTCGCCAGAGTGAACATTATTGACCCTTATTGAGACGATCTGGGTTTTATGACTTTTTACGGCGCCCTCAGAGGTGATAGTTCAAAGGCATGCCGGCTTCGTCAGTAGCCGGTTGCAACGATACCGCCAGCC
>VGSQ01000071.1 GCA_016874975.1 Deltaproteobacteria bacterium
GGTGGGTCCAAGGCCATCTCAGCCATCATTGCCGCCCTGCACGCCGACACCGATTCTTTAATTAAATTAGCAGCATGAAAGAAAAATCTTTCTCAAAAAAATAAAAACTCGGATTCAGTAGCACAGGCTTCCAGCCTGTGCGCCGCACCGGCAAGATGCCGGCGCCACCAAGAACTTTCAAGCAGAGATTAACAACAAGGCAAAGGGGAGCCGACCCCCGGCCGTCGGGGCTCGCCTGCTCCCCCGGTCCCCTTTCATTGAGGTGTGCCATGGCTGACCGCCAACAAGTCAACTTCATCCTGGACGCCCTCATGTTCCTGGTTCTCTCCCTCATGGCGGGCATCGGTTTTCTCATGCACTTTGTCCTGCTGACCGGGCGGGAGCGGTGGCTCAAATACGGCCGCAACGTGGACCTCCGCCTCTTCGGCTGGGACCGCCACGACTGGGGGGCGCTGCACTATTACCTGGCCCTGACTTTTCTCGTTCTCCTGGCAACGCATATCGTCCTGCACTGGCACCTCCTCCCAAGATTGTTCGCGCGGGCGGTCCCCCATGCCCGCACCAGGAAGGTGGTCCTCTGGGTTTTTCTGTTCCTGGCGCTTATTTTTCTATACTTTCCCTTCCTGTTCACGCCGGAGGTCCGGGGCTAGGGGGCGCTTTCGGGGCTTTAGGGCGGCATCGGAGGGTGCGGGCCGGGGCCCGAATGTAGAGGAGGTTCTTGACCGCTCATGCCCGAGCCGCCGCTTTGGGAACGCAGTCTGGTCCGAAGCTCCTGTCTGTCTTTCTTGAAAGATCCGCCCCCCTGGAGCAAACCCGCGCCCGGGGGGGCGGGCTCCCGGTGGGGGGCCTCAGAAGCCCGGCAGGTCGTCCCCTTCATTTTCCGGGCACAGCCAGCCGGGCAGGCGGTCGGCCAGCAGCCAGCCTTTCAGGGTGGGAATGACGCGGTCCCCCTGGAGCGTGAGCCATCCGGCGGCGATCAGGTCGGCCAAGGGGCTTTTCTCCGGGGATTGAGGAGGAATCAGACTCAAAGGGACCCCGAGCCTGGTGCGCAGGCCCAACATCAGGGCCTCCAGGCGGAGCTGTTCGACAGAGAGGGTCTCCCCTCCGGCCACGGGGGGCGGTCCCCGGCCTGCCTCCCTGACATAATCTGCCAGAGAGCGGTGGTTCCACCAGCGCCGCCCGCGCCAGGCCGGGTCGCCTAAAGGGGAGGCGGGGCGGGTCCAGGAAAGGGGAGGGGAGGACGCCCCCCGCAGAAAATCTTCCGGCGCCGCCGGGGTCCAGGCGAAGGAATGGGCCGAGGGGCCCAGACCCAGATACGGGACGTGCCGCCAATAGGCCTGGTTGTGGCGGCAGGTCAGCCCTTCTCCCCGGGCGAAGCTGGAAATCTCATAGTGGAGATAGCCCCGGTCCTCCAAGAACCGGGAGGTGAAACGGAACAGCTCCGCTTCCGCGGCTTCTCCGGCGGGGCGAAACTCTCCCCGGGCCTGTCGCGCCGCCAGAGGCGTGCCCGGCTCCACCGTCAACTGGTAGCAGGAGAGGTGCTCCGGGGCGTGGCCCAGGATTTCCTCCAGAGTCCGGGCCCAGGCGGCTTCGGTTTGTCCGGGCAGGGCGTAGATGAGGTCCACGCCCAGGTTGGCGAACCCGGCCCGCCGACAGGCGGCCAGGGCCTCCCGCGCCCGGCGGGCCGTGTGCCGCCGGCCCAAAAAGCCCAGGTCGGGGTCATGGAGGGACTGCACCCCCAGACTGAGGCGGTTGACGCCCAACCCCCGCCAGCAGGCCAGCTTCTCCGGGACGGCGTCCTCGGGATTCACCTCCAGGGTGATTTCTGCGTCCGGCAAGAAGACAAAGGCCTCCCGCAGCAGTTCCATGAGGCGGGTTGCCTCTCCGGGGGCCAACAGACTTGGGGTGCCGCCCCCCAGGTAGAGGCTGGCAAAGCCGGGGACCAGACCCCGGTAATGGCCGATTTCCACCGCCAGCGCCGCCAGCCAGGCCGGGGCCAGGCCGGGTTCGGCGACGGAATAGAAATCGCAATAGGCGCACCTGCCTCCACAAAAAGGGACATGCACGTAAAGCGCCGGGTATTCGGGTTCAGGCGGCATCGTCCGTCTTTTCGGGGAAGCCGGCTCGAAGGCGGGGCCGGCTGCCGTCATCATTTCCGGCTCCATTGTAACGGCCCGCTACGGTGTCCGGCAAGGGTTCGCCGTGTTGTTCGCCTCGGCCCCGGCGGTCCGGGTCCCCCGGGGGCCCGGCTTGGTCGCACCTGGACGGGAAGACGGGTTAACCGTCGGGAGGTTCCCGTAGGACCGGGGGGCGGGATTCCGGGCGCGGCAATAGACCCCGGGCCACCCCGGTCGATCTCGCCGCCGCCTCGCCGGTGTGCATCATTTAAGGCGGTTTTCCCTTGACACCAAGGCAACCGACGGGTTGGCGCCATCGTCTCAGGCAGGGCCTGTGGGTCGGTTTCCACCTTCAGCCCCCACCGGGGGACGGGGCGGAGCAGGTCATCCGGGTCAACAGCGGCGGGGCCTTCCCCCTGGGACATCCCACCACCCGCCTCTGCCTGGACCTGCTGGGGGAGGCCCTGGCGTCCCGGCCGGTGCGTTCCCTCCTCGATCTGGGCTGCGGCGCCGGCGTGCTGGGTCTGGCCGCGGCCGCCCTGGGAACCCCCCGGGTGGTGGCGCTGGACATTGCTCCCCAGGCGGTGCGGGCCGCGTGGGCGAATGCCCAAGGAAACGGTTTGGACGACTCCCTCCGGGTGGTGCAGGGCTCCACTGAATGCGTCAGGGGACCCTTCGACCTGGTGGCGGCCAATCTCCCCTTTGAGGTGCAGATGGAGCTAGCGGCGGAGGTGGAACGCCTGACGGCGGCGGCGGGACGCCTCATCCTCTCGGGATTCCGGGACAACCAGGAGCAGATGCTCCGGGAGCTCTACCGGAAGGGGGGGCGCTCCCTGCAACGACGGCTGGTGTGGGACTTCCGCCATCCCGAGCTCCCGGCAGATCTGAGTTTCACCTGGGTGGCCTGGCTGCTGGGATGACCGGGGAGAACCTCGGTTTCCCGCCCAAGCCGGAATAACTCTTTCGTTTTTCCAACTATCCGGATAAAATAATCTCTAAGACTTTTGAGCCGCCGAGGGATGGGGCCTCTGCACCCGCCAAGCGGCGCAGGTTGTTGTAAAAACATGAGAGTCTCTTCCGCCACAGTCATGGGATGTCCCCGGCCGCGCTCACGAAGAGGGTCGGCGCCGGCCGGCCGCGCTCCCTGGCGCAGCCTCTCCCGGGGCACCCTCCTCTTGTGACCTTCTCACCCACCCCGGTCTTTTTCCCCGTAATTTTTGTCCCTACCCATCCGCACCAAGAGGAGGCGAACGACCATGCCTGATAAAGTTTTTATATTCGACACCACCCTCCGGGACGGGGAACAGACCCCCGGGGCCAGTCTCAATATCGACGAAAAACTGCAGATTGCACGGCATCTGGAACTGCTCAACGTGGACATCATCGAAGCGGGGTTCCCCCGGGCCTCCAAGGGCGATTTCGCCGCGGTCAAGGCCGTGGCCCGGGAGATCCGGGGCTGCCAGATCGCCGGCCTGGCCCGGGCCAACTTCGACGACATCAACGAGGCCTGGGAGGCCCTGAAAGACGCCACCGCCCCCCGCATCCACACCTTTATCTCCACCTCGGACATCCACCTCCAGTATCAACTGCGGAAGTCCCGGGAGGAGGTGCTGGAGCAGGCCGTGGCCGCGGTGAAGCACGCCGCCCGCTACACCGGCAACGTGGAGTTCTCCGCCATGGACGCGGGCCGCAGCGACCTGGACTATGTCTGTAAAGTCTTCACCGCGGTCATCGACGCGGGGGCCACCACCGTCAATTTCCCGGACACCGTAGGCTACACCATCCCCCACGAGTTCGGGGCCAAGATCAAGTACCTGGTGGAGCACATCCCCAACATCCACAAGGCCGTGATCTCGGTGCACTGCCACAACGACCTGGGCCTGGCCGTGGCCAACACCCTGGCCGCCATCGTCAACGGCGCCCGGCAGGCCGAAGTGACCATCAACGGCCTGGGCGAACGGGCGGGCAACGCCTCGCTGGAAGAGGTGGTCATGGCCCTGGCCACCCGGCAGGACCTGTTCCACTACGATACCGACATCGTCACCCAGTACATCTACCCCACCAGCCGCCTGGTGAGCAAACTGACGGGCGTGGTGGTGCAGCCCAACAAGGCCATCGTGGGGGCCAACGCCTTCGCGCACGAGTCGGGCATCCACCAGGACGGGGTGCTCAAGGAGGCCAGCACCTACGAAATCATGACCCCGGCCGCGGTGGGCATCAAAAAGAGCCTGCTGCCCCTGGGGAAACTCTCGGGCCGGCACGCCTTCCAGAAAAAGCTCCAGGAAATGGGCTTTTATATCACCGACGACGAACTGAACCGGGTCTTCACCCGCTTCAAGGACCTGGCGGACAAGAAAAAGACCGTGTTCGACGAAGACCTGGTGAGCCTGGTGGAAACGGAAGTCATCTACAAATCCGTGCCTGAACACTTCCGGCTGGAGGAACTGGTGGTCCTCACCGGCACCATGGTCAAACCCAACGCCACCGTGAAGATGCGCCTGGGCAGGGAGGAAAAAACCACCTCCTCCTTCGGCGACGGGCCCATCGACGCCACCTACAAGGCCATCACGCACCTGGCCCAATCCAAGTGCAAGCTGCTGAAATTCTCGGTGTCCTCCATCACCGGCGGCACCGAGGCCCTGGGCGAGGTGGCCGTGCGCCTGGAAGACGAGGGCCACATCGTCACCGGCCAGGGCGTGGACCCGGACGTGGTGACCGCCAGCGCCCGGGCCTACATCAACGGCCTCAACCGCCTCCACTTCCTCAAACAGGGCGGCCCCAAGGGGAAGAAGCCGGAGGAGATGGAGGGATAGCAGGACTTGAGGGGAGGGCTGGGGGAACGCGGTTCCCCCACCCTCCCCTCAAACTCCCCTCCCCACCCCCTGTAGCGGGCCGGGAAAGGCGGGGCTTTCCGCCCCGACTTCCCCGCGGCCTAAAAACGATACGGGATTGGGGGAGGGACTTTGGATATTTGGATAGCAATATTTCTATTAATAGGGAGAATAATTGTATGGACCATATTATCCTATTAATAATCGCATATTTTGCACTTTTTTATATTCAAAAGAAGACAGTTAACCATGAGGCGGTTCTTAACTTGATTAAGGAATATCGGTTGCCTGAAATGCATAAGGCTGTAAAAAATTTATACGATTTTTCAAGGAAGAAACAATCATTGGAGTTACTTCAGCCATATGATTTAAAAATAGCATTTAAAAATAATATCGAAATGTATGAGATACAAGAAAATGCAATAAATAATAATAGACGGTTGGTTTCACAATATTATGATTACTTAGCCATAATTTCTGAAAATTGGATGGTTCCTAAGAAGTTTATTAGTAGGCTTTTTTCTATAAAGGATTTAGAAATAATACCTAATATTATAATCCCCATGGAATGGGGCTTAAGAGAGATTGTCGAAGATAAAATTATTGCCAACATCAATGAATATATCAATATTTCTCCAACTTCTAAATTGAAGATGGAATTTTTTAATAATATGAAGAGATACATGGATGATAAGTTGCCCTTCCATTGTGTATATTATTGTTTTAAATTAAAAATTTATGTCAATAAAATTTTTAATTTAGGCTAAGGATGGAAATGATGAAAGCTCAGACAATAACCGAGAAGATACTGGCCGCGCATTGCGGCAAGGATTATGTGGAGCCCGGGGAGTTGATCCTGGCCAGGGTGGACATCGCCCTGGGCAACGACATCACTGCGCCCCTGGCCATCAAGGAGTTTAAGGAGTCCGGGGCCAAGCAGGTGTTCGACCGGGAGCGGGTGGTGTTGGTGGCGGACCATTTCGCGCCCAACAAGGACATCGCGTCGGCCATCCAGTGCAAGATTCTGCGCGATTTCGCCAGAGAGCAGAATCTCACGCACTTCTACGACGGCGGCGACATGGGGGTGGAGCATGCCCTGCTGCCCGAAAAGGGCATCGTCGGCCCCGGCGACGTCATCATCGGCGCGGACAGCCACACCTGCACCTACGGCGCGCTGGGGGCCTTCGCCACCGGCGTGGGCTCCACCGACCTGGCCGCGGTCATGGTCACCGGCGAGTGCTGGTTCAAGGCGCCGGAGTCCATCCGCTTCGTCTATAACGGCGTCTGCCCGCCGTGGGTGACGGGCAAGGATCTGATCCTGCACACCATCGGCGACATCGGCGTGGACGGGGCGCGGTACATGGCCATGGAGTTCACCGGGCCGGCGCTGAAAGGTCTGGACATGGCGGGTCGGCTCTCCATGGCCAACATGGCGGTGGAGGCCGGGGCCAAAAACGGCATCATGGCGCCGGACGAGACCACCATATCCTATGTCCAGGGGCGGACGCTCAGGCCCTATACGCTATACGAGAGCGACCCCGGCGCCGAATACGCCTTCGAAAAAATTTACGATGTGAGTAACCTGGAGCCCCAGATCGCCTTCCCGCCCCTGCCCGAAAACGTGCGGCCCCTGTCCCAGGTGGGGGAGGTGCCCATCGACCAGGCGGTCATCGGCTCCTGCACCAACGGCCGCCTCGAGGACCTGCGCCAGGCGGCCGGGGTGCTCCGGGGCCGCAAGGTGGCCAGAGGCGTGCGCCTCATCGTCATCCCGGCCACGCCCCTGGTCTATTCCCAGGCCATGGAGGAGGGCCTGCTGAAGATCTTCCTGGAGGCCGGCGGCATCGTCAGCCCGCCCACCTGCGGCCCCTGCCTGGGCGGCCACATGGGGATTTTGGCCCCCGGCGAAGTGGCCATCGCCACCACCAACCGCAACTTCGTGGGCCGCATGGGGCATCCCCAGTCCTTCGTCTACCTGGCCAACCCCGCGGTGACCGCGGCCTCCGCGGTGGCCGGCCGCATCTGCGGGCCGCAGGCGCTGTGAGAAGTTAAAGAAATTGAGGGAGGGGGCAAAAAACCGAGGCCCCCCCCTTCCCTCAAACTCCCTCCCCCAACCCTTATTTAGTGTTCATCCGGAAAGTCGTTTTGTTCCCTCCCCCTTGATGGGGGAGGGTTAGGTGGGGGTGAAATAAGTTAGCAATACAGACTAGTTGCCCTGTTGATCCCCCTCCCCCCAACCCCCTCCCACCAGGGGAGGGGGAGTTTCCGGATGATAACTATTTAGGGTGGCGCAAGGTTTTCCACTCGTTCCCAAGCTCCTGCTTGGGAACGCACTTGCACGCCAAGCTCCGCTTGGCGCCTTGACGGTTTTAACTGAAGATACACCGGAGCAGAGGAGCAAAGCAGAGCTTTGCGGGCAATCCGGTTCCCAAGCAGGAGCTTGGGAACCAGCGTGGGTCACCGCGGCCTCGGCGGCGGCCGGGCGCATCGCACACCCTGAGAAGGTGTGAACCGCCCCCCTGCCTGAGGGACCCGCCGTGGTCGGCATAACACTCAAGGTGGGGAAGCCGGGAAAGGAGTGCAACGAATTGTTCTCCAAACCCAAAGGAGGTCGGGCATGAAAAAGTGGATCGCAGCGGTATTGGGACTGGCTCTTTTGTCTTCTCTGACCGTGAACGCCGAAGCCCAGGGGAACTATCCCGCCGTTCCCGGCAAAGTCACCTTTTACAACGAAACGCCCAGGTCCATCTCCCTGACCATAGTGGGCCAGGTGCAACATATGAGGATTGTGGAAGGCAAGCGGCTGGCCCAGGCATACAATCCCAAGGCCCCCACCGAAGTGAAATTCTGGTATACCGACGACCGGCACAAACGCGAAATCGGCCGGCTGTCGGTTTTTAACGGCGATGTATACGTGTTCACGCCCACCGGCATCAGGACCGTCATCACCGTCCCGAGGCCCGGCCGGCCGGCCCACGAACCGGACTTCAACAACCCGTCCGCGGTCATCGCCGATCTGGAGAGGATGAAGAAAGAGGGGGAAGCGAAGAATGCCCGGTTGGTGGTGGTCAAATGCAATTACGCCATCAAAACCATCACCAATTTCATGCGGCTCAATCCGGGGGGAGACCCGAGCATCCTCAGGCAGCGCTGGCAGGAAGCTTACAATGAGTATAAGAAGATGAGATAGTGAATCCGGTCTGGAGCATCCTGGTGCGCACCGCGCACCAGGAAAAAGTTCTAAATTTTGAGATATGTCTTGGCGTTGGGCAGGTTTAAAACCCGCTCCCGTCGCTTCTGATTCTCAGATGCGTCTCGCCTGCACCACCCTCTCAATGCGCCCATAGTCGCGGATGGTGGAAATTTCATCATAAGACCCGACTCCCCGGAGCATTTCCCGCACCGGCCCGGCCTGTCCGGCGCCCACCTCCAGGACCAGCCGGCCTCCGGGTGCCAGGAATTCCGGGGCCTGGCGGATCAGGGGCCGGATCAGGTCCAGGCCGTCGGGGCCGCCCTTCAGGGCCCGGGCCGGTTCAAAATCCCGGATCTCCCGGGGCAACTGCTCCCATTCGCGGTCCGGCACATAGGGGAGATTGGCGACCATGATGGCGGTGCGCGGCCCCGGCCGGAGTGCGGTCAACAGATTTCCCCGTATCAGGTGGATCCGGTCCTCCAGTCCGTGGCGCCGGATATTCGTTCGGGCCACCCCGAGGGCCTCGGCCGACACGTCGATCCCCACCCAGCGGAACTGCGGCAATTCTTTGGCCAACGCCGCCACCACCGCGCCGGAGCCCACGCCTATTTCCATCCCCATCAAAACACCCCCATCCTGCGATGGAGAGAAGGAGGTTGACGAAGAGGGCAGGGGCCGGGGGCTCGGGCTCTCCGGCCGGTGGCCATTACCGCCTCCCTCCCGCACGGAAAAACCTTCCCCCGGCTCCGCCAGGGCGGGGGGAGGAAGGGGAGGGGAGGGGGCCAGCGGCCGGGCCTTGCGGGCCACATCTCCGGACATCCTTTTCCCCGCCTCCACCGCCGCGTCCACGAGGAATTCCGTTTCCGGGCGGGGGATAAGGGTGGCGGGCGTGACCAGAAAATCCAGGGAATAGAATTCCTTGTGGCCGGTGAGGTAGGCCACCGGCGCGCCCGCGGCCCGGCGGCGCACCAGGTCCCGGAAGCGGCTCCGCTCCGCCTCGCTCAGGGGCTGGTCGTGGCGGAGGTAAAGGTCCAGGCGGGTGAGGCCCAGGGTATGGGCCAGAAGCACTTCGGCCGAAGCCCGGGGTTCGGACGCACCTTTGGCCCGGAAATAGTCGGTGGTCCAGATGAGGATCTTGAGAATGGTCCAGTTTTCCGGCGGCGTGGCGTTCATTTAGGCGTGGCCCAGGGCCTGGGTGCGGGCGTGGGCCGCCAGGGCGTTCAGCAGTTCTTCCAGGTCGCCGTCCAACACGGCCTCCAGGCGATAGAGGGTGAGACCGATGCGGTGGTCGGTGACGCGCCCCTGGGGGAAATTGTAGGTGCGGATGCGTTCGCTGCGGTCGCCGCTGCCCACCTGGCTCCGGCGCTCCTGGGCCATCTTGGACTGCTGCTCCTGCTGCTTGAGATCGAAAAGCCGGGCCCGGAGCACCTTCAGGGCCTTGGCCTTGTTCTTGTGCTGCGATTTCTCGTCCTGGCAGGAGACCACCAGGCCGGTGGGCAGGTGCGTCACCCGCACCGCGGAATCCGTGGTGTTGACGGACTGGCCCCCCGGCCCCGAGGAGCGGAACACGTCGATGCGCAGCTCCTCCGGGTGAATCTGCACGTCCACCTCTTCGGCTTCCGGAAGCACGGCCACGGTGACCGCGGAGGTGTGGATGCGGCCCTGGGATTCGGTGACGGGCACCCTTTGGACCCGGTGGGTGCCGCTCTCGTATTTGAGGCGGCTGTACACCCGGTCGCCGGACACCAGGGCGATGATTTCCTTGACGCCCCCCAGGCCGGTGGCGGAATGGCTCAGGACCTCCACCTTCCAGCCCCGCCGTTCGGCCAGGCGGCTGTACATGCGGTACAAATCCCCGGCGAACAGGGCCGCCTCCTCCCCGCCGGTGCCGGCCCGGATCTCCAAAAGCACATTCTTGTCGTCGTTGGGGTCCGTGGGAAGCAGGAGTAAACGGAGCTCGTCGTCCAGGGCCGCCAGCTCCTCTTTGAGACGCTGCACCTCTTCCCGGGCCAACTCCCGCATTTCCTCGTCGGCTTCGTCTCGGAGCAGGGCCTGGCTGTCCGCCAGTTCCTGCTCCAGTTGGCGGAAGCGGCGGAAGGCCTGCACCAGGGGCGTCAGGTCCCGGTGTTCTTTCCGGAGCTTCTGGTACTCGTCCTGGCGGCGCAGGACCTCGGGGTCGGCCAGGCGCTCCTCCAACTGGCGGTATTGCTCCTCGATAATCTCTAACCTTTGATGATACATGACCTGGAGGAAACTGAGCCCCAGACCTCGCCGGGAGAAAAGAGCCTGCCGGGCGAAACCGGGCGCATCTTCAAGATCTTTTTTTTATTATAGAAAAAATTCCGCCGGCAGGCAACCGGGCAAGAACAGGGGAGGGGGTGGGGGGCCTGGGCCCGGCAAACTTTTCCGCGCCGCTCAGGCCAGGGTGAGGCGATTGCGCCCCTGCCTCTTGCTCTCATAAAGAAGGCCGTCGGCCCGTTGGACGAGGGCGCTACCCAGCTTCTCCTGAGGCGCCCACCGGCGGGACGCCGGTGCCACCAACGTCTTTCCCGGCCCTGGGGTCCATCCGGAACCCGGAACCCAAAACCCAAAACCTCACCCTGGCACCTGGCACCTGACACCTGGCACCTGACACCTGGCACCTGGCACCTGGCACCTGCCCCCCACAGACTTTCCAGGCAGGCAGCAGCCTCTGCGGGAAAGAATTGCCGGACAATCCTGCCCACCTGCTTCCTCTTTTTCCGGGCTGCTTGAGCTTGCTGTTGAAATTCCTTGAAAAATATTCAAAGGAGCGATTGGCACGGGGCTTGCTCAAGGGAAGGGCGAGACAATTCCCCCTGAAAGGAACCGCCATGCAGGCGTTCGGTCCCGGGCCGCCCCTGCCGTCCAGTGCCGGCCTGAATTCCGGCCGGGGCCGGGCTATCCCCGGCCAGGATAATTTCCAGGCCCATCTGCAGGGTCGGCTGTTGACTTCTCTGGGTTCACCGCAGGGCGACGGCACGGCCGGGGCGGTTTCGTCCGAGGCTTCTGCCCTCCGGGGGGCCAAGGGGGCGCCCGCTGCCGGCCGGCCGCTCCCCCCGGAGCAATATGCGGAAATCCTCTCCTGTCTCATGCTCCTGGGGGTGCCGCCGGAGCAGGCCCGGAGGTGGCTGGGGTCCGCTGCCGGAGCCGGAGCCCCTGGGGGCGGGGCCGAGACCCGGCCGCTGCCGGCTCTCCTGCAGGATTTTCTGAACCTGATCGAGCAAGCGCCGGGACAGACCCTGAAGATTCCCCCTTCCCGGCGTCCTGAGGTGGCGGCCCTGCTGTTGGCGGCCGGATTGTCCAGGAATCAGGTGGAGCGACTCCTGAGCTCTCCCACGGTCCAGGAGCAGGGGCTCACGGTCCAGACGGTGAAGGCGGCCTGGAGCAGAAGCGGCGGCAACCCGGCGGCCCTGGGCGGGAAGTCGGACGTCCAGGCGCCTGCTGCGGTTTCGGACCCCGGTCTGGCGGCCCTCACCAGCCACCCGGCCTATCGCCGGTGCTGGGACCGGCTGGCGGTTCCCCAGGCGTCCCTGCAAGACCTGCGAGGGGCTCTCCAGGGTCTGGGATTGTCTCCCCAGGCCCTGGCGGGGCTGGAGGAACAGGCCCAGAACGGACCCATTCCCCTCAGCCACATTGTCAAGCTGCTGCGGCAAGCGGATTCCGCCGGTCCGTCTCCGGCTTCGGCCGGGGTCCCCCCGGAGACTGCCGGAAATCTCGGCCAGAGCCCTCCCGACGCCCCAGGGGTGGACGCCTGGCTGAAGCTGCTGGCCGCCGCCGGCCTGCCGCCGCCGGTGGCGCAGACGCTACTGGGCCGGACGGGCTCTGGTCAGGGGGAGGATCTGAAGGCCCGCCTGGCGGCGTTGGAGCCGCCTGCCGCCCCGCCTCCGGCCCTGGAGGCCCCCAAACCTCTCTATCTCACGCCGGACCTGCGCCTGCGGGCGGGTTTTCCCCAGGGCGAGGGCAACGGCTGGGCCCGCCGTTTCTTGAAGGGGGGGGAGCAGGGCGAGCCCTCCAAGCCGGGACCGGGGGCGCAAACCGGCGGGATGTCTGCCCCCGCTCCGGAGACGGCCTCTTTCCTGCCGCCCACGGCCGCCCTGGCCCCAAGCCCGGCGGCAGCCACCCCCCTGCCGGCGGGGGGGCCGCAAGGGGACGGCTGGTCGGCCGGTCCGGCGCCACCGCCGTACCTGACCGCCGAGGTCCGGGAAGGCCTGTGGTCCCAGATCCAGGCCGGGGTGGTGCACAACCTGCGCCCCGGAGAAAACCAGGTGAGTCTTAATCTGAACCCTCCGGAACTGGGCAGCCTGCAGTTGACCCTCAACCTCAAGGGCCGGTTTGTGGAGGTGGTGGCCGTCGCCGCCCGGCCGGAAGTGGCCCAACTGGCCGCCGCCGAAGTGCATCAGCTGGTCCAGGCCCTGAATCAGCAGGGCCTTATCCTCAGCCAGTTCCAGGTGCAGGTCCAGGAGGCCCCGGGCCGCACCACGGTGCTGTCCGCATCGGGCCACCGGGACCAGGGCCGGCGCGAAGCCGCGTCCGACGACCGAGGCCCGTCCTCCTCCCGCCGCCGGGCCGGGAAGGTGGATTTTTTTGTGTGAGCAGAGGGCGGTCAGCAGCAGGAAGTGGGAGTTGAGCAAGGGGAAATTCATCATGGGCCTTCGGTTCAGCGGGTTCCCAGAAAACAGTCCCCCTCCCCCTGACCCCCTCCCACCGGGGGAGGGGGAAGATGAGGAACGCGCTGGAAAAATAAGAACCCAGAACCCAGAACTCAGAACCCAAAACCCAAAACCTAAAACCTGATGACCTCTTAAAAAGTCCATTCACCCCCTCACCCCAGCCCTCTCCCCCAAGGGGGAGAGGGGGTTAATGAGGCAAATCAATCAGTTATCAATGGCAGCGAGAGCCACCTTTTGGAGATAGTACGGCCATTTTTACTTTTTACGATTCCATCAAACCTAAAACCTAAAACCTAAAACCTCCGGAGATACGGCCATGCCCACCACACCCACCGTCAACAATCTGCCCTCCACCCTGACCGCGGGGGGCGCCCTGTCGTCCTCCTCCGGGAGCGGGGCGAACTCGGCGGCAAGCGCCGGCGATGCGTCGCTGGCGGGCGCCGCCTCCAAGACCATGGGCAAGGAGGATTTCTTGAAGCTGCTGGTCACCCAGCTCCGCTTCCAGGATCCCATGGCGCCCCAGGACCCCAAGGATTTCGTCGCCCAGCTCTCACAATTCAGCGCCCTGGAGCAGCAGATCAACACCAACGCCAACCTCAAGGCTATGGGCATCCTCCTGCAATCGGTGAAGAACGGCAACGCCATGTCCCAGGGTTTGGCCATGCTGGGGAAGACGGTGACCGGGGTGGGCAACTCCATCACCATGTCCGGCGGCAAGTCCACGCCCGCCACCTACCAGCTCCCCCAGGAGGCCCAGGAGGTGACGGTGACCATTTACGACGGCGGCGGCAAGGCCGTGCGGACCCTGAACCTGGGCCGGCAGGCCGCCGGGACCCGCCCCATCACCTGGGACGGCAAGAACAACCAGGGCGTCCCCCTGCCGGACGGGGCCTACACCTACACGGTGAACGCCAAGACCGCCAAGGGGCAGGCCGTCAGTGTGACCAGCCAGTTCACCGGCACGGTCCAGGA
This sequence comes from Deltaproteobacteria bacterium, assembly GCA_016874975.1. GTDB lineage: Bacteria > Desulfobacterota > Desulfobaccia > Desulfobaccales > 0-14-0-80-60-11 > VGSQ01. Next base: position 13,802 of record VGSQ01000071.1, read on the forward strand.
GGTCTACATGGACGCCAAGGGGGTGTGGGTCAAGGTGGACGGCCGGCCCATCCTGATCGACAACATCGTTGCCATCAACCAGGGGTAGGTCTCGTTTCCGGAGCTGTCCCAGGAATGAGTATGCAAAAAGCCTCACTTGTGCCTGAGGGATGCCCATGAACAACACCATTCCTCCGAAGATGGAAGAAATCTTCACCAGGACCTGGAGCATGGCCACCGCCGCTCCTCTGGTGGGAGAGCAGGATTATCTACCCCTGAAGGTGGATGACCTGACCTGCGATGTCAGCCTGGGTTTTGACCTCTTCATGAGGATCAGGATGGCTGGAGGCAACGAGGCCGAGATGGTCATCGTTTGTCCCCGGGAAACGCCGCTTCCGGCCGAATTAAAGAAAAAAATAGAGCAGGCCGGCATCAGCCTGGTCTATTTCCACCGCCGTGACCTGACCCAGGTGTTAAGTTATCTGAATGATCGGCTGGGGGAGGTGTTGCAGGAGGATTCTTTGACTCCGGTCCAAAAAGCCCAGACGGTGGCCAGGGTAACAGTCCTCTGGGTGAGACATTTTTTTACCGATGCTTCGATGCAGCAAGAGGCCTACCAACGCATCGGTTTCCAATACGTGGACCACTTATTTGGGTTTTTATGCCGGGATTCCTTCCATCGCGCCGCTCTGACGGATCTGTATCAACACGAACCCAACATTTATGCCCATTGTCTAAATTGCAGTTTGCTGTCCATGGCCTTTGCCCAATACCTGGGGTGGCCGGAAAATAAAATCAAGGACTTGGGAGGGGGGGCTCTGCTGCATGACATCGGCCTCACCCGGGTACCGCAAGAAATCCTGAGCAAGATGGACATGTTGTCCGACGAGGAATGGGCCCTGATCACGAGACACCCTAGCACTGGCTATGGCATCCTGAAAAACTTTGCTTCAGAGACCCTCGGAGTCCTGTCCATTGTCTTGCAGCACCATGAGAATTGTGACGGTTCAGGATATCCCGAGGGTCTCAAACTGACTCAAATTCATCCTATGGCCAGGGTCATGCGGATTGTGGACAGTTTCGAGGCCATGATCTCACAACGCCATTGGCGCGCCGCTTTTAATCCGGCGCATGCCCTCCAGATCATGACCAGGGAATGTAAGGAAAGCAACATCTTTGACAAAAAGCTGCTGATCAGCTTCATCAAGTTTCTCTCCAGTTGACAGGAAAGGGGATGTGGGGTGCAAACAAGCGAAGGCTATCATGGGTAGGAGGTGCGGGTGAGGTGTTATCCGGTGCCTGAGGGGGATGGCAACAAGAATCAAGATAATCCAACCTTAACCAAAAAGGGACGAACAGGCCGCTTCGCCCCTTCGTCCCGGCATGAGGGGTAGATCATGTCCATTTCCAGCGCCATGTACACCGGCTTGAGCGGGCTCTCATCCAACGGCGAAGCCATGGCCGTGGTGGGGGACAACATCGCCAACCTCAACACCACGGGCTTCAAGTACAGCGCCGTGCATTTCGAGGACCTGATGGCCCAGATGATCTCCACCGGCTCGGGGCCGGGCCAGGTGGGACGGGGCGCCCAGATCTCCGAGATTTCCACCTGCTGGAAGCAGGGGGCCCTGGAGACCAGCGCCGACGACGTGGACGTGGCCATCACCGGCACCGGCTTCCTCATCGTCAAAGACAGCATGACCCAGGGGATTTATTACACTCGGGACGGCAATTTCCACCTGGACAAAAACGGCTATCTCATCAACGCCCACGGCTACCGGGTGCAGGGCAAGGTCATCAACCAGGCCACCCGCACCCCCATGGGCGTGGACACGGACATCGTCATCACCCAGAACTTCGCCGCGCCGCAGCCCACCAGTATCGTGGATATGGTCATGAACCTGGACTCCAACACCTTGGCCGGGGGGAACTATATCAGTTCCCTGGCCGTCTATGACTCCCAGGGCAACACCCACACCCTGCAGCTCACCTACACCAAGGACCCGGGCACGGCGGAGGTCTCCCAGGTGACCTGCGGCGCGGACGTGGCCGGCAGCCTCAACAGCACCTATTGGAACCTGTCCAGCCCCACCACCAACTTCTACGTCTGGTATAACGTGGGGGGCGCGGGCGTGGACCCGGCCATCGCCGGTCGCACCGGCATCCAGGTGAACATCGCCGCGGGGGCCACCGCCGACCAGGTGGCGGCCGCCACCCAGGCGGTCCTGGACGCCAGGGCTGACTTTGCCTGCACCGCCGCGGGCCCGGTGCTCACCATCACCAACGAGACCAGCGGCGTGGCGGCGGCCCCCACCGACGGCACCACCGGCTGGGGGGCGGGGAGTTTCACGGAAATCACCCCCGGCGTAAACCCGCTGCCCAACACCTGGATTCCCACGGCCACCCTGGACGGCATGGCGGTGATCATGACCAATCCCGACGGCACGCCGGCCTCCAATATCGTCTTCGACAACAACGGCACCATGACCTCCCTGGGGCAGTACCATCTGGACCTGACGGCCTTCAATATCGGCGACCCCACCACGGGGGTAACCACCCTCAACCTGAAGAACACCGGGGGCGGCAGCACCACCCAGTACGCCGCCTCGTCGGTGACCAACTACGCCTCCCAGGACGGCTACGGCCCCGGCTTTCTGCAGCGACTCTCCATCAACAACGAGGGCATCATCACCGGGCACTACTCCAACGGCCAGGTCATTCCTCACTACCAGCTCACCCTGGCTCGCTTCAACGCTCCGGGCAAACTGTATCGGGAGGGCAGCAACCTCTACACCGAAACCCAGGACTCGGGCGTGGCCCTCACCGGCGCGCCGGGCACCAACGGTCTGGGAAAGATCAACAGCAACGCCCTGGAGCAGTCCAATGTGGACCTGGGCAACGAATTCGTGCACATGATCCTCTACCAGCGGGCCTTCCAGGCCAACTCCCGCATCATCACCACGGCAGACAGTATGCTGGAGGAAGTTTTGTCCCTGAAGCGTTAGGGAATGGGCCGGGAGCCTGGGGGAGGGCGCCGGGGCCGCCGGGGCCCCCTTGGCGAGGCTCACAGGCAGGCCCAGGCCTCTGAAATCATTATCCGTTTCACGCGCCGCCAACGTTAATGTAGGGGCGGTTGGCGCACCGCCCCCAGGTTATTATCCGATTGCGAGGTTCGTTGCGGACAATGTGAAAACGGTATAACTGGAAGGTATTGCGGGACTTTGCTTGGATAAGTTGTCTCGCAGGGTGCGTCTTGGGCACTATGGCCGGGGATGGGCGGCGGGCCGAGGCCGCCACATTTTCTTTTGCCTGAAAGCTGCAAGGCGACCTTTGATAACTGCTAGGAAAAGGTCCTTATTCCCCTCTCCCCCGATGGGGGAGAGGGCTGCTATGAAAAGTTCCTTATTCCCCTCTCCCCCGATGGGGGAGAGGGCCGGGGTGAGGGGGAGAACTTTTTATGCTTTGCGGGTGAGCCCCAGGCTCATGAGTAACTGTCTTCAGATAAAAAAGTATCCGAGCTTCTTGCAAAACTTACGGACAGCATTACGATTTCCGAAAAATCATGGTGCGCGGTGCGCACCCTACAGAATCCTCCGATGTTCTGGTCCCCGCGTAGGGTGCGCACCGCGCACCATGAAAGAG
>VGSQ01000072.1 GCA_016874975.1 Deltaproteobacteria bacterium
TGGCCTCCCGGTGGGGATGTTTCTTCAGTTTGGTGGACAGCAGGAAGACCCGGCGGAGGCGGTCCAGGAATTCGGGCCGCAGGCCGGCCAGGTTGACGCTGAGGATCTTCACCCGCTTCTGGTGGGCGAAATCCCACAGCTTCGCCGAGGGCTGCCAGGGGTAGGCCGCGCCCACCAGGACCAGGTTGTCGGCGTACTTCACCGCCCAAGCGACCCCCCGCTGGGACAGGGGAAACTTCCGCAGGTACGCATCCGCATCAGGCGTCAGGCGGCACGGATAGCCGGGCCGGTGTCGGTTGATGGCGCGGTAGCGGTCCACCCCCATGAGTTCCTTGGTGTACAGGAAGGCCAGGGAGGTGAGGTCCTCCTTATGCACGTGGCCCTCCAGGAAGTAGTCGGTATTGCTGGTGGTGGCGAACACGGAGTAGACCATGTCCGGCGGCGGATGTTCGTGGAAGGGGAAGTCCTGGTTCCCCATCTCCCGGTTCCGCTGGCTGATATTGGAATCGTGCACGCAATAGGAGTAGGAACGGTCAATCGCCTCGGGCGGGGCCAGGAGCAGCACCACCGGGGTGTATTCGTCCATGCCCAGGCGCAGGGCCTCGATGAAGGTGCGGTGCTTGACGTAGAGGGCCTGCTCCCCCCGGGCCATGGCGGCCAGGGTGGCCTTCCAGTGGATGCCCGCCTCGATGGCGCCCCAGCTCCGCCGGGGCACGAAGTGGCGCACTTTGAGCTGGGCCAGGTGGCGCACATAGGCGCTGGCCCGGGCATGCTGCCGGTAGTCGTCCTTGACGGCCCAGCGGGTGCGGGTGTAATCCTGCACCTCCTCCAGGGCCCGCTTCTCTTCCGCGGTCATGGCCTGGTGGATGAGGTCGCAGGTGGCCTGCCGTTCTTCCTTTTCCGGGTCGAGCTCGGGCCAGGCCCCGGGCTCCAGGGCCGGGGAGAAGGGCCGGCCGGTGTAAAAAGAGGGGATGCCCTCGTATCCAGGCAATTCCAGGCCCGGCCCCCTGATAAGAATGACCCCGGAACTCTTCAGGAGCAGGCCGAGCTGCTGCCCGGTGAGCTGGGTGGGGTAGTCCAGGAAGGCCTTGGCCAGGGTCTGGTGCAGGGCGCGGCCCCCGCAGGCCCGGGCCGCGTGGAAGAACTGGCTGCCGGGCTCGGGCACCAGGCGCTGGTGGATCACCGCCAGGTTCCTGAGATACCTGAGAAAGGAGATGAGGCTGCGCACCGAGACCCGCAGGGCCGGGGGCGCCTCTTCCTCCGTCGGGGGCGGCTTCCGCAACACCTTGTGCAGCTTCTTCAGGTACCCTTCCAGGAACACCACGTTGGGGCCGGCCGGCCTGTCCCCGGCCTGGACGGGCGCGCTGGTGAGGGTGCGCCGGAGCAGTTCCTCAAAGGACCGCAGCTTGTCGAAGCCCGTGGCCCGGTCCGATTTCAGGCGCTGCCAGAACTCCAGGTTCAGGGCCGGGTAATCGTCCAGGAGACCCTGCGCCCAGGCGAAGTAGGGGTCCTCCACCCGGAGCACGCCGGGGGCCTGGCGCCACCGGAAGATATACCGGATGCGCTCCTGGTCGGGCTGGGCCAGGGCCTGGCGCAGGGCCCACCAGAGCTGGTGCTCGATGACCAGCAGCCCCCGGCCTTTCCCCTTCCGGGCCTTTCTCAGATGTTTGGCCACCTCCTGGGCCCGGTAGCGGGTGAAGAACCGCCGGTTCTCGCCGGCCTCCTGCCAGTCCCGGTCCAGCCTGGCCCACAGCGGGTCGAAGAATTCGCTCAGCCCCGTCTGAAAGACGCGGTAGTCATCCCCCACCGGAAGCTCCGGGGCGAAGACGGAGTCCGGGGGATAGTTGAGCAGGTCCGAGTCGTCCAGACAATGCAGGTCCAGGCCCTGCCGTCCGGCCAGGAAGACGGCCACCGTGGCGGCGTCGTGGGGCCCGAAGGGAATGGCCCGCAGCTCGCCGTCCTGGCGCCGGAAGACGGCCAGGCTCACCATGGGCAGGACCGTGAGCGGGTGCTCCAGCCAGCCCGGCCCGTTCATGAAGTGGGGCAGGTCCACCAGCACCTGCTGATAGCGGCGCCGGGACAGGACCCGGGCCGCCAGATGGGCGAAGATGAGCCTGCCCCGCACATACGGCAACACGTCCAGACCCGGCAGGCCGGGGGCCTTCAGGGGCGCCACCCGGCGGCGGGGTCCGGCCAGGGGAGAGAACAGGTCCATTCAGCTCAACTCCCTTCTCCCCTTGGGGGGCTTCACGTCCTTATGGGCCTGCTCCAGATAGACCTTGATCCGGCCGGCGTCGGGGGACTTGCGCCCTGCCATCCGGGACAGGGAGTAGGCGTAATTGAGCATGGTGACGGCCACCCGGGGGGAGAGGCCGTTTTGGTATTCCTCGAAGAAAACCTGGAACCAGAGGTCGCCGGCCGTGGGCAGGTTGGCCCGCAGGATGCGCTCCATCACCTGGCGGGAGGGGTAGTCCACCAGGATGGCCGGCCGGGTGCGCTCGTCGATGAACCCGGGCAGCCCCAGCCCCTCCTCCTCGTCCTGGTTGAGCGCGGCGCAGAAGAGGAAGTCCGGGTGAGCCTGTAGATGAATCCCGGCCTGCACCGAGGTCAGGGTGCGGCGGTCGTCCAGCACCGAGGCCAGGGGGTCCAGGGCCGAGGTGGGGGCCTTGCCGATTTCATCGAAAAAGCAGATCCCCCCCCGCAGAATGGCGGCGAACAGGGGGCTGGCCACGTACTCGATGGTCTGGCTGCTGGTCATGGTGACGGTGCAGGCGATGTCTTCAGGCCCCAGCTCCTGGTGGCCGTTGATGATGTACAGGTCCATGCCCTGATGCTGCGCCAGCCAATAGACCACGGCGTTCTTGCCGCAGCCCGGCGGTCCGTAAAGGCGGAAGTTGAGCGAGGGAATGCCGTCCTGCCTCATCCAGGCGGCCAGGCAGCGGTTCTGGAGATCGTCTCGTTCCACCAGCTTCTCCCGGGGGATGCGGGTGGGGTAGGGGACCAGCACGGTCTTGCCTGCCAACTCGACGCGTTCGTAGTGGGAAAACCGGGAATGCTGCTTCGCCCGCGTCATGACTATCGCCTCCTTTCCTGGGGGCCTGAGGCCCCGGGGCCGACCGAGCCTCTGATTAAAATGTCTAAATTTTTTAGTTTATTTTTTAATAAACTCTTTGACAAGGTTCAGACCGATATTTTGGGGCCCGCGCCCTGATAAATTATCTCCACTACCTGCGTGACCCCCAACCCAAGGTTTTGTTCCATTTACCCCCTTCACTTTCCTCCCCTTTGCCGGCGGTCTCTGATAAAGTGGCGGTATCAGCCCTGCGGCTCAGGCGGAGGTGTGGTGATGTCTCGTATGGTCCTGGGGGGCCTGGTCGTGGTCCTTCTGTCGGTGGCGGTGATCATGTTTTCCTGCTTCCTGCCCGGGCTGCGGGAAACGGCCCCGGACCTGCCTACGGTGGCTTATGTGGATATTGAACGCTACCAGGGGAAATGGTATGAGATCGCCCGGCTGCCCACCTGGTTCCAGCGCACCTGCGCAGCCTCCACCGCCACCTACCAGATTCTGGGACCGGGGAAAATTTCCGTGGAGAACGAATGCCGGGAGGCCGACGGGGGCCAGCGCTCCATCCGGGGCACCGCCACGGTGGTGGACCCCAAGACCAACGCCAAGCTGGAGGTGGCCTTCGACACCTGGGTCTTCAAAATCTTTGGCTCTCTGATAAAAGGGAAGTACTGGATTCTGGACCTGGACGCCGATTATCAGACGGCCCTGGTGGGCACCCCGGACCGGCACTACCTGTGGATTCTGGCCCGCACCCCGACGCTGCCCGAGGAGCGCTACCAGGCCCTGGTGCGGCGGGCCCGGGAGTTGGACTTCAAGACCGAAAACCTCATCCGCAACCTACCGCCGGCGGTGGTGGAGTAGCGTATCCGTTCTCCAGGGGAGGGCGGGGGAGCATGGCTCCTGTGGCCCAGGCGTCTCTGCTTTTTCTGGTTCCCAAGCTCCCGCTTGGGAACCGGCTTGCCAAGCCAAGCTCTGCTTGGCCGGAGGACTACTGAGGCATAAGCTGGGGCCAAGGCGGAGGGGCATAAGGTCCCCAAGCAGAGCTTGGGGGGAATTTTACGTTCCCAAGCAGGAGCTTGGGAATGAAGGGATCTCAAGCCCCCCGGCCCCCTCCCCCACGAAAATCTTTCAAGACGGTTCAGAGATGCGAGGCAGGACAATGGCGACGCCGAAGCTGGAGAAAGGCTACATCCAGGTTTACACCGGGGACGGCAAGGGCAAGACCACCTGCGCCCTGGGTCTGGCCTTCCGGGCGGTGGGCCAGGGATTCAAGGTTTTTGTGGTGCATTTCATGAAAGGCCGGGACACGGGGGAGAGCAAGGCGGCCCTGCGGCTGGCGCCGGACCTGACCCTGCAGTTCTTCGGCAAGGCGGGTTTCGTGAACCTCAAATCCCCCAGCCCCGACGACCTGGCCCAGGTGCAGGACGCCTGGGCCCTGGCCCGGGATGTCATTGAGGCCGGCGTCCACGACCTGGTGGTCCTGGACGAATTCAACCTGGCTTTGGCCTACCGCCTCATTTCCCTGGAAGAGGCCCTGGCCGTGCTCCGGGCCCGGCCGCCCCATGTGGAAGTGGTCCTCACCGGGCGCCAGGCGCCGCCCGAGGTCATCGAGATGGCCGACCTGGTGACGGAAATGCGCCCCGTGAAACACTACTACCAGGCGGGGGTCCGCTCCCGGGCCGGCATCGAGTGGTGAGACGGCGGGCTTTCAGACCCCTCCCGCGCCCGTCCCAGCCGGCCCCGGCTGTGCTCCTAAAGAGCAGGCGAGGGCGCCTGCTCCACCTTCAAGCAAGAGAGTTTCAAGGGAAAATCTTTCCGCAGGATGAGTCTTACGCCCTATTGCCGGGGGGAGGTGGCTGTAATTTGCCCTACCGGACTGGCGACAAAATGAGGCAGAAGCAGGAATAATGTTTGGATATTTGGCGAGGGTAAAGACCGGCAGCCAGCCCAAGATGGTGCATGTAATAAAATTGGCTGATCTCAATTAGATATTTCTATATTGGGACGGCATATTGAATATATGGTGGCAAAAATAAGCTTTTACCAATATAAAGCTTCCTAATACAAATTGCGAAGGAGATTAATAAATTAATTCAGAACATTATTAATATTTGCTGTTAAATCCAAACACCCAATGCCTGCAAGATGATACCAATTATTATTAAGTAAAACCCAGTATAATAACTCACAAATAATTTATTAGTAAGAAATGTCATAAATGGTCTTTCAATGTTATTTATTATTTTTCTGGTTATAAAAGATGGTGGGCCAAAAGGGTATTTTTGAAGATCATCGTATTCTTTACTTATTCGATCAAAAAGACCACTTATCTCTAACTGGATAAAACCGGCAAGAGAGAGCACCAGCCCGGCTGTAGAAAACAATTTTCCTGAATACGATTGCCATAAGAATAAACTTACTAATCCTATAAAAACCAAAATGGACGTTATAATTATTAATATTATAAGCAAATATTTTTCTGCAATCTTCATAACGATACCTCTTGTAATATTTTCTGGTTACCATGCTAAGTAAACAATTTCATAAATAAAATCACGCATTTTATGCTCCACACACCCCAGGCTTCTTCCCGTGTTGGGAGGAGAGGGAGAAATTTCTCGCTCGACCGCGATTTGTTGGTTGACGGTCTCAAAAACATCCTCGAGAAGCCACGTCTCACACTCCGTTCTTTCGGTAAGATCATTTATCGTTTTATGAAAAAGACAAGTCATTTAAGCAATCCTAACCTCATGGCATTCTATACGAATCTCGTTCCCAAGTTGTACTTGGGAACGGATCGCTAGTCCAAGCTGAGCTTGGACCCCTTACCGGCATTCCCCAGCCCGACTCGGCAACGAGATCAAAGCTTAAATCAATAACCTTCCCGCGCTGGAGCGGGATTCATTCTCGCTGGACACCCGGATGGCCCGGAGGCCCGCCCCACCAATCAATTACTCTATGTTTGACATCAAATTGGCATCAGCGGTGGCGCAGGGTGCGCACCGCGCAACATAACTATGCCTGACAGAGCAGCTAGGGGGATGGGCCATTGGTCCTTGGACTACTTTGAAACGTTATCGAAGGGCGCATCACACGCACCATCAGGCCTGCCCTCCCGGCCTTGCTCCGCTCCCGGCGTCTGGCAGCAGGGGCAGAAGAAGGTGCTGCGGCCGCCCTGGTTGAGGCGCTCGATGGCGGCGCCGCATTTCCGGCAGGCTTCCCCGTGCCTGCCGTAGACCAGCAGGTCCAGTTGGAAGAGGCCGGTCCGGCCGTGGCTGTCCAGGTAGTCGTTGATGGTGGTGCCGCCCCGGGCGATGGCCGCTCTGAGGATGCGCCGGGTGTGGCGCAGGAGCCGCCGCCAGTCGGCGGGGCTGAGACTCCCCACCGGCGCGGCGGGATGAAGGCGGGCGGCGAACATGATCTCGCTGGCGTAGATGTTGCCGATGCCCGCCATGATGCGACCGTCCAGGAGAAAGTTTTTCAGGGGGCGAAAGCGGCCCCGGGCCATCTTTGCGAGCCGGCGGGCGGTGACTTGGGGGGAAAGGGGCTCCCGGCCCACTTGCTCCAGGGGCGTGAGGTCCATGCCTGGCGGGAAGATCAGGGCTTGGCCGAAGCGGCGCACGTCCTGGAAGAGGAGCGCCAGACCGCCTTCCAGGCGAAAGGTGAGGTGCACGTGGGGGAGGGGAGGGGGAGGGCCCGGGGTGAGGAGCAGGCGGCCGGTCATGCCCAGGTGGAAGAGCAGGGTGGCGCCGCCCTCCAGGTCCAGGAGCAGGTATTTGCCCCGCCGGCGCAGGTCCAGGACGCGGCGGCCGGGGAGCCAGCGGGAGAAATCCGGCGCGGGGGATTGACGGCGGAGGCGGTGCGGACCCTCCGCCACGCCGTTGAAGCGGCGGCCCCGGAGGCGGGGGGCCAGACCCCGGCGGATGACCTCCACTTCAGGGAGTTCGGGCATGAGGGAAAATCTATCCTTGAAAAGTCTGTTGCGATGGAAGGGGGGTGAGCCAGGCGCTCCCGGCCCTCCGCCCACAAAACTGCTATGAAATGCTCATGGCCCCAACGGGGCCGCCCCCGAGTACGAAAAACCTTTTGTAGGGGCGTGCTTCAAACCCGCCCCTACAGAATCGGGATTTTCACGGTAAAAGTTCCTTTATTCCCCCTCCCCTCGTGGGAGGGGGCTAGCGGGAGGGGGAATTTTTCATGCTTTGCGGGTGAGCCCCAGGCTCATGAGCAACTGTCTTGAAAAGTCTTGGTGGCGCCGGCATCTTGCCGGTGCAGCGCACAGGCTGGAAGCCTGTGCTACTGAATTTGAGTTTCTGGTTTTTTCAACAAGATTTTATCTGTATCTTATTGATTTGGCAAAGTAATTGTATCATTTTTCGGTTTGGTTCCGGCCTCCAGGCCGGGATGTGCCACCAAAGACAAAGGCGGCGGGCAGGGACGCCCGCCCCACCGGCCTTGTCATGGGTTACGGGTGGGCCAGAGGCCCAGGCGCGACTGTTTGAAATGTTCATGGCTCTGGCGGCCCAGGCCTCCAGCCCGGGGCAGGGACCGCCGGGGCGGGTGTCCTGCCTGAAAGCCCCGAGAACTTTATCCTAGGTTCTGGAAACCCGGCGGCTCCAGGCCTCCCTGAACTTTTCCGGAGCCATCACCAAGAGGAGCAGCACTCCCGCCAAAAAGCCTCCCACGTGCGCCCAGAAGGCCACGCCGGCAGCCTTGCCGCCGGCCAGGGAAGCCGTTCCCGAATAAAATTGCAGGAAGAACCAGAATCCCAGGAATACGTAAGCCGGGACCTCAATGACGAGAAAAAAGAGGATGGGAATGAGGGTGAGCACCCGGGCTCCGGGGAAAAGGAAGAAGTAAGCCCCCATCACCCCGGCGATGGCCCCGCTGGCCCCCACAATGGGGATGCGGGAGAAGGGCGCGGTGGCGAATTGGCTCAGGCCGGCCAACACCCCGGCGGCCAGGTAGAACAGCAGGAAGCGGCCGTGCCCCAGGCTGTCCTCCACGTTGTCGCCGAAAATGAACAGGGTCCACATGTTGCCGATGAGATGGAGCCAGCCGCCGTGCAGGAACATGGAAGTGAACAGGGGCAGCACCGCCTCCAGAAGGTCCCCGCTCCCCAGGGCGCTGGTAAGGCGCGCCGGGATGAAGCCGAAAGCCTTCAGGAAGGCGGGCAACTGCTGCTCCAGGGAAATCTCCACGAAAAAAACCAGCACGTTCAGGACGATGAGGGTGTAACCCACCACCGGGGGGCGGGAGGAGGGGTTCAGATCTCGAAGCGGTATCATGCCGCCCTCACCTTCAGGGTTGGAGGGGAAATTTGGAAAGAGGGGGTGGGATCCGCTCTCCCCGGATGACTCTTGCAATGCACCATTGCCCCTGTTTCGTTTTCATCATACGCCCAATCGCGCCGGGGGGCAAGTAATCTGGGACGTGCGCTGATGAGGATGGAGGGTCGCCCCCGGTACTTCGGCAGAAGATGGGTCAAGGGGTTGGGGGAAGGGGTTTGGTGGAGGGGAGTGGGGTCTCTGACGCCTGGCCTCCTCTCCCACTCCATAATTTCAGGACGATGTCCCCCGGCTTCAGGGCCGGTTGGCCACCAGACGCTTGCCGGGGAGGTTCAGAGCCACGGGGGCATGGCCGTAAAGGGGGTCGGGGCTGGCGGCGTCGTCCACCAGCACATAAATGCGTTGGGGCCCCCGCCACAGTTCGGCCAGGCGTTCCGGGGTGATGAGATAGTCTTCGGCAGGGGTGACGGGATAGGGGAACTGGGGCAGGCCTTGGCGCGTCACCATGAGGATCCGTCGGCCGGCGTAATAGGCCAGGGAGGCGCCGTACTCAAATTCTTCGATGCTCTCCATGACCAGCACGTCCCGGGCGCTGGCCTGGCGCCGGACGAAGTCCCCCGCCTGTTGGTCGCTCAACAGGGGGGAGATGGCCAGATAGGCGCGATGCGTGGCAAAAATGAGAAAGAAAGCCAGGAGGGCGTAGGCGCCCACCGCCAGCCGGGGGGAGCGCAGGCCCGCCGCGGCCCCGGCCAGGCCCAGCAGCGGCGCCGCCACCGCCACCCAGCGGGCGATGGGCGCCACCTGGTCATAGAGCCCCACGAACTCCCGCCGGTTGGCCACGCAGAGTTCCTCCAGGGAGGGCAGCAGGAAGAGGGTGGCCAGCCCCGCGGCCCCCACCAGCAGGAGGGCGTACACCACGCTCCGGTCGCCGGGAGCGGCGAGAAAGCGCTCCAGGCGCCAGCCCAGAATCAGTGCCAGGGCCGGCAGGACCGGCAGGGAATAATATTCGATGCGGCTGGAGGAGAGGCTGTAAAAGACCATGATGGCCGCGGCCCAGAGAATGAGAAGGCGGGCCTGGGGTGAGGCCGCCGGGCCGGAGCACCGCTCCCGCCAGAACCGGTACAGGGCCGACGGCAGCAGCACGGCCCAGGGCATGAGCCAGATGCATAGGAAGAGCCAGAAGCCCGGCAGTGAAAAGGGAATGATATCCGGCGGATAGCGCTTCCCGAAAAATCTCAGGATCTGCTCGTTGACGATCTGGTGCAGGAGAAAGCCCGGGTGGGCATACTCCATGGCGGCGAACCAGGGGACGATGGCCAGAAGCGCCAGGGATATCCCCCAGGGGGAGAAAAACAGGCGCAGCAGCGCGGCGCGCCGGCGGCTCAGGGCATAGAGGCCGCCGATGAGCACCGGGAAGACCACGCCGATGAAGCCCTTGCTCAGGAAGCCGGCGGCCAGGGCCAGGTGGAAGCCGGCCACCCAGCGCCGGGCCGGCTGCGCCTCCCAGCGCATCATAAAATAGAGGGCGCAGAGCAGGGCCAGGGTGACGGGGTGGTCCGTCAGGAGCTGCAGGTGCAGCACGAAAAAGCCGATGCTGCTCAGCAGCACCAGACCCCCCAGGAAGGCGGCCCGGGGCCCCAGCAGCAGGCGGCCGATGCGCCAGGTGAGCCACACCTCGCCCACGGTGAGGAGCACCGTGGGAAGGCGGGCCGCCTCCACGGACAGCCCCAGGGCCTGGTAGGCCAGCAGGTTGAGCCAGTAAAGCAGGGGCGGTTTGTCCAGGTAGCGGGCCCCGTTCAGGGTGGGCGTCAGCCAGTGGCCGGACTGGAACATCTCCTGGGGAATGAGGGCGTACATCCCCTCCCCCCGGATGAGGGGCAGGCCCCAGGCGGCCAGGAGAAAGAGGCCCAAAGCCGTTGCGATCAGGAGGCCGCCGCCGGCACAGGCAGGAAATCTCGATGTTGGCAGGGGGTGGCCTGGGGCTTGATACTGTGCCTCCGGGCCCGGCGGCGACCCCTTCACGTCAGGTTCCACCGCACCATGGTGAGCAGGTCCCGCCCCGAGAGCCCCTGCACCACGCTGGGCTCGAACCCCGAATGCATCATGCATTGGGCGCAGCGGGGGTCCCGGCCCGAGACGAAGCGCTCCCAGTCGGTCTCCTCCATGAGTCGGGCGAAGGTGGGGTAGTGCCCGTCCAGAATCTGGTAGCAGGGGGAGCGCCAGCCCCGGGGATTGCGGGTGGGGTTGGCCCAGGGGGTGCAGCGGTAATGCCGCTCGCCCCGCAGGAAACTCAGGTAGAGGGGCGTGCTGAAATAGCGGAAGCGCTCGCCCCCGGCGGTGAGCCGGGTGAATTTCTCCTTGATCTCCTCCCGGCTCAGGAACATTTCCGGGTCCACTCCCGCAAAGCTGTAAGCCGGGGACACCAGGATGCCGTCCACCCCGATTCTGGTGAGGAGGGCGAACAGCTCCTTGATTTCGGCGATGTCCGTCTCTTGGTAGATGGTGGTGTTGGTGCAGACCCGGAACCCCAGGCGTTTGGCGGCCCGGATGGCGCTCAGGGTCACCTCGAAGAGCCCGGCCCGCCCCAGGATGTGGTCGTGGGTGGGGGCCAGGCCGTCCACGTGCACGCTCAGGGTGAGGCGGGGGGAGCGCACCAGTCGGGGCAGGGATTTTTCCAGCAGGACGGCGTTGGTGCAGAGATAAATGTGCTTGCGCCGGGCCAACAGCTCCCGCACCAGGTCGAAGACCGGGGGATACAGGAGGGGCTCGCCGCCGGTGACGGTGACCACCGGGGCGCCGCACTCCGCCACTGCGCCCAGGCATTCCTCCAGGCTCAGGGACTGGCCCAGCGTGTCCCGGTACTCCTGGATGCGGCCGCAGCCGGCGCAGGCCAGGTTGCACTGGTGGGTGGGCTCCAGCATGAGCACCAGGGGAAAGCGGGCCTCCCCCTTCAGACGCCGGCTCATGAGGTAGCGCCCCAGGTCCAGGCTGAGGCTTAACGGGAAACGCATGCACCCTCTCCCTGCGTCCGGCGCGGATTACACATATCCGTGCTCCCGGAACCAGGCCACCGCGTCGATCAGCGCCTGGGTCACCGGCGTCTGGGGCAGGCCCAGCTCCCGGACGGCCTTGGCGCTGTCGAAGTACATGAACTTTTTGGCCATCTGCACTGCGGCCCGGGGCATGCGGGGCGGCTTGCCGCTGACGTAGGTGGCCCAGAATTCATTGAGGTAGGCCATGGCCAGGACGGGATAATAGGGGAGGCGCACCCGGGGGGCGGGGATGCCGCTGAAGTCCGCCAGCATCCTGAAAATCTGGGAGAGGCTCAGGTTCTGGCAGCCCAGGATGTATTTCTCCCCCACCCGGCCCTTTTCTTCGGCCAGCAGGTGCCCCACGGCCACGTCCCGGACGTGTATTAAATTGAGGCCCGTTTCCAGGTAGGCGGGCACCCTTCCCTTGAGAAAATCCAGAATCATCTGGCCGGTGGGAGTGGGGCGGGCGTCCCAGGGGCCCACCGGGGCGCTGGGGTGCACCAGGACCACCGGCAGCCCCCGGCGGGCGAAATCCAGGACCACCTGTTCGGCCAGAAATTTGGAGCGCTTATAGTGGCCCACCATGTCCCCCAGGCTCACCTGAGTGTCCTCGGTGCCGGGGGTGCCGTCGCCGGGGTTCCCCAGGGCGCCCACGGTGCTGGTGTAGACCGCCCGGCTCACCCCGGCCTGGGCCGCGGCGTCCATCAGGTTCCGGGTTCCCTCCACATTGACGGCGTACATGGCGGCCGGGTCCGGCACCCAGAGGCGGTAGTCCGCGGCCACGTGGAAGACGCGGTCGCAGCCTTGCAGGGCCGCGCGGCAGACCTGGGGGTCCCGCAGGTCGCCGGCCATGATCTCCACCGGGAGGCCGGCCAGGGAAGGGTGCTCAGGCTGGCGGGTGAGGACCCGCACCTCGCGCCCCCGGGCCAACAATTCCACCACCACGGCCCGGCCCACAAAGCCGGTGCCGCCGGTGACCAGGGTTTTGGACATGGTTCCCGTTATGAAGGTTTTTGCGTAGGGGCCTCTTCCGCACCATGGCCGGGGGCCTTATGCAGCATTCCTCCGGCCAAGCAGAGCTTGGCGTGCAAGCCGGTTCCCAAGCAGGAGCTTGGGAACCAGAAAATACGCACCATGGCCGGGGCCGGCGGCGGTCCGAGCCCGCCTTACGGCACTTTGCATGTGTTACGGGTGGGCCGACGGCCCCTGCGTGACTGCTTCCTGCTTTCTGCCTACTGCTTCCTGCTCACTGCTCACTTCTCTCTCTCAGATACATCCCCAGGGCCATGAGGGGGAAGTAGTCCCGGTATAAATGATAACGGATTTTGAAGCGGGTGGGAAAGCCGGTGCCCGTGAAGTAGAGTTCGTCCCAGCGGCCCTCGGCGTTCTGGTGCGCCAGCAGATATTCGACGCCCCGCTGCACTTCCGGGCTCCGGGCCTCCCCCGCGGCCACCAGGCCCATGAGGGCCCAGGCGGTCTGGGAGGCGGTGCTGGGCCCCTGCCCCTTCAGTTCGGGGGAGCAATAGGTGTCGCAGGTCTCCCCCCAGCCGCCGTCCTCATTCTGCTGGGCCTTGAGCCAGGCCACGGCCCGCCGCACCATGGGCTGGTCCATGGGTTCGCCGATGGCGCGCAGCCCCATAAGCACGGACCAGGTGCCGTAAATGAAATTTACCCCCCAACGCCCCCACCAGGAGCCGTCGGCATGCTGCCGCCGGCGCAGGAAGCGCAAAGCCTGGAAGGCCTGGGGGTGGTCCGGCCCGTAGCCGAAGACGCCCATCATCTCCAGAACCCGACCGGTGACGTCTTCGGTGGGGGGGTCCAGCAGGGCATTCAGGTCGCCGAAGGGGATGCAGTTGAGCCACTCTTTGGTGTTGTCCACGTCGAAGGCGCCGTAACCGCCGTTCTTGGACTGCATGCCCAGGCACCAGTTGATGCCCAGGGAGGCGGCCTGGGCGATGGTTTCGGGATTCCGGGCCGCCTCCTTGAGGGCCATGAGCACCACCGCCGAATCGTCGATGTCCGGATACCAGTCGTTGTGGAATTCGAAGGCCCAGCCGCCGGGCTGTAGATGGGGCCGTTTCACGCTCCAGTCGCCGGGGGCGTGGATCTGCCGGTCCACCAGCCATCTCACCGCGCGGCCGATTTCCGACAGGTGGGTGGGCACGCCGGCCGCCATCAGGGCCCGCAAGGCCAGGGCGGTGTCCCACACCGGCGAGATGCAAGACTGCAGCCAGAGGCGGCGCCCGTCGGTGAGGGTGAAGGCCTCCAGGGCCTCCAGGCCCCGGCGCATCACCGGGTGGTCCGACCCATAGCCGCGCACGTGCAGGGCCAACAGGGAGTTGAGCATAGCCGGCTGGATGCCGCCCCAGTCACCGCTGGGCTCCTGATGCTCCACGATCCATGCTTCCGCCCGCCGCAGAGCCGCCCGCCGCAGCACGGGGAGGGGCCGGCGGTAGTAGAGCTTCATGACCCGATCCAGCAAGACGAAAAGGTTCTCCAGGGGCGTGCCCTGCGGCAACCACTGCACCCGGTGCCGTTCGAAGGGCTCCCGGGGATCCAGGAAGAGTTCGGCCACCCCCTGTTCCGGGGGCGTGGGGCAGACCGGACGCTGGGCCATGGTGATCATCAGCGGCACCACGGTGGCCCGGGTCCAACTGGAGAATTCATAGATGCTGCAGCCCGTCCAGGGGGGGATGAAAATGAATTCCACAGGCATCAGGGGGATGCCCTCCCAACTCACCTGGCCGAAGAGCGCCATGAAGATGCGGGTGAAGACCCGGGTCCGCAAAGCCCCGCCCCGGTCCCGGATGAACTCCCGGGCTTTCACCAGGCGTGGGTGGCGGGCCGGAAACCCTGCCAGTTTCAGGGCCAGGTAGGCCTCCACCGAGGTGCTGAGCTCTCCCCCGTCGTCATACCACAGGGACCAGCCGCCGTTGTCCAGTTGCCGGTCCAGAAGGTCGGCGGTCATCTGGGGGAACCGGTCCTCAGGCAACCCCAACAGACGGTGCAGCATGAGATATTCGGCGGTGATGGTGACGTTGGACTCCAGCTCCGCCCACCAATAGCCCTGGGGGTGCTGGAGGCGCAGCATGGCTTCGGCGGCTCGTTCCGTCGCTTGCCGGGTCCGCTCCAGGAAGGACCGGGGGACGACGTCCCCCCCAGGCCCGGCGAACTTCATCCTGGTGGCTGCAGCCTTGCTCAAAACCTCCCCCTCTTGCGAAAACCGTCCCATTATACCACGAGGCGCTCCATTACCAAGTATTTTTCAGTCAGGTAGGAGGCGAACTTCCCCGGGGCGAGGGTTGGAAGGGGCCGGGAGGCATAGGCGCCCTCCCTCAGAGCGAACTTTCCGACCGGCATCACTTTCAGGGATTTCCCTGATGGACAGGCGCTGCCGGCGATGGCATAATTATAGGGGAATCATGGGAATTTCTGTAAGTTATCCGTAAAACACCGATGCCGCTCAAAGCTCTGGGGCCAGGGTTGCGCCGCCGCCCCGGTTTGCAGGGCTTCCGGGCAACCTGACGCGGATGCCTCATCATCCCACTATCCTTGGGCCCCTCCGTGTGCTCCAGCTCATCGGCAGCCTGCCGGTGGGAGGGGCCGAGGATCTGGTGGCCGCCATCGCCACGGGCCTGGACCCGGCCCGCTTTGAGGTGACCGTGGCCACCATCGGGCCGCCGGGGCCGGTGGCGGAGGAGCTGCGGCAGGCCGGGGTGGCGGTGGTGAGCCTGGGTCTGGACTTCAAGCGGGACAACTTCCGGAGCCTGGTGCGGGGGGTGCGGCGTCTCCTCCGGGAGGTGCGGCCCCAGGTGCTGCACACCCACCTCTACCACCCCAATCTCTACGGTCGTCTGGCGGCCCTGGGGCTGGGGATTCCGGCGGTGGTGGCCTCGGTGCACAATACCTACAGCCGGGTCAAGCTGCACCGGCGCCTGTGGAATTTTGCCCTGGCGCCCTGCACCCACCGCCTGCTGGTGAGCAGTCCCCAGGTCCGGGAAGACGTGCGCACGTATGACTGGGTGAACCCCGGCCGCCTGGAGGTCATTCCCTACGGCATCCGGCTGGAGGAACTGGAGATTCCCGACTCCCGGGAGCAGGCCCGACAGCGCCTGGGGGTGGAGGGGTTCTGCGCGGCGGTGGTGGGCCGCCTGGAAGAGCAGAAGGGGCACCGCTTCCTGCTCGCCGCCCTGCCCGCCGTGCGGCAGGAGGCCCCGGACCTCACCGCGCTACTGGTGGGCTCCGGGCGGGAGGAGCAGGCCCTGCGCCGCCAGGCCCGGGAGCTGGGTCTGGAGGAGACGGCGCGCTTCCTGGGCACCCGCCGGGATCTGCCCCTCATCTTCCGGGCCGCGGACCTGTTCGTGCAGCCGTCCCTCTGGGAGGGGCTCCCCCTGGCCCTCCTCAAGGCCATGGGAAGCGGCCTGCCGCCGGTGGCCACCCGGGTGAGCGGGGTGGCGGACGTCATTGAGGACGGCGTCAACGGCTTTCTCACCCCCCCCGGCGACAGCCCGGCCCTGGCCCGGGCAATGATCGAATTGTACCGGCAACCCCTCCTGCGGCAGCAGATGGGCGCCGCCGCCCGGGCCACGGTGGCGCAGCGCTATTCCCTGGAGGCCATGCTCCGGAGGCTGGCGGCACTTTATGAGAATCTGGCGACATCCCGCCGGGGAAATTGATAATCCATGCACCAGGAACGCCGCGCCTATACCATCCTGCACACCGAGGCCTCCCTGGGCTGGGGGGGCCAGGAGCACCGCATCCTGGCCGAAGCCCGGGCCATGCGGGCGCGGGGCCACCGCCTGCTCATCGCTGCGGACCGCCGCAGCGCCCTCCTCTGGCGGGCCCGGGCGGCGGGCTTCCCGGCCTTCGCCCTGAGGTTCGGCGGCCGGCGCAATATTTCGGCTTGGCGGGAGCTGCGGCGTTTGCTCCGGGCGGAGGGCGTGGACATCCTCAACACCCACAGCTCCCTGGACTCCTGGGTGGGGAACCTGGCCTGGGCCAGCCTGGGCAACCGGCCGGTCCTGGTGCGCACCCGGCACCTGTCCACGCCGGTAAAGGGGAACCGGCCCACCCGCTGGCTCTACCAGGCCCCGGCCGCGGTGCTCACCACCAGCCGGGAGATCGCCCGCCACCTGGAGGAACGGGCGGGGGTGCCGGCCTCCCGGCTCTTCCCCATCCCCACCGGGGTTGATTTGGCGGCGTTCTCCCCCCGTGCCGGCGACCCGGCGCTCCGGGCCGGGCTCCAGCTGCCGGAGGGCGCCTTTATGCTGGGCACGGTGTCGGTCCTGCGCTCCTGGAAGGGCCACCTCTATGTCCTGGAGGCGCTGCGGGAACTGCTGGACGCCGGCCGCAACGTCGCCCTGGTCATCGTGGGAGACGGCCCCTACCGGCCGGTCATCGAGGCCCGCCGGGACGAGCTGGGGCTGGGAGAGCGGGTGCGCCTGGTGGGCCACCAGGAGCAGGTGCCCGACTGGCTGGCCCTGATGGACGCCTTTGTCATGGCCTCCTACGCCCATGAAGGGGTGCCCCAGGCCCTGCTCCAGGCCCTGGCCCTGGCCCGGCCCGTGGCCGCCACCCGTCTGGGCGGCATCCCCGAGGTGGTCACGGACGGGGAGACGGGCCTGTTGGTCCCGCCCAAAGACGCGCCGGATCTGGCCCGGGCCCTGGGGCGGCTCCTGGACCATCCCGAAGAGGGCCGGGCTATGGGGGAGCGGGGCCGGGAATTGGTGGCGGCCCGGTTTTCCCTGGAGGCCATGGCGGCGCAGGTGGAAGCGGTATATGACCAGATCATGGGAGGGAGCTAAGGTCTGTGATCATTTTCCCCCTCCCCCACAGTTATTCATGAGCCTTGGGCTCACTCGCAAAGCATGAAAAGTTCTCCCCCTCACCCCAGCCCTCTCCCCCGCCGGGGGAGAGGGGGATAAGGAACTTTTCATAGCAGGT
>VGSQ01000073.1 GCA_016874975.1 Deltaproteobacteria bacterium
CCAAGGCTGATGTAGTCCGTGATCCGGCTCCCTTTGGGGAGCTCTGCAACTGTCCGTGCCATCTGCGGCCCTCCTGTGATTATTTTACAAAGGATACCACAGAATTTATATTAAGTGAACAGTATTTGGGTTAGCCGCTTCCTCGCTACTAGGGGCAGGTCCGACTCCCGGCCGGAACGGTCCGGCGGGTTATGGATTCCCCCCCTTCCTTGGGTGCAGGCTACCTGTTGCCTCACCCGTTCCGCCGGGCCTCCCAGTTTCCCCGGCGATTTTCTGGATACCTGCCGCCTCCAACCACCCCGGACGGCCCGACGCCGCGCTCCTGTTATCCCCTGGCGCCGGTGGCAGGCTTCCCCATCTCTTGGGAGGGTCGCCGCCGCCAAGTAGAGTAACGAGGCCGAATCGAGTTCGCTTGCGCTGCGGCCTGCATCCCGTCTCGGTCTTAAAGACCTTGACCGGCTCGCTTGACACTCCGGGTCACCCCTGGCGCCGAGCCGTGACTTCATGGTGAACAGGCAGTTGCCATGGATAGAACCTTGCATCTATCTAAAACCGCCAGAGCTTAGCCTGGCACACCAAGAGGCTCCTGGGTTTTATGACTTTTTACGGCGCCATCAGAGCTGATAGTTCAAAGGCATGCCGGCTTCGTCAGCAGCCGGTTGCAACGATACCGCCAGCTGGCAATCGGCCACCTTACCCGTAGTGCCGGAGCATTGACGCGTCACCCCGACCGACTTGTGGCCTTTTTGGGGAAACCCCGTATCGCCAACGATCCAGGCGCAGGCAGGGATCGGTTCCCGGGCCGACCGCTCTGCCGCCTCCTCCGAACGGCCCAAAATCGCAGGGACTCTGATCTATAGGTTGCTGCAGGGCCTGGAGGTTGCCCTCCGGCATCCGGTCGGCCGTGGGTTCAATGGATTTACGTTCTCCAACCAGGGGCAGACCCCGGACGTAAACGTTACCCCCGTGGCTCCGTCCGGCGCGACCCAACAGCTTGAGAAGACCTTTCGGGTTTTTTCTCCAGCCGACCCCGACATTTTCGCAACTGGTGGGTATCCATGCGATGGTCACCTCCGCGGACGGCCCATGGGGGATGGCCCCGGCCGGCAGGGACCGGCCACCCGAAGGGGTGCTGATTATTTTCTCTTTCCGGGGCAGGGGTTCCACGGTCCTGCTTCCCGAGTTGAACCGGTAAGCCAAACAAGGCGTTGCAACCGGTGTTGATCCCGGTTACAAATTGAGAACCGGATATCCGGGCCGCGAACATCACCTCCGGAGGAGGCGGCACTTATGGAGGGGAAGAAAAGAGATACAGGCATGACGCGCCGGGAATTCGTGCAGACCGTGGGACTGGCCGGGTTGGCCGCCGCAGTGGCCGGCACCCCGGGGGCCCTGGCCGCGACGGAGAAGCCAGGCGGGACCGCTCCGGCCCAAACCATGCCCAAACGCAAACTGGGCAAGACCGGAGTGGAGGTGCCCATCCTCAACCTGGGGTGCATGCTCGACACCATCAACAACCAATTGCTCCTCAGACAGGCCCTGAAATGGGGGGTCACCTTCTGGGACACGGCCGAGGCCTACGGCGACGGCCTGAGCGAAGAGGGGTTGGGCCGCTTCTTCGCCAGAAACCCCGGAGCCAGGAAGGAGGTCTGCCTGGTCACCAAACTGGTGCCCCAGGGCGGCGACCTCACCCGGCGCCTGGAAGACTGCCTGAAGCGGCTGCAAACGCCTTATGTGGATGTGTTCTATATCCACGCCATCAGCGGCATCGACGAGATGAAACCGGCCTACCGGGAGTGGGCCGGGGAGATGAAAAGGGCGGGCAAATTCAAATTTTTCGGCTTCAGCACGCACACCAACATGGAGGATTGCCTGCTGGGGGCGGCCCGTCTGGACTGGATCGACGTGATCATGACCACCTACAATTACCAGGTGATGCACAGTCCCAAGATGCAGGAGGCGGTGCAGGCCTGCGCCAAGGCGGGCATCGGCCTGGTGGCTATGAAGACCCAGAGCGGGGGCCCCTCGGAGATCAAAACGCAGAGCGAAGCCGAACTGAAAATGGCCAACCGTTTCATGGAACGGGGCTTCACCGACAAGCAGGCCAAGCTCAAGGTGGTGTGGGAGACCCCGCAGATCGCCAGCATCTGCTCCCAGATGCCCAATCTGACCATCCTGGCGGCCAACGTGGCTGCGGCCCGGGATCAGACCAAACTGGCCCGCGAGGACCTGGAGGCCGTGCGCCGCTATGCCCAGGAGACCAGTTGCGACTACTGCGCCGGCTGCGGCGCCATCTGCCAGGCGGCCGTGGGCGGGGCGGTGGCCGTAAGCGAGGTCATGCGCTGCCTCATGTACCACCAGTCCTATGGCGACCCCGAGCTGGCCAGACTGACCTTCGCCGGGCTCCCCGAAGAGACCTGGCGGCGGCTCACCCAGGTGGACTACACCAGGGCAGAGCAGGCCTGTCCCAACGGTCTGGCCATCGGCCGCCTGATGCGCCGGGCCGAAGAGATCTTTGCTTAATCCTACTACGTGGAATTATTGATTAACCCTCAACAAATACTGACAAATCCCCCCTGACCCCCCCTTTAGCAAAGGGGGGAAAATGAAAGGACTTTTGGACTACTGAACGCAGTAGCATTAACCGTCGAGCAGGTACGTCTCCAGGGCGGGGAGAGCAATCAGGCTTCCAGAGAAGTGAGGCCCTCCCGGAGGGCGTACTTGGTGAGCTCGGCAATGCTCCTGAGGCCCAGCTTGTGCATGATTTGCTGGCGGAAGGTTTCCACCGTCTTGATGCTGAGGTGGAGGAGGTCGGCAATCTGGCTGGTCCTCATGCCCTCGGCCATGAGCTTCAGCACCTCCATTTCCCGGACGGTGAGCCCGGCAAAGGTGCTTTGGCGGGGGTCCCGGGTGCGGACGCCGTGGGGTTGCGCCAGGACCTTGGCTACTCCGGGGCTTACGTAATTCCTGTTGGCCCTGACGAGACGGATGGCTTGGGCCAGTTCCTCGAAAGCACTCTCTTTAAGAAGATAGCTGTGGGCGCCGGCCTTGAGGAGGTCGATTATGAAGCGGGGGTCGGCGTGCATGGAGAGAACAACAATCTTGACTTCCGGAAACTCGGAGTGGATCCGGCGGGTGGCCTCAAGGCCGTTCAGGTCCGGCATGTTGACGTCCATGATGACGACGTGGGGGAGGTGTTGCCGGACCAGGGCCACGGCCGCGCGGCCGGACTCCGCCTCGGCCACCACCTCCATCTGAGGCTCTTGTTCCAGGAGGCTTCTCAGCCCTTGGCGCACAATCCGATGGTCATCGGCAATGATGATGCGGATGCCCATGTTCTCCTCCTCCATCCTGAATTCCGTTTCCGATGGTTTTCAGAGGAATTGGGGGCCGGCCTCTTTTGCTAGTCATCGTCAGGACGTTCGATTCCCTGTAATTATGCGGCGGCCAGGTCCCGGACAGGCAGGGGAGGGCCTCCCGGCGCCCATCCTTGGTGAGGAGTGGCTTGCACCGGTCCTCGTCAAGGCGTTCCCTGCCGGCAACGGACCATACGTTTTATTTTTGCAAGAAATGTTCCAAGCCCGTCTGACGAAAATATGAGTATAGTCAATCGCTTGTGTTATTCACCGAGCTTTTTTGGTGGTTGCCGCAGGCACTCGCCTCTTGCCAGGCAAGATTATTCTTGCGATTCGAAATCATAGCGGTTTCTGCAAAACAGCTTCTTTCACTCCTGCCGAACGCGGTAACTGACCTCAAGCGCCCCAAAACGGTGTCGGCGGACCTTGCCGAAGCCTCCATCATTTCCATTTTTTGCCCTCCTGGAGATGAAAATCTTTTTCCGGCAGGCGCGCCTGGACTTACAGGCCATCCCAAACGCAGGGTGGGTGGAGTTCCCCGGCGGGGCTTGGAAGAGAGGGTGGGGACAGGGGTCAGCGGGTAAAGAGGGTGGCGAGGAGGATGACCAGGGCCAGGAGGAGGCGATAGACGGCGAAGGGGATGAAGGTGTGGCGGCGCAGGAAGCGGAGCAGGAACCTGATGGCCAGGTAGCTGGAGAGGAAGGCGGCCAGGAAGCCCATGACCCCGACGTAAAAGGAGAGATGTTCGGGGGGGTGCTTGAACCATTTGAGGAGGTCATAAAGGCCGGCGCCGGCGATGATGGGGGTGGCCAGGAGGAAGGAGAAGCGGGCCGCGGTTTCCCGGGTGAAGCCGAGGAACAGGGCGGTGGTCATGGTGATGCCGCTGCGGGAGACGCCGGGCATGATGGCCAGGGCCTGGGAGAAGCCGATGAGGAGGGCGTCGCCCAGGTGCAGGTTGGTGAGGGGGCGGCGGTGGCGGGCCAGCTTTTCGGCCAGGACCAGGAGGACGCCCACCCCGCCCAGGAGCAGGGCGATGCGCCGGGGCTGCCGGAAGACGGTTTCCGCCATGTGCTTGAGGAGGACGCCGGCCAGTCCGCCGGGAATGGAGGCGGCGATGAGACAGAAGAAGAGGCGGCGGTCCAGACGGTTGTAAGGGGTGGGCCGGAAGACGGCCCGGAGCATGGACAGCCAGTCGGCGCGGAAATAGAGGAGCAGGGCGAGGAGGCTGCCGACGTGGAGGAGGATGTCAAAACTGAGGCCGCCGCCTTCCACCTTGAGATAGTGCTCCAGCAAGGCCAGGTGGCCGGAACTGGAGATGGGCAGGAACTCGGTGAGGCCTTGCACGAAGCCCAGGAGGATGGCGAGCAGGGGGTGCATTTGAGCAGGGACTATACCACGGGGCGGGGCGGACGGCAATGGAAAAGGGAGCGCCAAGCAGTCGCGCCTGGGCCGATGGCCCACCCGTAACACATGAAAAAGGCGGTGGGGCGGGCGTCCCTGCCGGCCCTCAGCGCCTACCAATGGTGCGTGAGACGCACCCTACGGAAGGACTTTTCAAGACGGAACCCAGAACATAAAACCCCTTCGAGGGCGGGAGGTTGGGAATGGGGGATGATGGGGTCAGTTGCGGGGCTTGCCGATAACGGCGGTGAGGGTGGGGGGGTCGATTTTTATGAGGGTGAGATTGGAGGACAGGGTGACCTGGACCGGGAGGCGGTGGTGGCCGGGTTTGAGGTTCTTGGTGTCCACCGAGATCTTGAGGGCTTCGGGTTTGAATTCCTTGAAGAGAGGCCAGGGGCCTTCCAGGGTGACGGCGACCTTGGCGGGTTGGAGGCGGGCATTCTGGGGGGAGGGGGTGACCGCAAGGCCGGAAAAGGTTTTTTTCATGGTTTTGGGGGCGATGGTGATTCGGGCCATGATGGGGGCGGGGGTTTTCAGGGTGAGATGGAGGCTTTTGAAATCCAGGTCGGAGGCCAGGGTGGTGGAACTGGAGAGATTATTGAGGATGATGGGCAGGGTGGGGATGAAGGTAAGTTTGTCCAATTCGGAGGCAGGCCCCTGGACGGTGACATGGGCGGGGGTGACGACCAGTTCCTTCAGTTCATAGCCCTCCGGGGGGGCGCCGGAGACGACGGGTTTGACCGGCAGGGTGCGGGTGAGGGTGGTGGCCAGGGTGAGGACGAGAGGATTGGGTTGCACCCTGGAGACCACGACGCCACGCGGGAGGGAGAAGGCGTGGGGGCCCAGAGGAAAGGAGTGGCGGCCGGCTTTGAAACCGGCGAGGTCCAGGGTGTGGACCAGGCGGCCCTGGGCGAGGCTGCGGATGAGTCCCCTGGGTCCCATGATACGGACCTGCAGGGCGGAGGGGATCTCGCTGGTGACCACCAGATCGGAGCTGAGGTTGGTCAGTTCCAGGGGTACGCTCAGGGTCACCTCGGTGCGCTCCTCACCGCCTACGGCGAACCAGAGGGTTACGGCCAGGAAGAGGGAGAGGATTTTGAGGCCCTTATGACGGACCAAAAAAGCGGGTAAAGCGGGCAAACCAGGGTCCTTTCCGGTCGTTGGGTTCGAGAATATCCTTGAGTTCCTGGCGGAGCTGGAATCGGGAGAGGTTTTGGGTCAGCTTGCCGCCCCGGGAGAGAGAAACCTGGCCGTTGGTTTCGGAGACCACCAGGGCCAGGGCGTCGGTGTGTTCGGTGAGGCCCACGGCGGCGCGGTGGCGGGTGCCGAGGGTGGGGTCCAGGGTGGTGCTTTTGGAGAGGGGGAGGAGACAACCGGCGGCGACGATGCGGTCCCCCTGGATGATGACGGCCCCGTCGTGGGTGGGGGTGTGGGGCCAGAAGAGGGAGACCAGCAACTCCCAGGTGACGATGGAGTCCAGCCGGACGGAGCCTTCCAGGTAGTCGGAGAGGCCGATGTGGCGTTCGAGGACGATGAGGCCGCCGATGCGGTGGTTGGAGAGGGTCTCCACTGCCTCGCAGATTTCGTCGGTGGTCTGGGGTTCGGAGGTTTCAGGGGGCGCCAGGGCTTTGCGCACCATGCGGCTGAGGACCCGGCGGATGTCGGCCTGGAAGAGAATGATGATGATGAGGGGAAAACTTTTGACGACGCCGTCCAGGAGCCATTCGAGGGTGAAGAGTTCCAGGTGGCGGGCGCCGATATAGGCCAGGAGGAGGAGGAAGAGTCCGGCCAGGACCTGGAGGGCCTGGGTGCCGCGCAGGATAAGGAAGACCTGGTAGATGACGACGGCCACCAGGAGAATGTCCAGGGCGTCCTGCCAGCGGAGGTTGGCGAAAAACTGGGACATGGGTTCAACCCGGGGCCGAGGCCGGGGTTGCCCGACGGATGGCATGGAAGACCTGGAAGAACTGACGGGCGAAGGCGACGTTGTGGACCCGGAGAATGGAAGCGCCCTTGAGCGCGGCCAGGGCCAGGGCCGCCAGGGTGCCCACGTCGCGTTGGGGGGGCGGGAGGCCGCCCAGGAGATGGCCCAGGAAGGCTTTGCGGGAGGGACCCACCAGGAGGGGGCAGCCCAGATCGAGGAAGACTTCGAGATTGTTTAAAATTTCCAGATTATGGGCGAAGGTTTTGCCGAAGCCGATGCCGGGGTCCAGGACGATGCGGTCCTGGGAGAGGCCGTTTTCCAGGGCGAAGCGGAGGCGTTCGTCCAGGAAGGCCTTGATTTCGCCGAGGAGGTCGGCATAGCGGGGATTGGTCTGCATGTCCCGGGGGGTGCCCTGCATATGCATCAGGATGACGGGGGCCCGGGTTTCCCGGACGAGATGGACCATGTGGGGGTCGAACCTGAGGGCGCTGATGTCGTTGATGATGTGGGCGCCGGCCTCCAGGGCGGCCTGAGCCACGGGGGCTTTGTAGGTGTCGATGGAGATGGGGAGGGGGATTTCGGCCCGGACGGCGCGGATCAGGGGGATGGTGCGGCGCAGTTCCTCGTCCAGGGGGACGGGGTCGGCGAAGGGGCGGGTGGATTCGCCGCCGATATCCAGGAGGTCCGCGCCGGCGGCGGCCAGAGCCCGGGCCTGGGCGAGGGCCTGGTCAAAGTGGAAGAACTCCCCGCCGTCGGCGAAGGAGTCGGGAGTGACGTTGATGATGCCCATGAGGAGGGGGCCGGCGCCGGGCGGGGACACGGCCCAGGGCAGGGGTGGAGCGGAGTGGGACGAGGGGCGAAGGGAATCCGTGACGCTCACGCCTGCTGAACCTGGAGGGTGGGGTGGGGCAGATCGGTCTGGTCATCCGGAGCCGCGTCGGCAGGTGAACAGGAAGAGATAAGGTTTTCGATTTCCTGGCTGTCCAGGGTTTCCTTGTCCAGGAGGGCCTGAGCCAGGGCCTGGAGTTGGACGGTGTGGGCGGAGAGGATGTCCATGGCGCGCCCATAGGCGCGATTCACCAGGTTTTTGATGGCGGCGTCGATGATGCGGGCGGTGTCCTCGCTGAAATCCTTGGTCTGTTGAATTTCCCGGCCCAGAAAGATGTGTTCGTCGCGCTTGCCGAAGGTGAGGGGTCCCAGTTCGTCGCTCATGCCCCAGTTGCAGACCATTTTGCGGGCCAGTTCGGTGGCTCGCTCCAGGTCGTTGCCGGCGCCGGTGGTGAACTGTTGGAAGATGAGTTCCTCGGCGGCCCGGCCGCCCATGAGGACGGTGAGGGTGGCCAGGAGGTAGTCCTTGGAGTAGGTGTGGCGATCGTCCAGGGGTAGCTGCTGGGTGACGCCGAGGGCGCGGCCCCGGGGGATGATGGTGACCTTGTGGATGGGGTCGGTGCCGGGGAGGTGCCTGGCTACCAGGGTATGACCGGCCTCGTGGTAAGCGGTGTTGAGGCGTTCCTTTTCGCTGAGGATGAGGCTTTTGCGTTCGGAGCCCATGAGGACCTTGTCCTTGGCCTGCTCGAAGTCCTCCATGGTGACCATTTCCTTGTTGACCCGGGCGGCCAGGAGGGCGGCTTCGTTCACCAGGTTTTCCAGGTCGGCGCCGGAGAAGCCCGGGGTGCTGCGGGCCAGCACGGAGAGGTTGACGGAGGGCGCCAGGGGGGTGCGGCGGGTGTGGACCTGGAGTATGGCTTCGCGGCCCTTGAGGTCGGGGGCGGGCACCAACACCTGGCGGTCAAAGCGACCGGGTCGCAGGAGGGCGGGATCGAGGACGTCGGGTCGGTTGGTGGCGGCGATCAGGATGACGCCCTCGTTGGCTTCGAAGCCGTCCATTTCCACCAGGAGTTGGTTCAGGGTCTGCTCCCGTTCGTCGTGTCCGCCGCCCAAGCCGGCGCCGCGATGTCGGCCGACGGCGTCGATTTCATCGATGAAGATGATGCAGGGGGCGTTTTTTTTGGCCTGGATGAAGAGGTCCCGGACGCGGGCGGCGCCGACGCCGACGAACATTTCCACGAAATCGGAGCCGCTGATGCTGAAGAAGGGGACGTTGGCCTCCCCGGCGATGGCCCGGGCGAGGAGGGTTTTGCCGCTGCCGGGGGCGCCCACCAGAAGGATGCCCTTGGGGATGCGGCCGCCCAGGCGGGTGAAGCGCTTGGGGTCCTTGAGGAACTCGATGACTTCGGCCACTTCCTCTTTGGCTTCCTCGACGCCGGCGACGTCCTTAAAGGTGACCTTGACGGAGTTTTCGGTCATGAGGCGGGCGCGGCTTTTGCCGAAGGACATGGCCTTGCCGCCGCCGGACTGCATCTGTCGCATGAAGAAGATCCAGATGCCGATGAGGAGGAGCATGGGCAGCCAGGAAATCAGGACGGTGGTGTACCAGGGCGAATCCTCTTTGGGTTTGGCGGTGATTTCCACCTTCTTTTCCTGGAGGAGTTTCACCAGGTTGGGGTCGGGAGGGGCGTAGCTCTTGAAATGCTTGCCGTCCAGTTGTTCCCCGGCGATCTCATCGCCCTGGAGGGTGACGCTTTTGACCTTCCCATTCTTCACCAGCTCCAGAAATTGGCTGTAGCTGAGGGTGGACTTGACGCGGTGCTGCTCGGCGGTGTTGAAGTAATTGAACAGAAAAATCATGACCAGGCTGATGAGCAGCCACAGGGCGATATTTTTATAGAAGGGGCTGAGGCGGTTGTTCATGTTCGACCTTGCACTAGGGGCGCGAAATGAAAACAAAGTCCCTCTTATATTTTATGCTCCTTTAAGGAAAATGCAAGGTGAATCTTGCGGTTGAGGGTCGAAGCCGGAGGTCTGGGGGCCGAAGCAGGCGAAAGGTAAAGACAAACTCAGTCTTGCTCCGGGATGAAGGGGGCGGGCTGATGGTCCGGGGTGGAAGAGGGTTGGCGGGGGGCCTGAGCGTGGAAGCGACGGAGATGCATGGGGAGCAGGATGGTCCGCAGTCGGTTTTCCAGGGTGGAAAGCCGGAAAGGTTTCATGAGGTATCCGTCCAGGTCGCTGGAGAGAGCGGCGGAGACCAAGTCTTCGGAGATTTCCCCGGTGATGAGAAGGAAGGGGATATGGCGATGGCGCGGCGAGGCCCGCAAGGTTTGGAGAAGTTGCATGCCGTCCATGCGGGACATATTGACGTCGCAGATAATGAGGTCAGGTGATGACTGCTGGATGATCGTCCAGGCCTCCAGACCATCGGGGGCTTCGAAGATGGGGGCAGTGACCCCCAGGTGACGGAGCATTTCCCGGAGGAGACGGCGGACCAGGGGTAGATCGTCAACGACCAGCGCTTGCAAGGGGCCGAAGAGATCCGCGTTGGAGAGCTCCAAGGATGAACTGGAGGGATCTGCAGACATGGGCGACAGGTAATGGTCCAGTTGTTTTCCATTGTATCGGCAGGGAGGCGAAGGAGAATAAATCGGCGGGCAGTGAGCCGTGAGCCGAGGACCGGCATCGGCGCGGCTTTCGGGGGCTCCAGCCAGACGGTCTTCGGCAGCACCGGCGCCACCCCGTTCCTGGCCAACCCGCAGCCTGCCGGCCCAGGCAGTCATCGCCGCGCTGAGCCGGCTGTTCGCCCACCGGGGCGCACCGGTCTATTTGCGGAGCGACCACGGCCCGGAATTCGTGGCCGCGGCCATCAAGGAGTAGTCGGCCCAGTGCGGGGTTAAGACCCACTACATCGATCCCGGCAGTCCCTGGCAAAACGCCTAAAGAGAAAGTTTTATCGACAAGTTCCGGGATGAATGCTTGAACCAGGAGACGTTTCACAGCGTGGCCGAAGCCAGGATCATCACCCGTGGGTGGCGGCAGTATTACAACGAAGAGCGGCCTCACAGCAGCTTGCGCCACCTGACTCCCTTGGAGTTTCGCACCGCTTGGGAAGCAGGGCCGTAGGGCGGGAAAGGGAAGCGCATCCCGCCGTTCGCCTGGTCCGATTTAAAGAGGTTCTTTAAATAAAATCGATGACATCCGCCCCGCACACCGTTCTCTGAAGCAGCAGGAGCGCACGGGCCTTCGGCCCACCCGTAACATATGAAAAATCCGGTGGGGCGGGCGTCCCTGCCCGCCGCCTTTGTCTTTGGTGGCACATCCCGGCCTGGAGGCCGGAACCAAACCGAAAAATGATACAATTACTTTGCCAAATCAATAAGATACAGATAAATTCTTGTTGAAAAAACCAGAAACTCGGATTCAGTAGCACAGGCTTCCAGCCGGTGCGCTGCACCGGCAAGATGCCGGCGCCACCAAGGACTTTTCAAGACAGTTCCTCATGGGCCTGAGGCCCACCCGCAAAGCATGAAAAGTTGGGTGGGGCGGGCCTCCGTGCCCGCCTCAAGGCCTTGATAATAGAACACATAACGCCCAATGCCGACAAACTTTTCATAGCAGTTACGCATGACCTGGGGCTCACCCGCAAAGCATGAAAAGTTTCCCCTCCCCCACCTCCTCCCACTGTGGGGAGGGAGCTTTAAAACCAGGCACTTGCAAAATCCCTACCGGACAGCACTGCTGCCGCCACAAAAAAAGCCGGGGAGATTCTCCCCGGCCCGCTGCCTGCCGCCGGTGGCGGCCGGCGCGGCTCGCCTGTGCCGACGGCAAGAGGCATTATTCCTGGAGCAGGTGGGCGATGATACTGTTGGCCACTTTCTGAGGATCCACCTGATAGGCGCCCTGCTGCACGGCGTCCTGCAGCCTCAGGACCTTCTCGGGTCGGATCTCGGGGGCCTCGGCGATGGCCTGTCCGGCCTTCTGCATCAGCCGGGCTTTGTCCGAAAGCTCGATGACGTCGACGCCGCCGTCGTTGGACACCGCAGGGCGGTGCGCCGACGCGGGCGACACCCCTTGCGTCTGGCTGGGTTGCAGGTTTTCGATGCCAAGGCCGTGAATGTCGTTGATCTTCATGGCTGCGGTGCGATGTCACTCCTTTCAACCGTCCCGGTGGAGCGTTGAGGCCCTCCGGACGCCTTCCCCTCCCCCTCTCGGTCCGGCCTCATATTCCTTATCGGCCTCCTGACAAATCACTTTAAGAAAATACCGTGAGAGAAAAGGGTGGAGGAGCGGCGCGCCCCGGCTTCCTTCTCCATCCTGACGAGGACCCGCCTGCGGGGAAATATTTGACTTTTTATCCACTATTGGCTAAGGTAATAGTAGGCATTAGGTTTTTACCAAGTAATTCCGGGCTCTTCACATATGGTGATTGCCTGTCCCTCCTGCCATACCCGCTTTCGTCTGAGTGAAGACCGGCTCACGGGAGCATGGACCAAGGTCCGGTGCTCCCGCTGCCAGCACCTTTTTCAGATTTCCGCAGAGGGCGAGGTGGGAGAAAGCTTCCCCCCGGTCTGGACCCTGCCGGCGGACGATGAAGCCGTCGGGGCAGGCCATGGGGCGTCCGCCTCTTCCCTGGGCGACCGGGCCGAGTTGCGCCCCGATGCCCCCCAGACCCCGGCCGCCGGGTCGCCTCCTGCCGAGGCGGCGCCTCTGTCGGCAGCGGCAGCAGCCGGCCCGGAGGAAGTTCCGCCCCGTCGGGGGGGGTTCTTCCTGCTCATCGCGGCGGCGGCAATCCTCGGCCTGGCCCTGGGCGGCGGGCTGGGATGGTACCTCAAGCACCAGAAAAGAGACCAGGCAGCCGCGCCGGATGCTCCCCTGACCACCGTCCACCCCCCGGCCACGGAGCCTCCCCCCCGGGATCTTAAGGAGCTGGCCGTGGTGGGTGGGGAAACCCGCTTCCAGGGTCTGGTCAGCCCCAGAGGGGGGAGACTCCTGGTCATCGCCGGGGAAGTGCACAATCGGGGTGAAAAGCCCCGGGGGCCGGTCCGTCTCAAGGCCACGCTCACCGACCCCCAGAACCAACCGCTGAAAGAGAGACTCTTCTTCGCCGGCAGTTCCTTCACCGACGAGGAGCTGCAAAGGCTGGCCCCCGAGGAGCTGGAGCGCTGGCTGGACACTCCGGGAGGCCGCTCCCGCATCAAGGTGGTCCGCCCCGGGGAGAAACAAGCCTTTGCCGTGATCTTTTTCGAGATGCCCGAAAAGCTGGCCCTGTCCCGCTACGGCTACACCGTCAGCGTGGTGGAGGGACCCGTGGCCAGCGCTGCGCCGCCGCCATGATCAAACGACTGCTCGCCCGCTTCCGCCGCCACCGGGGCACCCTCAAAGCCAGGGTGGACATCGCTTTTTCCCAGGACGACCAGGTGGCTGCCGCCGTCAGTTGGTTCGACGGCGGCGACCGGGAGGAGGACACCATCGCCCTGGCCGTCTATTTTTATGCCCGCATCCTGTACGAGCTGGCAGAGCTGCACGAACCCCGGGTGGCCCAGGAGCTGATGGCTTTTCTGGGCCAGGTCGTGGACAAGATGCTGGCGCCACCGGGCCCACCCCTCCGACCCCGCTTGCCCCTGGGGGAGCTGCGCCTTACCGACCATCCCCTGCCGGAGAGCTACAAGGCCTATACGGCGGACTTTATCCGATTTCAGGACGGTCATTTCGCCCTGGAATTCAAGGGAAGCATCGGCAAGGAAGGGTTCTACCTGCCCGCGGCCTTCCTGGTCTTTTTCCAGAACTGTCTGGAGCGGTTGGATGACCAACACCTTTTACGCATGACTAAAACGCTGGGCCGTCTGCACTCCTATTACCGCTATCGCCGGGACTTTTGGGACGGCACCGCCCTGACCGCCGGGCCCGCCTTCGCCCTGAGCTCCGAGGAGCTCCGGGGCAAGGAGACGCCCACGGAAGCCTGAAGCCCGAGAGCTCCCTGCAAAACTTCCGCCAAAACATTATGGTTTCCTAAATATCATGGTGCGCGGTGCGCACCCTGCCGATCCTCTGATGTTCCGGCCCCCGTGTAGGTGCGCACCGCGCCCCCTTGTCAGGGGTTGGCGGCGGGCAGAGCCCCCCGCTGCATGGTTATCTTGGTAGCCGCAGCCTTTAGGCAGCGCCCGGCGCCCCGGACAGAAAAGAGGTCCTGGCCCTGAAGCTCAGGGCCGAGATGGTGGTCCTGTCCGCCTGCCTCACCGGGCGGGGCCGGGTCATGGAAGGGGAAGGGGTGGTCAACTTCGCCCGGGCCTTCCAGCACGCCGGGGCCCGGAGCGTGGTGGTGAGCCTCTGGCCGGTGGCCTCCCAAGAAACAGTGGAGTACATGGCTCTCTTCTATCGCCACGTCAAGGAAGGCAAACCCCGGGCCGAAGCCTTGTCCCTGGCCCGCCGGGCCATCAAGGCCAAATACCCCCAACCCTTCTTCTGGGCGGCCTTCATCCTCCACGGGGAAGGGTGAGACCTACGAGAACCGCGGAACCCTAAGGCGGGAAAGCGCCGCGCCTCCCGCCTGTTGCCCTGTGCCGGCCAGGCCCGGTTTGGCCCAAAGGGTCATTCCCAAGAGCAACTTGGGAACGAGGTAAAAAAGTTGTGCATGAGCTCTGCGTGACGCCGGTTGCCGGAACACCTGTGTAATTTAACCTGATGAAACAGGAAGAGGGTTTTCCCTGATCGGTTGCAAGATAACCACCACCTTTCACCATGGGGACACCTCCTTGGGATCTCCTAATTTACCTAAATCGGTGTCCAAAGAAATTGTAGACCAGTCCAGGAACGAGTTAATAGAGGGCACAATTTATGATGGCGCGCCTTAAATTTTACGCTGGTGTATTCCTTATCACTTCCTCCACATTAATGCTCCAGTTAATAGAAACACGTATCCTGTCGGTGATATCATGGTATCACCTGGCGTTTTTTGCCATCAGCATGGCGATGTGTGGATTAACCGCAGGTTCTGTCTGGATATTTTTAAAGCGAGATCGGTATACCCAAAAAACCATGTCATATGACTTGGCTTATTTCAGCACCGCCTTTGCCATTACTACGGTCTTGTCGCTGGGAATGCAATTGGCGCTGACGTTGACCTTGACATTTTCCCTCACCGGTATCATCGTCTGGGTTTTCCTGGCATTGTCCATGGCCGTCCCTTATTTTTTTTCCGGGGCCACCATCGGCTTGGCTCTTACCCGCAGCCCCTACCCCATCGGCCGGGTTTATGGGGTCGATCTCTTGGGGGCGGCGGTGGGCTGCCTGGGGGTGTTGTTCCTGCTCAACCTCACCGATGGTCCCTCGGCGGTCATCTGGGTGGGAGCTCTGGCCGCGGCCGGCGCCTGGTTTTTCGCCGGGTCCGGCATTGGGGGAGTCCCGGAGACACGGCCCCCCTTGGCCTCGGGTCTTGGCCATCAGGGCAGGATTTTCATTCTGCTGGCGCTGTTTGCCACCGTGAACGGCCTCATTCCCTATGGGCTCCAGCCTATCTTCGTGAAAGATCGGGTGGAAGGCCGGGGCTCCTCGGTGGTGGAGAAATGGAATTCCTTCTCCCGGGTGACGATTTTTAAGGAATCCCGGAAGGAAGCGCCGCAGATCTGGGGACCGTCGCCCCAATTACCTCCGGGGCTGGTGGTGGAAAGGAAATATATGGAGATTGATGGGTTTGCCTCCACCAGCATGTACCGCTTCCGCGGTGATGTGGCCGAGGCCGGTTACTTCAAATATGATGTAACCAATCTGGCCTATTTTTTGCCGAACCAACAGCGCGCCGCCATCATTGGCGTCGGCGGTGGCCGGGATGTTTTGTCCGCCTGGGTTTTCGGCCTGCGGGACATCACCGGCATCGAGATCAACCCGGTCTTTATCCAATTGTTAACGGCTGACCCTGAGTTTTCTGACTTTGCCGGCCTCGCCCGCCTGAAATCCGTCCGCTTCATCGTTGATGAGGCGCGCAATTGGCTGGCCCGCACCCCCGAAACCTTTGATGTTATCCAGATGACCCTCACCGACACGGAGGCGGCCACCGGCGCCGGGGCTTTCACCCTGAGTGAAAACGGCCTGTACACGGTGGAAGCCTGGAAACTTTTCCTTTCCCGCCTCACCCCCCACGGGGTGTTTACCGTCAGCCGCTGGTATGGTCCCGGTCAGGTGAATGAAACCAGCCGTATCATTAGCTTGGCCGTGGCCACCCTGTTGGAGCTGGGGGTGAAGGAACCCCGGCGTCATATATTTGTGGCGTCGGCTAAAAATATTGCCACTCTCCTCCTGTCCCCCGCCCCTTTTTCACCCCAGGATCTTGCCGCCTTGGAAAAGGCCGTGGCCCACTACCAGTATCAGGTGATTGTCAGCCCCCATTCCCAGCCGCAGTCAAAGGTGTTGCAGGCCATTTTTCAAGCCAGGACCCTGAAGGAACTGGAGCACCATACCAGAGATTTTGAACTGGACCTGAAACCGCCGGTTGACGACCGGCCGTTCTTTTTCAACCAGTTGCCGTTCTACCGGCCGGTGCAAGTTTTCAAAATGTTGTTGCAGGAGACCCCTCCCGGCTTGATGCGCGGCAATCTCCTGGCCGCGGCCACTCTCCTCCTGATCCTCATCGTTTCCCTGGGGCTGGTGCTCGTCACCCTGGTCATGCCGTTGCGCTCTGCCCTGCAAGACGTGGGAGCCAGATTGATCATCACCGGCACATCGTACTTCTTTCTGATCGGCATCGGCTTCATGACCATCGAAATCGGCCTGTTGCAGCGGATGAGCGTCTTCCTGGGGCATCCCATTTATTCCCTCAGCGTGGTTCTCTTCAGCCTGATCCTCACCACCGGGTTGGGGAGCCTGCTCTCCGACCGCCATCCCCTCGACAGCGGCTTCAAGTTTGTAATCTGGTCCGTCTTGACCGCTGCCTATCTTGCCGTCCTCCCCTCCTGGCTGCCGCAACTGTTAAGTTCTTACGACCATGCGGACTTGTTAACCAGGTGCGCCTTGAGCGTGGCCGTCATTGCGCCGGCGGGACTGCTCATGGGCTTCGGTTTTCCCACCGGCATGCGCCTGGTGTCTGCCGTGGACCCCGCGCCGACGCCGTGGTTCTGGGGCATGAACGGCATCGCCGGCGTGTTGGGGGCCGGCACCACGGTAGCCCTGAGCATTGCCTGGGGGATTAACTGCACCCTGGTTATCGGGGGTCTGTGCTATGCCTTGCTGATTCCCGCCGCCCTGGGTATCGGCTTCACCGCCCAGGCCGCCCCGGGGGCAGGAGCCTGAACGACGAACCTCATGGAGCACCGCCGCCCCTGACCGTATCATTGCCGGTTTGTGAATGCGTTACCGGCCAAGCTCAGCTTGGCCCTGGACTTTGGACATTTCTTTATTAGGCCCAAGCGTAAGGTGCCATATTTTGAGCGATTTTTTCTCTCAGCCTGTCCGGACAACGGCTTTCATTGATTTCTTTCCGGAGCAAGGTGATGAGGTCCAACGCCGAAGCGCGTTTAGCATTTTTTCGCCGCTTCGGGAGGGCCATAAAACTCTCGGGACGCCCTGGTCCAAACGACTTAAGGCCGGCCAGGAGCAGCAGACTGTACGCCGCTACCGCAAAGGCCGGAGGGCGTGGCACCGATTGAGTGGATCGGACCTGGGCTTGCCCCACTCCAAGGGTGTCCTTTTCTTCTCTATGATTAATCCTACTACGTGGAATTATTGATTAACCCTCAACAAATACTGACAAATCCCCCCTGACCCCCCCTTTAGCAAAGGGGGGAAAATGAAAGGACTTTTGGAC
>VGSQ01000074.1 GCA_016874975.1 Deltaproteobacteria bacterium
ACACCGTCTTCTGGGTGGGCGCAAAGCCGACGATCTCCACTTCCTCGCCCACCTTGATGGAGCCCCGCTCCGCCCGGCCCGTCACCACCGTGCCCCGCCCGGAAATGGTGAAGACGTCCTCAATGGGCATCAGAAACGGCTTGTCCACCGCCCGCAACGGCTCCGGAATGTAGTTGTCCAGGGCGTCCATCAGCTCAAAGACCGGCGCCACCTCCGGACTGTTGGGGTCGTCCGACTCCAGCGCTTTGAGCGCGCTGCCCCGGATGATGGGAATGTCGTCGCCGGGAAATTCGTACTTGGACAACAGCTCCCGCAGCTCCAGCTCCACCAGCTCGATGAGGTCCGGGTCGTCCACCATGTCCACCTTGTTCAAAAAGACCACAATATAGGGCACCCCCACCTGGCGGGCCAGCAGGATGTGCTCCCGGGTCTGGGGCATGGGGCCGTCGTCCGCCCCCACCACCAGAATGGCGCCGTCCATCTGCGCCGCCCCGGTGATCATGTTCTTGATGTAGTCCGCATGGCCCGGACAGTCCACGTGGGCGTAGTGACGATTGGCGGTCTCATACTCCACGTGCGCCAGGGCGATGGTGATGCCCCGCTCCTTCTCCTCGGGCGCCTTGTCGATCTGGTCGAAGGGAATGTAGCTCGCCCAACCCTTCTTCGCCAGATGCTTCGTGATCGCCGAGGTCAGCGTCGTCTTGCCGTGGTCGATGTGACCGATGGTGCCCACGTTCACGTGCGGCTTCGTGCGCTCAAATTTCTTCTTGGCCATCTGGCATCTCCTCCGAGCAGCTGGGGGGTCAGGCGCGGGCTTGGCGCCGTCCCAGAATCTCCTCCGCCAGGTTGGCGGACACGGGTTCATAGTGGTCGAACTGCATGGTAAAGGTGGCCCGCCCCTGGGTGCCGCCCCGGAGCGCGGTGGCGTAGCCGAACATGGTGGCCAGGGGCGCCTGGGCCTGGATGGTCTGGGTGGAACCCCGGGACTCCAGGCCGGTGATGCGGCCCCGCCGGGCGTTCAGTTCCCCCATGACCTCGCCCACGAAGTCTTCGGGGGTCACCACTTCCAGGGCCATGACGGGCTCCAGCAGCACCGGGCCCGCCCGCCGGGCCGCTTCTTTGAAGGCCATGGAGCCGGCGATGTGGAAGGCCCGCTCCGAGGAGTCCACCTCATGGTAGGAGCCGTCCACCAGCACCACTTCCACGTCCACCATAGGGTAGCCCAGGATGCCGGTGGCGGCCGCTTCCCGGACCCCCTTTTCCACCGCGGGGAGGTACTCCCGGGGCACCACGCCGCCCACGCTCCGGTTCTCGAAGACGACGCCGCTGCCCGCGGGCAGGGGGTTGAGGGTGAGGACCACGTGGCCGTACTGGCCCCGGCCGCCGCTCTGGCGCACGAACTTCCCTTCCGCCCGGGCCGCGCCGGTGACGGTCTCCCGATAGGAAACCTGGGGCCGTCCCACCCGGGCGTCCACCTTGAATTCCCGGGTAAGCCGGTCCACGATGATCTCCAGGTGCAGCTCCCCCATGCCGGAGATGATGGTCTCGCCGGTCTCCTGGTCCACCTGCACCCTAAAGGAGGGGTCCTCCTGGGAAATCTTGTGCATCGCCGACCCCAGCTTATCCTGGTCCGTCTTGGTGTTGGGCTCGATGGCGATGTCGATCACCGGCTGGGGAATCCACAGGGCCTCCAGGGTCAGCGGCCGGCGTTCGTCGGCCAGGGTGTCGCCGGTGCTGGTGTGCCTCAGGCCCACCGCCGCGACGATGTCCCCGGCGTAGGCCGCGTCGATCTCTTCCCGCTTGTTGGCGTGCATCTTCAGGAGCCGGCCGATGCGCTCCCTGACGCCCTTGGTGGCGTTGAGGGCGGCGCTGCCGCTCTTGAGCACGCCGGAGTAAACCCGCAGGAAGGTGAGGTGGCCCACAAAGGGGTCGCTCAACAGCTTGAAGGCCAGGGCCGCCAGGGGGGCGTCGTCCCGGGCGGGCCGCTCCACCACCTCGCCGGCGGGGTTGAGCCCCTTCACCGGGGGGACGTCCGCGGGCGAGGGCAGGTAGTCCACCACCGCGTCCAGCAGGGGCTGCACGCCCTTGTTCTTGAAGGCCGAGCCGCACAGCACCGGCACCAGTTTGAGGCTCACCGCGCCCCGGCGCAGGGCGGCCTTGATCTTTTCCTGGGGCACCGGCTGGTCGGCCAGGTAAAGCTCCATGATCTCTTCGTCCAGGTCGGCCAGGGCCTCCAGGAGCCGCATCCGTTGGCTCTCCGCCAGCTCCCGGTAGTCGGCGGGCAGTTCGGTGAGCCGCACCGTGGTCCCCAAAACGTCGTCGGCGTCGTAGAGCTGGGCCTGCATGGTGATGAGGTCCACCGTGCCCTGGAAGCGCTCCGCTTCGCCCAGGGGCAGCTGCACCAGGACGGGATTGGCGCTGAGGCGCTCTTCCATCATCTTCTGGGTGCGGAAGAGGTCGGCCCCCACCCGGTCCATCTTGTTGACGAAGGCCAGCCTTGGGACGCCGTAGCGGTCGGCCTGGCGCCACACCGTTTCGGACTGGGGCTCCACCCCGGCCACTGCGTCGAAGACCGCCACCACCCCGTCCAGCACCCTGAGGCTCCGCTCCACCTCGATGGTGAAGTCCACGTGGCCCGGGGTGTCGATGATGTTGATGCGGTGGCCCTGCCAGAAGCAGGTGGTGGCGGCGCTGGTGATGGTGATGCCCCGCTCCTGCTCCTGCACCATCCAGTCCATGGTGGCCTGGCCGTCATGCACCTCACCCATCCGGTGGGTGACCCCGGTGTAAAAGAGGATGCGTTCGGTGGTGGTGGTCTTGCCGGCGTCGATGTGAGCCATAAAACCGATATTCCGCACCCGGCCTAAGGGAGTTTCTCTGGGCACTCAGTCTTCCGATTACCAGCGATAATGGGCGAAGGCCTTGTTGGCTTCGGCCATTTTGTGGGTGTCTTCCCGTTTCTTGATGGAGCCGCCCCGGTTCTGGGCCGCGTCCAGCAGTTCTCCGGCCAGTTTGGTGGCCATGGACTTTTCCGCCCGGGCCTTGGAGTAGTTGATGATCCAGCGGATGGCCAGGGAGATGCGCCGCTCCTGGCGCACTTCCACGGGCACCTGGTAGGTGGCGCCCCCCACCCGCCGGGATTTGACCTCGATCATGGGCTTGACGTTGTCCATGGCCTGGTGGAAGACCTTGACCGGGTCCTCCTTGCTGCGCTGGGCGATCAGGTCCATGGCGCCGTAGAAGACGCTCTGGGCCGTGCTCTTCTTGCCCTTGCGCATGAGGCCGTTGATGAACCGGCTCACCAAACCGTCGCTGTATTTGAGATCAGGAATAATGGACCGCCGGACCACTCCACCTTTTCTGGGCATGGCGCATTCCCCTTATTTAGGCCTCTTGGCCCCGTATTTCGAGCGCCCCCGGCGCCGGTCCTGGACCCCCGAGGCGTCCAGGGTGCCCCGCACCACGTGGTAGCGCACACCGGGCAGGTCTTTCACCCGGCCGCCGCGGATCAGCACCACGGAGTGCTCCTGCAGGTTGTGGCCCACCCCGGGGATGTAGGTGGTCACCTCAATGCCGTTGGTGAGGCGCACCCGGGCCACCTTGCGCAGGGCCGAATTGGGCTTCTTGGGGGTGGTGGTGTAAACCCGCACGCACACCCCCCGTTTCTGGGGACAGCTCTGGAGGGCCGGGGAAGCAGTGCGCTTGCGCTGCTTTTCCCGCCCCTTGCGGACCAGTTGGTTGATGGTTGGCATAGCTGCTCCTGCCGAATGGTGTTCAAGGCACACAAAAGTTATTTATTTACCGACTCCCGCCTCGATTGTCAAGGAATTTCTGGAGCCGGTTCCGAGGGGACCGTCCCTTCGGGCAACAGGATCATCTCCGGGGCCTCCCAGGCTTCCTCCAACTGCGCCGCCGGGGGCAAAGGGGAGTCGGACAGGGGCGCCCCCTCCTCCTGGGAGAAGGTGATGGCCAGTTCCCGGTAAATGTCGAAGCCGGTGCCCGCGGGGATGATGCGCCCCATGATGACGTTTTCCTTCAGGCCCCGGAGGTGGTCGATTTTCCCCTGCACCGCGGCGTCGGCCAGGACCTTGGTGGTCTCCTGGAAGGAGGCCGCCGAGATCCAGCTCTCCGTGGTCAGGGAGGCCTTGGTGATGCCCAGCAGCAGCGGCTCCGCGGTGGCGGGGCGTTTGCCGGCGGCCATGGCCTTTTCGTTCTTTTCCTCGAAGATCCACTTCTCCACCTGCTCGCCCATGAGCAGGTCGGTGTCGCCGGGGTCCACCACCTTGACCCGGCGCAGCATCTGGCGGACGATGACCTCGATGTGCTTGTCGTTGATCTTCACGCCCTGGAGGCGGTAGACCTCCTGGACTTCGTCCACCAGGTAGCGGGCCAGCTCTTTGAGGCCGCTGATGTTGAGGATGTCGTGGGGGTTGGCGGAGCCGTCCATCAGGGGCTCGCCCGCCCGGACAAAATCCCCTTCCTGGACGGCCACGTGCTTCCCCTTGGGGATGAGATATTCCTTGGGCTTGCCCACTTCCGGGGTGACCACGATCTTGCGCTTGCCCTTGATGTGGCGCCCGAAGGAGACCACCCCGGAGATCTCGCTGATGATGGCCGTCTCCTTGGGCTTGCGCACCTCGAAGAGCTCGGCCACCCGGGGCAGGCCGCCGGTGATGTCCTTGGTCTTCATGGTCTCACGGGGGATCTTGGCGATGACGTCGCCGGGGAAGACCTGGTCGCCTTCGTTGACCATGAGGATGGCCCCCAGGGGCATGAAGTAGCGGGCGTAGGCCGGGGAGCCGGGGATGCGGGCGGTCTGCCCGCCTTCGTCCTTCACCGAGATGCGGGGGCGGAGATCGGGGTCCTTGGTCTCGATGATGAGGCGCGAGACTTTGCCGGTCACCGGGTCGACGCGCTCCTGCATGGCCTCCATGATGTCGCCGAACTTGATGATGCCGCCCACTTCCGTGAGCATGGGATTGGTGAAGGGGTCCCATTCGGCCAGTGCCTGGCCGGTCTCCACCGCGTCGCCCTCCTTCACCTTGAGGTGGGCGCCGTAGGCCAGGGGGAAGCGCTCCCGTTCGATGCCTTTTTCGCTCACCAGCACCAGTTCGCCGGAGCGGCTCAGGTTCACCAGTTCGCCGAAGCGATCCACCACGGTGCGCACGCCGTCGAACCGCACCTGGCCCTTGACCCGGGCCAGGTGGCGGCTCTGTTCGGCCCGCCGGGAGGCGGTGCCGCCGATGTGGAAGGTGCGCATGGTGAGCTGGGTGCCCGGCTCGCCGATGGACTGGGCCGCCAGGATGCCGATGGCCTCGCCGATGTGCACCTGGGTGCCGTGGGCCAGGTCCCGGCCGTAGCAGCGGGCGCACACGCCCCAGCGGGTCTGGCAGGTGAGCACCGAGCGGATCCAGACCTTTTCGAGGCCGGCCCGGTCGATGCGGTCCGAGGCCTCCTCGTCGATCTCCTCGTTGGCCCGCACCAGCACCTCGTTGGTATGGGGATCGACGATGTCTTCCAGGGCGGTGCGCCCCAGGACCCGGTCCTTGACCCGTTCGATGATCTCGCCGCCCTCCACCAGGGGGGTGACGAAGATGCCGTCGATGGTGCCGCAGTCCAGTTCGGTGATGACCATGTCCTGGGCCACGTCCACCAGACGCCGGGTGAGGTAGCCCGAGTTGGCGGTCTTGAGCGCGGTGTCGGCCAGACCTTTGCGGGCGCCGTGGGTGGAGATGAAGTATTGCAGCACCGTCAAACCTTCCCGGAAGTTGGCGGTGATGGGGGTTTCGATGATCTCCCCGGAGGGTTTGGCCATCAGCCCCCGCATGCCGGCCAACTGGCGCATCTGGTCCTTGCTGCCCCGGGCGCCGGAGTCGGCCATCATGAAGATGGGGTTGAAGCTGGCCACCTCCTCCTGGTGGGTGACGATGCGGCCGAATTCGTCCCGCTCCTCAACGGTGATGAGTTCCCGGGCCATTTCTTCCATCATCTTGGCGGCCACTTCGTCGGTGGCCTTGGCCCAGATGTCCACCACTTTGTTGTACTTTTCCCCTTCGGTGATGATGCCTTCCTGGTACTGTTCCTCCACGTGCCGCACTTCTTCCGTGGCGACCTCCAGGATTTTGGCCTTCATCTGGGGGATGACCATGTCCTTCATGCCGATGCTGATGCCCGCCCGGGTGGCGTACTGGTACCCCAGATTCTTGAGGCGGTCGGCCAACAGCACCGTCTGTTTGATGCCGCAGCGGCGGTAGGCCCGGGCGATGAGCCGGCGCACCTCCTTTTTGGTCATGGTGAGGTTCACCATGTCGAAGGAGAGGCCTTCCGGCAGGATTTCCCACAGCAGGATGCGGCCCACCGTGGTCTGGTAAATCTTAT
Source organism: Deltaproteobacteria bacterium (assembly GCA_016874975.1). Classification (GTDB taxonomy): domain Bacteria; phylum Desulfobacterota; class Desulfobaccia; order Desulfobaccales; family 0-14-0-80-60-11; genus VGSQ01. The sequence goes on from VGSQ01000074.1 coordinate 6,379, forward strand.
CGTCCAGGCGCACCGGCACCCGGGCCTGGAGGTGGACCTGGTCCTGGTCGAAGGCCACCCGCACCTCCTCGGGAGAAGAGAAGGGGATGGGTTTCTGGCCGTTCCGGGGCACCCGCTCACCCTTGGCGAAAGGCCGCTCCCGGGTGAGGAAATAAAGCCCCAGCACGATGTCCTGGGTGGGGATGATGATGGGGTCCCCGTTGGCCGGACTCAGGATGTTGTTGGTGGACATCATCAGCGTCCGGGCTTCGATCTGACTTTCGAGGGACAGGGGCACGTGCACGGCCATCTGGTCGCCGTCGAAGTCGGCGTTGAAGGCGGTGCACACCAGGGGATGAAGCTGGATGGCCTTGCCTTCGATGAGGATGGGCTCGAAGGCCTGAATCCCTAGGCGGTGCAGGGTGGGGGCCCGGTTGAGCATGACCGCGTGCTCCCGCACCACCTCGTCCAGGATGTCCCAGACCTCCGGGGTCTCCCGATCCACCAGGCGTTTGGCCACCTTGATGGTGGTGGCGAAGCCCTTGGCCACCAATTTGTTGAAGATGAAGGGCTTGAACAGCTCCAGGGCCATCTGCTTGGGCAGGCCGCACTGGTGCAGCCGGAGCTCCGGGCCGATGACGATGACGGAGCGGCCCGAATAGTCCACCCGCTTGCCCAGCAGGTTCTGGCGGAAGCGCCCCTGCTTCCCTTTGAGCATGTCGGACAGGGACTTCAAGGGCCGCTTGTTGGGGCCGGTGATGGTGCGGCCCCGGCGCCCGTTCTCGAAGAGCACGTCCACCGCCTCCTGGAGCATGCGCTTTTCGTTGCGGATGATGATGTCCGGAGCGTTGAGCTCCAACAGGCGCTTCAGGCGGTTGTTGCGGTTGATGACCCGCCGGTAGAGGTCGTTGAGATCGCTGGTGGCGAAGCGGCCGCCGTCCAGGTGCACCAGGGGGCGCAGGTCCGGCGGCAGCACCGGGATGACCTCCAGCACCATCCATTCGGGACGCTGGCCGGACTCCAGGAAGGCGTCGATAATCTTGAGGCGTTTGGCCAGTTTCTTGCGTTTGGCGTCGGAGCTGGTCTTGGCCATCTCGCCCCGGACCTCCTGCACCAGGGCCGCCAGGTCCACCTTCTGGAGCATCTCCCGGATGGCCTCGGCCCCCATGCCGGCCTCGAACTTGTCCCCCAGCTCCTCTTTGAGCTGGCGGTAGCGTTCTTCGGACACCAGGGACCCCCGGGGGGCCTGGTTGTCGCTGGACTCCACCACCACGTAGGCCTCGAAGTAGAGGATCTTCTCCAGCTCTTTGAGGGTGAGGTCCAGGAGGTTGCCGATCTTGCTGGGCAGGCTCTTGAGGAACCAGATGTGCACCACCGGGCTGGCCAGCTCGATGTGGCCCAGCCGCTCCCGGCGCACCTTGGACTGGATCACCTCCACGCCGCATTTCTCGCAGGTGATGCCCCGGTGCTTCATGCGCTTGTACTTGCCGCAGTTGCACTCGTAGTCCTTGGCCGGACCGAAAATCTTGGCGCAGAAGAGCCCGTCCCGCTCCGGCTTGAAGGTGCGGTAATTGATGGTTTCCGGCTTCTTCACCTCGCCGTGGGACCAGGACCGGATCATCTCCGGGGAGGCCAGCGCCAGGCGCACGGACTCGATGGTGAGGGGGTCCTCGGGTCGGGCGAAGAGATTGTTCAAATCTTCCAGCTTGACTTCCCGGGTCTTTTCCGTCATTAGGGCTATTCCTTGGCCCGCTCTTTCTTCAGGAGCTCCACATTCAGGGCCAGGCTCTTGAGCTCCCGGACCAGGACATTAAAGGATTCGGGCAGGCCGGCTTCCAGGTCGTATTCGCCCTTGAAGATCTTCTCGTACATGCGGGTGCGGCCGGCTACGTCGTCGCTTTTGACGGTGAGAAATTCCTGCAGGGTGTAGGCGGCGCCGTAGGCCTCCAGGGCCCAGACCTCCATTTCACCCAGACGCTGGCCGCCGAACTGCGCCTTGCCGCCCAGGGGCTGCTGGGTGACCAGGGAGTAGGGGCCGATGGACCGGGCGTGGATCTTGTCCGCCACCAGGTGGTGCAGCTTCATCATGTACATGACGCCCACCGTTACCTCCCGGAGGAAGTGTTCGCCGGTGCGGCCGTCATAGAGAACGGCCTGGCCCCCCATGGGCAGGCCCGCTTCCTGGAGGCAGCGCTGCACCTCTTCCTCCTGGGAGCCGTCAAAGACCGGGGAGGCCATATGGATGCCGTTCTGGTAATGCTTCTCCCAGATCTCCCGCAGCTCCTCGTAGCTCAGCGAGTCCAGTTCTTTGTCCAGGGCGGGGTCGTTAAAGACGCGGCTCAAGCGCCCCTTGATGGAGTCCAGGCTGTAGTAGCGGTCCAGCATCTCCCGCATCTGTCGGCCCAGGGCATGGGAGGCCCAGCCCAGGTGGGTTTCCATCACCTGGCCCACGTTCATGCGGGAGGGCACGCCCAGGGGGTTGAGGACGATGTCCACCGGGGTGCCGTCCGCAAAGTAGGGCATGTCCTCTTCGGGCATGATGCGGGAGACCACGCCCTTGTTACCGTGGCGGCCGGCCATCTTGTCGCCCACCGCCAGCTTGCGCTTCATGGCCACGAAGACTTTGACCTTTTTGATGACGCCGGGGGGCAGTTCGTCCACCTTGCGCAGGCGCGAGAGCTTGGCCTCGAAGACCATGTTCACCAGGTGGAGCTGTTCCTGGTAGCGGTCCAGCAGTTCGTCCACCTGGTCCTCCAGCCCCGCCTGCTCGAAGGAGACGTGGCGCCAGAATTCCAGGCGCTGTTTGTTCACCAGCTCCGGGGGCACCGCCGCGCTCTTCTCCAGGATGGTAATGCCCTGGCGCTCGTCTTCGATGGGCTCCAGGATCTTCCGCCCCAGCACCAGCTCCGTGATCCTCTGGCGGAAGCTCTGGGTGATGATGGCCACCTCGTCGGCCTGGTCTTTCTGCAGCTTGGCCACCGCCTCATCTTCGATGGAGCGGCTGCGGTCGTCCTTCTCCACGCCCTTGCGGGAAAAGACCCGGGCGTCGATGATGACGCCCTCGATGCCCGGCGGCACCTTGAGGGAGGTGTCCTTGACGTCGCCGGCCTTCTCGCCGAAGATGGCCCGGAGCAGCTTCTCTTCCGGGGTGAGCTGGGTCTCGCCCTTGGGGGTGATCTTGCCCACCAGGATATCGCCGGGGGCCACTTCCGCGCCGATGCGGATGATGCCGCTTTCGTCCAGGTTCCGGAGGGCGTCTTCGCCCACGTTGGGGATGTCCCGGGTGATCTCTTCCTTGCCCAGCTTGGTGTCCCGGGCCATCACCTCGAATTCCTCGATGTGGATGGAGGTGAAGACGTCATCCTTCACCAGGCGTTCGGACACCAGGATGGAGTCCTCGAAGTTGTAGCCGCCCCAGGGCATGAAGGCCACCATGACGTTCTTGCCCAGGGCCAGCTGCCCCATCTGGGTGGCCGGGCCGTCGGCGATGATCTGACCCTTTTCCACCAGGTCGCCCCGCCGCACGATGGGCCGCTGGTTGTAGCAGGTGTTCTGGTTGGTGCGCTGGAACTTGGTTAGTGTGTAGATGTCCACCGGCGAATCGCCGCCCCCGTTGCCGCCGTCTGAGGCCCTGATGACGATGCGGGTGGCGTCCACGTCCTCCACCACCCCGCCCCGACGGGCCACGGTGGTGACGCCAGAGTCCCGGGCCACCACGCCTTCCATGCCGGTGCCGATGATGGGGGTGCTGCTGGTCAACAGCGGCACCGCCTGGCGCTGCATGTTGGAGCCCATGAGGGCCCGGTTGGCGTCGTCGTGCTCCAGGAAGGGAATGAGGCTGGCGGCCACGCTCACCAACTGGCTGGGGGAGACGTCCATGTAGTCGATCTTGTCGGGTGACACCATGACGTACTGGCCCGCCTGCCGGGCCTCCACCAGGTCGTCCAGGAAGCGCCCCTTGGCGTCCAGCCGGGCGTTGGCCTGGGCGATGACCTTGTCCTCTTCATCCAGGGCGGAGAGGTAGCGCACCTCCCGGGTCACCCGGGTCTCCTGCCGCCCGCCCGATTTCTTCTTTTCCACCACCCGGTAGGGGGTCTCGATGAAGCCGAACTCGTTCACCCGGGCGTAGGTGGACAGGGAGACGATGAGCCCGATGTTGGGACCTTCCGGCGTCTCAATGGGGCAGATGCGGCCGTAGTGGGTGGGGTGCACGTCCCGCACCTCGAAGCCGGCCCGCTCCCGGGTGAGGCCCCCGGGCCCCAGGGCGGAGAGCCGCCGCTTGTGGGTGATCTCGGAGAGCGGGTTGGTCTGGTCCATGAACTGGCTGAGCTGGCTGGTGCCGAAAAACTCCTTGATCACCGCCTGCACCGGCTTGGCGTTGATGAGATCGTGGGGCATGAGCGTATCCAGGTCCTGGATGGCCATGCGCTCCTTGATGGCCCGCTCCATGCGCACCAGACCCACCCGGAACTGGTTCTCCAGCAGCTCCCCCACCCCCCGGACGCGGCGGTTGCCCAGGTGGTCGATATCGTCCACCGCTCCTTCCCGGTCCTTTTGGGTGATGAGCTCTTTGACCGCCAGGAGGATGTCGTCGGGCTCCAGCGTCGTCTGGGTGAGGGGCCGTCGCTCCTCGGGCTCCCTCAACTTCAGATCCAGCTTGAGGCGCCCTACCGGGGAGAGGTCATAGTACTCCGGGTTGAAAAAGAGGTTCTGGAAAAAGGTGGTGGCCACCTCTTCATTGGGACGGTTGCTGGGGCGCAGCCGCCGGTAGATCTCCAGGATGGCCTCTTTCATGTTGGCGGTCTTGTCCACCGCCAGGGTGTTCCTGAGCGAAGCGCTGACGTGCACGCCGTCGATATAAAGCAGGTCCAACTCCTTGACGCCCTTGAGTTGCAACTGCTCCACCTTCTCGGCGGTGAGCACCTCGTTGCAGGCGGCCAGGAGCTCTCCGGTGGCCGGGTCCAGGACGTCGTGGGCCACCACCTTGCCCGCCAGTTCGGCCGGAGTGCCGGGCATGAACTCCACCCCCGCAGCCTTCAGCTTCTTGATGGCCGCCGGCGTCACCCGGCGCAGGCGCCGCACGATGACGTCCCCGGTCTTGGGGTCGACGATGTCGCTGGGGGCGCTTTTGTCCAGCAGCAGCTCGGGTACCAGCCTGCGCCGGATGGCCTCCCCCTCCAAAAACACCTTCTCCGTGCTGTAGAAGAAGTTCAGGAGCTGCTCGGTGGTGTAGCCCAGGGCCTTGAGCAGGATGGTGGCCGGAAACTTGCGCCGCCGGTCGATGCGCACATACAAAATGTCTTTGGGATCGAACTCGAAGTCGATCCAGGAGCCCCGCAAGGGAATGAGACGGGCCGAATAGATGATCTTGCCGCTGGAGTGAATCTTGGCCCGGTCGTGGTCGATGAACAAACCCGGGGAGCGGTGCAGCTGACTCACCACCACCCGCTCGGTGCCGTTGACGATGAAGGTGCCGTTTTCCGTCATCAAAGGCAGGGTGCCGAAGTAGATCTCCTGCTCCTTGATGTCCCGGATGGCCTGGGGCCTGGCGTCGGGGCCGGTCTCATAGACCACCAGGCGCACCCGGATCTTCATGGGGACCTCAAAGGTCATGCCCCGCTGTAAACATTCGTCCACTTCGTACTTGGGGTCGGCCAGATGGTAATCCACAAATTCCAGGGAACAGGAACCGCTGAAGTCCCGGATGGGGAAGACGCTCTTGAAGACGCCCTGGAGGCCCGAATCCCGGCGCTCCTCGGGGGACGCGTCCTTTTGCAAGAAGCGGGCATACGAATCCCTCTGCATCTCGATGAGATTCGAAATTTCCACGACCCGCTCGATCTTACCGAAGTTCTTGCGGTGCAGCTTCAGAGGCGACAAAAATTTGGCCATGCATACTCCTTGGCGCGAATGGCCGGCCTGCCTATTTGATTTCGACGGTGGCTCCCTGCTCGCTCAGCTTTTTCTTGATCTCCTCGGCTTCCGCCTTGGAGACCCCTTCCTTCAGGACGGTGGGCGCATTTTCCACGGCTTCCTTGGCTTCCTTGAGACCCAGGCTGGTGATGGTCCGCACCTCCTTGATGACCTGAATCTTGTTGGGGCCGCAGACGGTCAACACCACATCGAACTCGGTCTTCTCCTCCTCCACCGGGGCCGCCGCCGCCGGGGCCGCGGCCGCCACCGCCACCGGGGCCGCGGCCGACACCCCGAACTTCTCTTCCAGCTCCTTGACGAGCTGGGACAGCTCCAGGACCGTCATGTTGGCCAGGGCGTCGATGATTTCGGCACGATCGATTGCCATTGTTCTTCCTCCTTAACCCTTATACAAAACGAATATGCTGAAAATCCTCCGGGGCGAAGCTGGCGGCGCCGTGCCGCTCCCCTTCACTCCCTGATCCGGACATCCGTTATTTGCCGCCGAACGAGGTCCGGCGGTTGTCGATGATCCCCCGGCCTTGCCGCTCCCGGTAGGTGAACTTCTCGGTGTAGATGCTTTTGCCGTCCACCAGGTACTTGCACACATACGCGCCGGGCTGGGCTTCTCTGGGCGCACCGGGGAAGTTCGTGGGAAAGACCACCTCCACAAACTCATCGTGATGGGCCCGCACCGCCTTCTGCACCCGGTACTCCCGGCCGCCCGGGGTCTTGACCACAAAGACGATGGTGTAGTTCCGGGCCATGTCACCGTTTTTATCGCGCAGACCGAAGAGAAAGCCGCCTTCCGCACCGTCCAGGTTGGTCTGCCAGCTGGGGCCCCGGACGCTGAGCGCCGCTTCCGGCAGGAACATGACGGTGAGGGCCAGCAACAGCACCAATGACAAAAATTTCTTCACCGGAACCCCTCCTCGGCCGGCATCTGCGGCCCGAGGCGGTGCGCCGTGCGCACCCTGGAGCCTGTAGGGCGGGAAAGCGCCGCGCATCCCGCCGTCCTCACCCCGCCGAGCTCAGGCCTGCTCCGGCTCGGGTTCCGGGCCGGCTTCGGCCGCGGGGGCCTCGGATGCCGGGGCCTCTGCCGAGGGAGCTTCGGCCGCGGGAGCCTCCTCCGCCGGGGCCTCCTCGCCCCCGCCCTTCTGGTCCTTCAGGGCCAACAGGACGTTCAGCAGGTTCCGGATCACCCCGGCCAGCACCGTCACCAGGGCGGTGGGCACCGCGTTCAGGGCGCCCAGCACCTGGGCCAGCAGCACTTCCCTCGCCGGCAGCTTGGAGAGGGCCTCCACCTCCTGGGGCGACAGGGTCTGGCCGCCCATGACGCCGCCCTTGATTTTCAGCAGGGGCCTTTCCTGAGCGAATTTGACCAGCACCCGGGCCAGGGCCACCGGGTCGGCGTAGCCCAGGGCCAGGGCGTTGGGGCCCGTCAGGCCGCCGGCGATGGGGGACAGCAGGGAGTCCGCCCCTGCGGCCCGTTTGAGCAGGGTGTTCTTGGTCACCCTGAGCTCACCCTCGGCCTCCTTGAGCTGACGCCGCAGTTGGGTCATAGCCCCCACCTTGAGGCCGGTAAAGTCCGCCAGGATGCCGATCTGGGCCCGGCCCACCTTCTCCCGGAGTGCTTGGACGATTTCCGCCTTTTCCTGTCTGCGTTGCACCGTTTCCTCCGTTACAGCAAGCGCACCAGGGTCTTCACGTCGGCGGGATCCACGGGGATGCCCGGGCCCATGGTGGTGGACAGATGAATGCTCTTCAGATAGGTGCCCTTGGCCGTGGCCGGTTTAAGGCGCACCAGGGTGTCCATGAAGGCCGCCAGGTTCTGCAGCAGCTTGTCCGCCCCGAAGGAGACCTTGCCCAGGGGGGCGTGCACCACCCCGGCCCGGTCCACCCGGAAGTCCACCTTGCCGCCTTTCAGTTCCGCCACGGCCCGGGCCACGTCGAAGGTCACGGTGCCCACCTTGACGTTGGGCATGAGACCCCGGGGACCCAGGATCTTGCCGATTTTGCCCACCTGGCCCATGAGGTCGGGCGTGGCCACCGCCTTGTCAAAATCCGTCCAGCCGCCCTGGATGCGGGTGATGAGGTCTTCCGCGCCCACAAAGTCGGCGCCCGCGTCCAGGGCCTCTTTCTCCTTTTCGCCCTTGGCGAAGACCAGGACCCGCACGGTCTTGCCCAGGCCGTTGGGCAGCACCACCGCGCCCCGGACCATCTGGTCCGCGTGCCGGGGGTTGACCCCCAGGGCCACGGCGGCCTCCACCGTCTCGTCAAACTTGGTGCTGGCGGTCTCCAGGGCCAGGTTCACCGCCTCGGGAAAGGTGTAGCGGCGATCCCGCTCCACCTTGGCGGCCACCTGCCGGTACCGCTTGCCTTGTCCGGCCATGTGTTTTTCCTACCCTTCCACGATATTGATGCCCATGGATCTGGCCGTGCCGGCGATGGACGCCATGGCCGATTCCAGGCTGGTGGTGTTGAGATCAGGCAGCTTCTGCTTGGCGATCTCTTCCAGCTGGGCTCGGGTGATCTGCCCAGCCTTTTCCCGTTTGGGCTCTTTGGCCCCCTTGGGAATCTGCGCCGCCTGCCGGATGAGCACCGAGGCCGGCGGCGTCTTGGTGACAAAAGTGAACGACCGGTCCGCAAAGACGGTGATCAGCACCGGGATGATGGTGCCCTCCTGGCCGGCGGTGCGGGCGTTGTAAGTCTTGACGAACTCCATGATGTTGACGCCGTGCTGGCCCAAAGCCGGCCCCACCGGCGGCGAAGGGTTGGCCTGCCCCGCGGGGATCTGGAGTTTGATCTGGGCGATTACTTTTTTGGCCATTGGTTATTTCCTGTTCTTTGCGTCTTTGCGCCTTGGCGAGAAATTCCTTGTCTATTAATTAAGCCGCAAAGTTAGATTTTCTCCAACTGCGTAAGTTCCAGTTCCACCGGCGTGGACCGGCCGAAGACGCTGATCATCACCTTGACCCGGCCCCGGTCGGGCCGCACCTCGTCCACCACGCCGGTGAAGTTGGTGAAAGGCCCGTCGGTGACCTGGACCCGGTCCCCGGCCTCGAACTTGATCTTGGGCTTGGGCTTCAGGGCCCCTTCCTGCATCTGGGAGATGATCTTGGCCGCGTCCTCCTCGGGAATGGGGGTGGGCTCGGTCTTGGAACCCACAAACCCCGTCACCTTGGGGGTGTCCTTCACCAGGTGCCAGCTCTCGTCGGTGAGCTCCATGTGCACCAGGACGTAGCCCGGGTAAAACTTCCGGGCCGACAGGCGCCGCTCCCCTTTCACCATCTCCTCCACCGTCTCGGTGGGCACCAACACCTCCTGAATCAGGTGGGACAGCCCCATCGCCTTGGCCCGGTCCAGGATGGCGTTCCGGACTTTCTGCTCAAATCCCGAATAGGTATGGATGATGTACCATTTGGGCGGCATGCGGCGCGTCCTTCGATCCGGTCAGCGGATCACCCCCCGGACTATCCGGGAGAGGGCGTAATCCACCAGGCCCAGGTAAATGGCCACCACCACCACCAGGAAGATCACCACGAGGGTGGTTCCCAGGGTCTCCTTGCGGCCGGGCCAGGTGACCTTTTTCAACTCGGCCCAGGCCTCTCCCACGAACTGGGCGCTGGTGGTCCACATCCTCACCGGAGAGGGCAGCTTCCTCAGCCAGGAAGCCCGGGGTTTGGCCGGCTTCAGACGCACCACCTGCCCCCGGCTCTGGCCGGGCTCCTTGGCTGCTTTGGGTTTCCCCTTCTGTTTGCTCATCAGTCCTGGCACTCCCGCCCGGCGACAAGGCATACGTGACCGACTCTTCCCGGGTCTGTTCTCCAGACCCTCGAAGAGACGGTCACAGCCTGCCCTACCGGCTTTTCTGAGGCGCCGCTCCTGCCCGGGCGATGGCGGCCTGCCGATTTCGCCCTGACTGCCTCCGTCCGCCCACGCCACCCCTGGTGTATCTGGCAGGCCAGGAGGGATTCGAACCCCCATCCCCCGGTTTTGGAGACCGGTGCTCTAACCGTTCGAGCTACTGGCCTGGATGCTGTCCCTGCCGTGTGGTCTGCGCCTGTCATGATGAGGCACGAGGCCGATTCAACTCGCCCCTGCCGTCCTCTCGCGCCCTTCCGGGGCCCCCGCCACGGGGTTTCACGCCGACGCTCCGGTGCCCTGCACTCCGGCTTGGCCGACTTCCTCCCACAAAGGGGCGGGTGAAGGGGGCGTATCTCTCCCCCTCCCCCTGAACCCCATCGATTGGCTGCTACTTGGTTTCTCGGTGGGGAGTGTGACTCCGACAGAACGGACAATATTTCTTGAAGGTCAGTCGATCAGGCGTCCGTCTCTTGTTTTTGGTGGTTGTGTAATTCCGGCGTTTGCAGGTGCCGCAGGAAAGGGTGACGATGTCTCGCATAATTTTACTCAATGATATCGCTGACTACGCCGGCGCCGACGGTGCGGCCGCCCTCGCGGATGGCGAAGCGCAGCTCTTTTTCCAGGGCCACCGGGGTGATCAGGTTCACTTCGATGGAGACGTTGTCGCCGGGCATCACCATCTCCACCCCCTCGGGCAGTTTCACCACCCCCGTCACGTCCGTGGTGCGCAGGTAGAACTGCGGCCGGTAGCCCGCAAAAAACGGCGTGTGCCGGCCCCCTTCCTCCTTGGTGAGCACGTACACCTCGGCCTTGAAGCGGGTGTGCGGCGTGATGGAGCCCGGCTTGGCGATCACCTGACCCCGCTCCACCTCGTCCTTCTTGATGCCCCGCAAGAGCAGCCCCACGTTGTCGCCCGCCTGACCGTA
>VGSQ01000075.1 GCA_016874975.1 Deltaproteobacteria bacterium
CGCTCTCCTGGTCGGACCATGTTAAGCATCAGAGCCAGGGTGATCTCCAAGCTGAGGCGTCGAACTCTGGAAAAGAAGCGGATATCCAGTAATGATTGCAGAGATTTTCTGTCTGGAAGAAAGCGTTGGATGAATTCGGGGAGGAAAAAATCGGCAGAAGCATCATTTTCTGCGGGAGTTGGCACGATATTTTCACGGCGTGATCATGTGAATATCTCCTATCTTCAATTAGTTATGCCTGATGATAGCCTGTGCCGATCCTTAAGTCAACGGCATTGACGATATGTATCGCCTTGTTTTATGGAAATTGCTGAACCAAATAAATATAATATTATCCCAAGAAAATCAACTTGTCATGTTATTTTTTGACTCAAGATCAACGCTTCATTCCGCCATCCAAGATAGACGATTGCTCGATGCTTACCGCGACTGGTTAAATAATAACAGAAAAACTCATTTGGTTGAGGAACCTTGGTTTGGCTTCTCATCTTTTTATATAGGATTACAGCTTGCAGACTTTTATTCCTATATTGTAGACTTTATGGAAAACAATTCTCGGGATGAAAAAGATAGAAATAAGTTAAAAAAAGCCTATAACCTTATAAAAGATCAGGTGATTTTATTAAAAATTCCCTAAAAAAGCGAGCCCAACGCGAACCTTGGGCTCTAAGACACAAAAAACCGCTCAGATAGGCGCAAAGCGTTCCAACTTTGCCATCGTCCCGGTACGGTCCGGGGCACCTTTTCTGGTTTTATTTTAATCATATGAGACCTAAAGTCAAGAAGGAAAATGAGGTGCCTTCATGAAGATAATGTGCGCGCTTCTCTCCATTTTCATAATCATGGCATTTTGTAACCTTTGCTTTTCTCCACATCTCAACGGCGCTCAAGTTATCAATCAGGGCCAGGAAGCCTACGAAGCCAACTGCGCCGACTGCCACCGGTCCAACGGCGAGGGCCTGGCGGTCAAGTTCCCGGCTCTGAAAGGAAATCCTTTTGTCACCGGCGCGCCTCAGCCCCTCATCGAACTGATGCTCCGGGGGCGCAAGGGGAAAATGGGGCTGATGCCGGCCTGGCAGGAGCATCTGAGCGACGCCCAGATGGCTGCACTGCTCAGCTATATCCGCAACGCCTGGGGGAACCAGGCCGCCCCCGTGCAACCCCAGGACGTTGGCAAGCTGCGGAGATATTAGGCCGTGAAGTTCCCCCAGGCCTTATTCTGCCGCCCGCTGCGGCGCTACCTGCTGCTCTTGTCCCTGGTCTCCCTGACTGCGGCCTGCGCGGCCCAGTCGCTGATGAGGGGCGAACTGGCCCCGCCTAAAGTGGAGCTCCAGGGTGTGACCCTGCAGCCGCCCACCCGGGACGGCTGGCCGCTCGCCCTTACCCTGCGCCTGGATAATCCCAACGCCCAGGCCATCAGCATTTCCGGGTATGATTACGAGGTCTGGCTGGAAGGCCGCCAGGTGCTCACGGGCCGGAGCCGGGAAGGGGTCACCCTGCCGGCCCTGGGGCAGACGGTGGTCAAGGTGCCGGTGCTGGTGCAGTGGGGGGCGCTGCCCCAGGTCCTGCCCGCGATTCTGGCCCGACAGAGCCTGGGCTATGAAGTGGCGGGCGGCGTAGGGGTGCCGGCCCTGTTGGGGTTTAAGGTACCCTTCCGCTTCCAGGGGGAACTCCCCGTGGAGCGGGGTCTGGAGGCCTTGCGACCCTTTCTGCCTTGAAAAGTTTGCGGTGGGGGAGGGGGCTAAGGGGCGCCGCCCCTTACCCCCTCCACCAATCCCATATTGCTTGTTTATAGGCCGGGGAAGTGGGTGCCACCGCAGCCACTGACAGTCCTGGACATCGGTCTTGCGGCCCGGAACGTGCTTCACATGCCGGGCGTTGACCAACAGCAGGGTGAAGCGGTCCTCCAGGAGGTTGTAGATGGGCTTCCAGTAAACCCCGGTGGCTTCCATAGCCACATGGCTGACCCCCCGGGCGGCCAGCCAATCGGCCAGGGCCAGGATGTCCTGGGTCATGGTGCCGAAAGTCCGGGTTTGCTGATGCAGTCGTCCCCCGGCCTCCAGGCGGCGCACGCAGGCCGCCACGCTCCGGCGGTGCACATCCAGGCCACAACAACAGGGAAAAATCGCTTCCATGGCAGGACTCGGCTGGTTTTACTCAATGACGGCGGTCCTCGGAAATCTTCAGTCTGTCTTGCGCGCTCTCCCTGGCAGGGGAGGCAACATGTTAGGGTGCGAGGCGATATGCGGGGCAGACTGCTAATCGAGCTCGCAGCATCACAGAAGCACGCCCTCAGACCGTCATTGGCATACCCATGCTACCATAATCATAAATACTTTTCATGTGTTATGGGTGAGCTACAGGCTCATGAGCAACTGTCTTAAAAATCTGATGGGGGGAGGGAATCACAGGCGAGACGCCTATGCCACAGGAGCCACTCCCCCGGCCCTTCCTCCACTCATGCCATTTTCCGCTTTATGTGCAACAAACGTTTATGTAGGGGCGGTTCGCGAACCGCCCCTACGTTAGGATCCGATTACGAGATTCGTTGCAGGGAAATGTGAAAACGGAGGCTCTTGCAAAATTCTCCCTTTGTCCTGGGAAAGGGCCGGCGGTTTTGAAAAGGCTCTGCAAGATTCCAACCTCTTTCATGGTGCGCGGTGCGCACCCTACACGGGGGCCGGAACATCAGAGATTCTGTAGGGTGCGCACCGCGCACCATGATATTCCGATATTTCGGAAACCCTGACGTTGCGGCCAAGCCTGTCCGGTAAGAATTTTGCATGAACGTGGTTTAAAACCCCCCTCCCCACGGTGGGAGGGGGTTGGGGGAGGGGGGTGTTGAAGGCAACCCTCCGTCTCGTTAAGATATTTCGCCACCCCCTCCCTGACCCTCCCCCATCCAGGGGGAGGGAATAAACAGCGCTCTTGCTTCCATGTCCGGGGAACATCTCCAGAGAAGCAGCATCTGCGGGTCAGCCCGAGGAGCAGGGTCCTCGGGGATCTGTTTCCGGAAAAGATGCCTCTCAGGCAAATTTCGCGCCGGACAGCACTGGCGGATAGGGTAATCCGTCCATTTCGTTGGACAGTTTGTTAACGAAGTTAAACCCGGCAAGGGGGCCGCCGCGGTCGGCAGGTTAAGTTTACCTTTGAAAAAACAAAAAGTTAGTTTAACCGGAAGAGACTGGTATGATGCTTGCTCCGGCAGAGGGAAACTCAGGATGTGCGGAGTCAACCCATGAGAAACTCTCCTTCCAGCGTGCAGACCGCCCGGCAATTGGAACAGGCCCGGGAACTGATGGCCCGGGGCCAGGCAGACAAAGCTCTGGTTATTGCCTTGGGCGCCCTCCACATTGCCCTGAACAATCTCAAGGAGGCCCTGGCCAAGCTGCAGACAAACCTGGCCCAGGCCATGGCGACTTTGCCCCGGCAGGACCCCGGCTTCAGCAAACCGTCGCCGGCAACAATCACCCACCCGCCGCAAAAGCCAAGCCGCTATCACTGAAGCTCAGTCACGAAAGTTTGCTGTGCGGGAGGGGCCGGAGGTCATGGGCGCGCCGTTGTCTCTGCGCTCAGGATGACCAACGGAGGTTCTTCTCCGGTTTTGCCGAAGCCGGCCCGGTCGCCTGACATTGCGCGGCGATAATGGGGGGCGCCCCGGCGCAGCCCGCACAATCATCCCGGACCGCCGGACCGGCGTGCTCCCTCCCACTCACTCTGCCCGCCTTTCCCTTCGGCCCTGCCCCTTTTGGAACTATGATCGCTCCTGACAACTCCGGGGTCGGTGCGGCAAGCGGCCTGCCGCCGGCCTGACCCATGCCGGCGCCGCCCTGTTCCCAGTATCGAAGCGCCGACACAGCAGGACGGGCGCCGCCGAGCCGCCGTGTAAATTCAGGGAGTTATCCCGGACGAGCTTGTTATTGGAACGGATACATGTTAACCATTTAAGACGATATTCATCCAACGGGAGAGGTGACGGTCTTTGACTCCTGATCTCGACCGCTTGCGCATCCAGCGCCCGGAGGGAGACCTGCCCCGGTCCGGCGGGCGCCTGAAAGTGGTGCTGGCCCTGGCCGCAGTTCTCCTCCTGGTTCTGGCCGGTCTTTACTTCTGGGGTCCCCTGCAGCCGTCGCAGGAGGTGTCCGTGGCGTCGGCCAGCCGGATTTTTCCCTACCAGGCCTACACCGTGCTCAACGCCTCGGGCTACGTGGTGGCCCAGCGCAAGGCCGCGGTGTCCTCCAAGAGCACCGGCCGCTTGATCTTTCTGGGGGTGGAGGAAGGGAGCCGGGTCAGGAAGGGGCAGGTGCTGGCCAGTTTGGAGAACGACGATCTGATAGCCACCAAGAACCAGGCCGCGGCCCAGGTAAAGGAAGCCGAAGCCGGGTTGGCCGGCGGCCAGGCGGAGTTGGCCGACGCGCGCTTGCAATATCAGCGCTTCAAGACCCTGGTGGGGCAGGACCTGGTCTCCAAGCAGGACTACGACGCCGCGGTGGCCCGTTACCGCAAGGCCCTGGCCGGGGTGGATTCGGCCCGGGCCCGCATCCGGGCCAACCGCATGGCCCTGGCCGGCGCCGCCGCCTCTCTGGAATATTCCTACATCCGCAGCCCCTTTGACGGCGTGGTGACGGTGAAATACGCCGACGTGGGCGAAATCGTGGCGCCTTTCGGGGCCGCCGCCAACGCTCGGGCCGCGGTGGTCACCCTGGCCGACCTGGACTCGCTCATGGTGGAGGCCGACGTGGCCGAGTCCAACCTGGGCATTATCCGCCGGGGCCAGCCCTGCGAGATCTCCCTGGATGCCATTCCCAACCAGCGCTTTGCCGGCGAGGTGCACATGATCGTGCCCACCGCGGACCGCACCAAGGCCACGGTGCTCACCAAGGTGAAGTTTATGGAACGGGACGACCGCATCCTCCCGGAAATGAGCGCCAGGGTGGCGTTCCTCTCCCGCCCCCTGGACCCCGGCGAACGGGAGCCTCGCCTCACCGTCCCTAAAAGGGCGGTGGTCACCAAAAACGGGCGGACCTTTGTCTTCCGTTTGGACCGACACCAGGTGCGTCTGGCGCCGGTGACGGTGGCCGCGGATTTGGGTGAACAGTCGGAAATCTCGGCCGGCCTCCAGGAGGGGGACAGGGTGGTGTTGGCTCCGCCGGACCACCTGAAGGACGGCTCCCGGGTGAAGGTCAAAGAATAAATGGACGCCCCTCCCCCCGCCCCGCCGCTGGTGGAAATCAGCCATCTCTACAAGTCTTACTACCGGGGCGGCCAGTCCCTGCCGGTGCTGGAGGACATCTCCCTCACCATCGGCGCCGGCGATTTCGTGGCCCTGATGGGTCCGTCCGGCTCGGGCAAGACCACGCTCCTCAACCTTATCGCCGGCCTGGACCGTCCGGACCGGGGCCGTCTCACCGTGGGAGGGGTGGAGCTCCCCGAATTGAGCGAGGGGCAATTGGCCGCATGGCGGGCCCGACACGTGGGCTTCATCTTTCAGTTTTACCATCTCATTCCCGTGCTCACCGCCTTTGAAAACGTGGAGTTGCCGCTCCTCCTCACCTCTTTGGGCCGGCGGGAGCGCCGGGAGCACGTGGACTTGGTCCTGGAGCTGGTGGGGCTGGCGGACCGTAGCCACCACTACCCGGGCCAACTCTCCGGCGGGCAGCAGCAGCGGGTGGCCATCGCCCGGGCCCTGGTGACCGATCCCACCCTGATCTCCGCGGACGAACCCACCGGGGACCTGGACCGGGAATCGGCCAACGACATCCTGGGACTCCTGTGCCGGCTGAACGGCGATTTCGGCAAGACCATCATCCTGGTGACCCACGACCCGGACGCGGCCTCCCGGGCGCCCCGCCTCATCAGGCTCATCAAGGGGCAACTGATTCAGGATGAACGCAACAGCAGCGGCAGCTGCCGCCTGCCCGGGAAGGAATGATGGGGGGATGGGCGTCCCCGCCATTCGTCAGCCAAAAGGAATGGTGCGTGAGACGCACCCTACGGAGATAACTTGAGAGGGTCTTGCAAAATTCTCCTTTTGTCTTAGGAAAGGGCGGCGGTTTTGAAAACGCTCTGCAAGATGCCAACCTCTTTCATGGTGCGCAGTGCGCACCCTACGCGGGGACCAGAACATCGGAGGATTCTGTAGGGTGCGCACCGCGCACCATGATTTTTCGGAAATCGTAATGCTGTCCGTAAGTTTTGCAAGAAGCTCTCGAGATCGGGGAAAAACTCTGGTGGCGCCGGCTTCCAGCCGGTGCGGCGACACTGGGGGGCTGGTGTCCCACACCAGATAGCAGGTACATTGTTGGGCAGAGGCGATGATCCTTAATGCCTCCCCCACGAACAAATCTGCCAAGGTGCTGCATGGCCGACATTGTCCTGCCGGTGAATGACCGGGGCCGCTTCTATCACCTGGACTGCGGGCCCGGGGAATTGGCGCCTTGCATCCTGACTTGCGGCGACCCGGCCCGGGCCCGGCGGCTGGCCCGGCGACTCCAGCATATCCGTCTGCGGCGCCGCAACCGGGAATACCTGACGGTGACCGGGGCATACCGCGGCATTCCCGTCACCGTCCTGGCCACCGGCATCGGCCCGGCCAGCACCGCCATCGCCGTGGTGGAGGCGGCCCATTGCGTGGAGGGGGCCACTTTCATCCGGCTGGGCAGTTGCGGGGCGCTGGCGCCCCAGATTCAGGTGGGGGACCTGGTCATCACCGCCCGGGCGCTGCGCCAGGAGGACACCAGCCGCTTTTACGCCCCCGAACCGGCGGAGGCGCCCGCCGACCCCGGAGTGCTGGCGGCCCTCACCCGGGCCGCGGCGGAGCTGCACGTCCCCCATCATGTGGGTCTCACCTGCACCATCGCCGACTTCTACGCCGGCCAGGGGCGGGAGGCGCCGGGTTTCCCGGTGGCGGATCCGGGCGGGATAGCCCGGCTGGCCGCGGCCGGGGTCCTCAGCGTGGAAATGGAGATGTCCGTTTACCTGGCCCTGGCCCACGTCTCCACCCTGAACCTGCGGGCCGGCGGGGCCTGCGCCGTGTTCGACAATTTCGCCACCCGTGGGGAGGTCTTTTCCCTGAAAGCCCTCCGCCGCCGGGCCGAGGGGCGGCTGTTGGACGTGGGCCTCCGGGCGGTGGAGATCCTGGCCAGGGGCGTTTAGGGCGGGGGGAGATAAGGTGCCAGGTGTCAGCTGCCCGGTGCCAGGTGTCAGGTTTTGGGTTCCGAATTTTGGGTGAAGGCCGAGAGCTGTGCAGACACCCAGGGGCGAGTGTCCTACATAAGCTTTCAAGACTGCTTCGAAAAGTTTTTTGTAGGGTGCCCACTGCGCACCGTAAGGATGCTTAACTTTTCATAATTTATGGGTGGGCCAAAGGCTCATGAGGAACTGCTATGAAAAGTTCCTTATCCCCCTCTCCCCCGATGGGGGAGAGGGCTGGGGTGAGGGGGAGAACTTTTCATGCTTTGTGAGTGGGCCTCAGGCCCATGAGTAACTGTCTTGAAAAGTTCTTGGTGGCGCCGGCATCTTGCCGGTGCGGCGTACAGGCTGAAAGCCTGTGCCCAAAGGCGGCGGGCAGAGACGCATGCCCTACCGGCCTTTTCATGGGTTCCGGGCGGGCCAAGGGCCCATGAGGGACTCCTATGAAAAGTTCCTTATCCCCCTCTCCCCAAGCGGGGGAGAGGGCCGGGGTGAGGGGGAAAACTTTTCATGCTTTGCGAGTGAGCCGAAGGCTCATGAGTAACTGCTATGAAAAGTTCCTTCAGGCAGCCTCCTGAAGGGTCACTTGGTAGCCCATGTCCCTGATGCGCCTGAGGAGCTTGGGCAGCAGCCGATGAGCATTCCTCTTGTCGAGGTAGCCGCCTCCCAGTTCGCGGTAGTCGGAGGCATTTGTCAGCATATGGTAGATGATCGTCAACAGCGAATGGGCCACGGCCACGATGGCTCGCTTTTTCCCACGGCGGCCGGTCAGGCGGCGGTACTGGGCCTGAAAATAGGAGTCTTTTTTGCGGGCCGCAGACCAGGCCGCTTGAGACAGGGCCGCACGCAACCAGCGATTGCCTTTGGTGGTCCTGCCGCTTTTGCGTTTGCCGGCGCTTTCATTGTTGCCGGGGCAGACACCCGCCCACGAGGCCAGGTGTGGCGCCGAAGGAAAGACGTCCATGTCGGCGCCGATCTCCGCCACCACGTTTTGGGCAGACCGCTGATCAAAACCCGGCAGGGTCGCCACCTTGGCCATGGCTGGGGCGAAAGGGCGGCTCACCTCCTCAATGCGTCGGCTGAACTCCTCGATACGGCTCTCCAGGTATTCCAGGTGGTTCAGGAGTTCACCCAGCATAAACCGGTGGTGGTCCGTCACCTGCCCTTCCAGGGCCGGGCGCAATTGGGGTATCTTGGTGCGCAGTTGCCGCCGCGCCAGGTCCGCCATCTTCTCACAGTCGGTCTCGCCGCGGATCAAGGCCCGCAGCATGTCCCGGCCGGAAGCTCCCAGGATATCGGTGGCCACCGAAGCCAGCTTGATATTGGCGTCTTCCAGAATCTTCTGGATGCGGTTGGCCACCCGGTTCTTCTCGGCCACCAACTGGGAACGATGCCGCGTCAGGTCCCGCAGTTCCCGCTGGGGGCGGGGCGGGATGAAGCTCCCTCGCAGCAGCCCGGCTTGGAGCAACTGCGCCAGCCATTGGCAGTCCTGGACATCGGTCTTGCGGCCGGGCACGTGCTTGACGTGCCGAGCGTTGACCAAGACCAGGGTGAACTTCCCCTCCAGGATGTTGTAGACCGGTTTCCAATAGGAGCCGGTAGATTCCAGGGCCACATGGGTGACGTCCGCCGCCGTCAACCAATCGGCCAACTCCAGGAGGTCCCGGGTCATGGTGCCAAAGGTTCTGGTTTCCTGCTGGATGCTGCCGTCTTCCCGGAGGAGACGCACGCAGGCCGTGATGGTGCGCTTATGCACATCCAGGCCGCCACAATGCTGGTAGAGCAGTTCCATGGCAACACTCTCGACCAAGTGACTCAACGACGGCGGACATCGCAGACAGAACAGTCTGCTATGCGCGCTCCTTCTTCCTTGAAGGGCAACACTTTGGAGTACGGGGCGATGTCCAGGTCAAACTGTCTTGCGAGCTCTTGGCACCACAGAGTTCCGACCTTCGCCCATCGTTGGTTCTAAAAAAATAGCATGAAAGCCTCCACTTTTCATGCTTTGCGAGTGAACCGAAGGCTCATGAGTAACTGTCTTGAAAAGTCCTTGGTGGCGCCGGCATCTTGCCGGTGCAGCGCACAGGCTGGAAGCCTGCGCCACCAAAGACAAAGACGGCGGGCAGGGACGCCCGCCCCACCGCCTTTTTCATGTGTTACGGGTGGGCTGGCGGCCCATGAGGGACTGCTATGAAAAGTTCCTTATCCCCCTCTCCCCCGATGGGGGAGAGGGCCGGGGTGAGGGGGAAAACTTTTAATGCTTTGCGTGTGAGCCCAAGGCTCATGAATAACTGTCTTGAAAAATTCTTGCTGGCGCCGGCATCTTGCCGGTGCCGCGCACAGGCTGGAAGCCTGCGCCACCAAAGACAAAGGCGCCGGGCAGAGCCTGCCCTACGGCGCTGTGTTACGGGTGGGCCGGCAGTCCGCTCGCTTTTGCTGCTTCAGAGAACGGTGGTTCGGCCGGATGACATCGATTTTATTGAAAGAACCTCTTTAAACCGGACCAGGCGAACGGCGGGATGCGCTGCGCTTTCCCGCCCTACGGCCCTACGGTCCGGTAGGGGGCGCACCGCGCACCGTGATAGTTCGGAGGCAATGACGCGGCGCCGGAAGTTTTGCAAGAAACTCATCAGGCAATGGTATTCGCAATAATCGATGATATTATGGCTGGCATGGCGGGCAGAGCCCACCCTGCCTTATTCCCGACTGACGGCTCACCGTTGCTCCCTATCTTCCAGTAAACCCGACGCCCGGTCATGGCCATTCCCTTTTCCTACAGCTACCGCAATCTGTTGGCCCGACGGCTCACCACCTTTCTCACTGCGGCGGGCATGGCCCTGGTGGTCTTCGTCTTCGCCGCGGTCCTCATGCTTTCCGAAGGGTTGCGCCAGACCCTGGTGGCCACCGGCTCCTATGACAACGCGGTGGTGCTCCGGGCCGGCAGCGAAACGGAGGTGCAAAGCGTCATCGACCGGTCCCAGGCCGGCATCATCGCCTCCCAGCCGGAAATCGCCCTGGGACCGCAGGGCTTGTTGGTGGCCGCGGAGGCCATCATCCTGGTGAACCTCCCCAAACGGGCCACCGGCTATCCCGGCAACGTCATGCTCCGGGGGGTGCAGCCCGTGTCCCTGGACCTGCGCCGGGAGGTAAAGCTGAAGGAAGGGCGCTGGTTTAGGCCCGGCTCCAACGAGCTGGTGGCCGGCGCCCAGATCGCCCGGCGCTTCCAGGGGGCCGGGGTGGGGGAGACCCTGCGCTTCGCCATGCGCACCTGGCGGGTGGTGGGGGTCTTCGATGCCGGCAACACGGGCTTCAGTTCGGAAATCTGGGGGGATGTGGAGCAGCTCCTGTCGGCCTTCCGGCGCACCGTCTTCTCCGGGATGGTGCTGCGCCTGAAAGACCCGGCCGACTTCACCGCCCTGAAAACCCGCCTGGAGAGCGACCCCCGCCTGCCCGTGCAGGTGCAGCGGGAGGTGGAGTTCTACGAGGCCCAGTCCCGCCGTCTGGCGGACTTCATCCGCCTGCTGGGGCTGGTGCTCACCGGCATCTTCGGAGTGGGAGCGGTGTTGGGGGCCATGGTCACCATGTACGCCCAGGTGGGCAACCGCATCGGCGAGATCGGCACGATGCGGGCCTTGGGCTTCCAACGGCGGCACCTCCTCCTCGCCTTCCTGCTGGAGGCGGGCCTGCTGGGCCTGCTGGGCTGGCTCATCGGCCTCATCCCCGCGTCGCTGCTCAACTTCTTCACCCTGTCCACCGTAAACTGGGCCAGCTTTTCGGAAATCACCTTCCGCTTCACCCTCACTCCGGGCATCGTCTTAAAGAGCCTGGGCTTCGGCCTGGGCATGGGCCTGTTGGGGGGCTTCCTGCCTGCCCTCAAGGCGGCGCGCCTGCCGGTGCTGGACGCCTTGCGGGCCATCTGAATACCAAGTCCTGCTTCGGAAAGTTGATGCAGGGCACCCGCCCCCGACTCTCCAGGCACAGCTCATAGGGCGGCCCGCGGCCGCCGACCTCGGCGTGCACGGCACGCCCTATGACCTATGAAATGACCTAAGTTCCGTAGGGTGCGCACCGCGCACCATTGCCCGGGCCTGACGGCGGGCAGAGACGCCCGCCCCACCGACCTTTTCATGTGATATGGGTGGGCCGGAGGCCCATGCGCGACTGTTAAAGATTTTCCTTTCCCCCCAGGGTCGAAATCGGCCATGATGGTTCCAGGACAGGAGGTGTGACCATGGATGCCATTGAAGCAGGGGAGGTGCTGGCGGCAGTCCTGGAGGAACTGAAGCAGCAGACCTACCGGGAGCTCCAGGCCTTCCTCCATAATCCCGTGTGCATCGAACGGCAGGGGCCCAGCGGCGTTGCCTACCAGATCGAATACCAGGCCGTCTGGGACTTCCCCGGCGGCGCCGACCTCCGCCTGATCGCCTCCATCGACGACGGCGGCTTGCTGAGCGCCCTGATGCCCCTGACCTCCGGCTTCCTCATCACCCCGGCGGGGGAGATTATTGATTAACCTTTGCGCCCCCTCGCCGGAGAAACTCAGGGTCATTAACCAGCACCGGCGGGACTCCGGCGCCACCGGGCGATACCCCCGGTCCATCGGTGGGCGCCGCGCCGGGGACGCCGACCCTGCCTGCCGCCTAAAGGCAGGGGCGGGTTGCAAACCCGCCCCTATGCCTATTGTTGCAGACCTCTGATGTAGGGTGCGCACCGCGCACCGTGGTCCTTTCCCTTATCCCTTCCTGGCAAACGTCAGCCCCGCGCCGTCCCGGTCCACCACGATGGTGTCCCCCTCCTTGAACTCCCCGGCGAGCAGCATGGGGGCCAGTTTGTCCTGGAGGTGTTTCTGGATGGCCCGGCGCAGGGGGCGGGCGCCGTACACCGGGTCGTAGCCCGCTTCGGCCAGGAAGTCCCGGGCCCCGTCGGTGAGCTCCAGGTGCAGGTGCCTCTCCTCCAGCAGCCGGGCCAGGCGCACGGTCTGCAGATCCACGATGGAGCGCAGCTGTGCCAGCGTGAGCCGATGGAAGATGAGGATGTCGTCCACCCGGTTCAGGAATTCGGGCCGGAAATGCAGCCGCAGGGCCTCCATCACCCGCTCCTGCATCTGGGCTTCGTTGATGGCCTCGGCGATGTACTGGCTGCCGATGTTGCTGGTCATGATGACGATGGTGTTCTTGAAATCCACGGTGCGGCCGTGGCCGTCGGTGAGGCGCCCGTCGTCCAGGATCTGCAGCAGGGCGTTGAAGACCTCGGGGTGAGCCTTTTCGATTTCGTCGAAAAGCACCACCGAATAGGGCCGGCGCCGCACCGCTTCGGTGAGCTGACCCCCCTCCTCATAGCCCACGTAGCCCGGCGGCGCGCCGATGAGGCGGGAGACCGTGTGCTTTTCCATGTATTCGCTCATGTCCAGGCGCACCATGGCCTGCTCGGAGTCGAACAGGAACTCCGCCAGGGCCCGAGCCAGCTCGGTCTTGCCCACGCCGGTGGGCCCCAGGAAGATGAAGGAGCCCAGGGGGCGGTTCGGGTCCTGCAGCCCGGACCGCGCCCGGCGCACCGCGTTACTGACGGCCTGCACCGCCTCCTCCTGGCCCACCACCCGGGCGGCCAGGCGCTCCTCCATGTGCAGCAGTTTGGCCTTTTCGCCTTCCAGGAGCCGCGTCACGGGGATGCCGGTCCACTTGGCCACCACTTCGGCCACGTCCTCCGCGTCCACCTCCTCCTTGAGCATGGCGCCTTCGGCCTGCATGGCGGCCAGCTTGGCGTTCTCCGCCTCCAGCTCCTTTTGCAGGTTGAGGAGCGTGCCGTAGGTGAGCTCCGCCGCCCGGGCCAGGTCGCCCTGCCGCTCGGCCCGGGCCGCCTCGGTCTTGGTCCTCTCGATCTGCTCCTTCACCGCCTGGATGTGGCTGATGACCTCTTTTTCCTTTTGCCAGCGGGCCTTGAGCCCCGCGCTCTTCTCCTTCAGGTCCGCCAGGCTTTTCTCGATTTTTTCCAGCCGCTCCCGGGAGGCCGGGTCCTGCTCCTTTTTCAGGGCCTCCCGTTCGATCTCCTCCTGCGTAATCCTGCGCTCCACCTCGTCGATCTCGCCGGGGCGGGAATCGATCTCCATGCGCAGCTTGGACGCGGCTTCGTCGATGAGGTCCACGGCCTTGTCCGGCAGGCGCCGATCGGTGATGTAGCGGTGCGACAGGGTGGCCGCGGCGACGATGGCCGAATCCTTGATGCGCACCCCGTGGTGCACCTCGTAGCGCTCCTTGAGCCCCCGCAGGATGGCGATAGTGTCCTCCACCGAGGGCTCGGCCACGAAGATGGGCTGGAAGCGGCGCTCCAGGGCCGCGTCCTTCTCCACGTACTTGCGGTATTCGTTGAGCGTCGTCGCGCCCACGCAGCGCAGCTCGCCCCGGGCCAGCGCCGGTTTGAGCATGTTACTGGCGTCCACCGCGCCTTCCGCCGCGCCTGCGCCCACCAGGGTGTGCAGCTCGTCGATGAACATGATGATCCGGCCGTCGGATTCGGTCACTTCCTTGAGCACAGCCTTGAGGCGGTCTTCGAACTCGCCCCGGTACTTGCTGCCCGCCACCATGGCGCCGATGTCCAGGGCCACCAGGCGCTTCTCTTTCAGCCCCTCGGGCACGTCGCCGTTGACGATGCGCTGGGCCAGGCCCTCCACGACGGCGGTCTTGCCCACGCCGGCCTCGCCGATGAGCACCGGGTTGTTCTTGGTGCGCCGGGAGAGCACCTGGATGATGCGCCGGATTTCGCTGTCCCGGCCGATGACCGGGTCGAGCCTCCCGGCCCGGGCCAACTCCGTGAAATCCCGGCCGTATTTCTCCAGGGGCTGGAACTTGTCCTCCGGGGCTTGGTCCGTCACCCGGGCGGAACCGCGCAGCTCCGCCAGGGCCTTGAGCACGGCCTCGGAGGTGAGCCCCGCCCCGGCCAGCACCTGGCCCGTGTCGCCGGCTTTGTCGGCCGCCAGCGCCAGGAAGAGGTGCTCGGTGGAGACGAATTCGTCCCGCATCTGCCCGGCCTGCTTCTGGGCCTCGTCCAGAATTTTTGCCAGCGCGGGCGAGAGATACACCTGGGCCTCGCCGCTCACCCGGGGCAGGCGGGTGATGATATCCTCCACCCCCCGGCTCAGGGCCTGGGGGTCCGCTTCCATTTTTTTCAGGAGGGGCCGGATGAGGCCGTCCTCCTGGGCCAGGAGGGTGCGCAGCAGGTGCGCCGGCTCGATCTGGGGATGCCCCAGCCGCCGGGCTAACTCCTGGGCCCCCTGCAGGGCCTCCTGGGCTTTGAGGGTGAATTTGTCCAAACGCATTTATCAGAGTGCCTCCCTTGAGCTTCTATATAACTTTATGAAATATTTACAAAATATAAGCATGCCCAAGGAAATGTCAAGACCAACAAAATCTGGCCTTTATCCCAGGAATGGTTATAATAGCGAAAATGCTAGTTCGCTAAATTTATGAGAATTCTGAGAAACTGCCTGAAATAACTTATAATTTATTGAGGAGTGAGATTACACCAAGGTGATGACCATGGAAGAGAAAAATGGCCCTTATTTGGCAATGGCGGTGCTTTGTGAGAAGGTATTAAATGAAAAAGATGGCGTTTTGAGTGCCATTAGGATTATAGATAAAATTGTCCATACCATCGCCGGAAAGGAAGTCCCGGACCATTTTCCCGGAGGAACATTTATTTTGAACGCTCTTATTTCGTTTAAGTCTGGAGAAAGAGGGGGGAAATTTAAATTAAGATTTATACCGAGTACACCATCAGGGGAGAAGATGGCTGAATTTAGCGGGCCTCTTGTGCTTGAGGAAAAAGGAAAGTCGGCTAATGTTATTATAAATATGAATCTTCAATTTAAAGAAATTGGTTTGTATTGGTTTGATTTATATTTAGATGACAATTTGATTACACGTATTCCACTGCATATTGAATACCAGAAAAAAGTAATTGCGACTGAAACCAGCGCACATTATGATTAGAAACCCCTGATTGCCATTGGTCCATGGCTATGTCTATTTTATAATTATTGACTAATGGGAATAATTTTTCTTTTAACTCTGCTTCACTCCAAAATCCATCCGAAAATTCAGCGAGCCAAAGCTCGATTTCATAGACAATATTGATGGCAGCCACGTTCTTACCCTGAACTACATTCCAGGAGGCTGGAACAAACCAGTCTTCAAATTCTTGGAAAGAGATTTCTCCCACAAGATATCTTGCCAATTGTTCCCGAATATCAATATCCAATGCAAGATTCATAAGTATGCAACCCACTGAAAAACGAATAAATTCGAAGGAGCTCCAGAAAATTTTCAATGAAAAAGGCTTTTGGGAGCGCGCCAGTTCCGGTGAATTAAAGGTGGAAGTGATGAGTGAGAAGCATCCTTCGCCTTTAAAATCGGCTCAGCCTCCGTGCACCTTGAGTCAAATTCTCGCATATTTTGACAACCAAGGTCAAGAGGTTGCCAGAGTTCATCAATACAAGCGCCCTGATGGTTCCCTTGGAGGTTCAGGCCGTCCCGATCCAAAACGTCTTTTCATAAACGGGGTCATATATAAAATTTGATCTCAAATCAAAACCCAATGGGGAGGTTTTCTCACTAAGATGGGTTTTTCCATAATCATCCCCGCCCGCTACGGCTCCAGCCGCTTTCCCGGCAAGCCCCTGGCCCTGATCCTGGGGAAGCCTCTGATTCAGTGGGTCTATGAAAGGGCCCAGCAGGTCTCGGGACTGGCCGGGGTGTACGTGGCCACGGACGACGAGCGCATCCGGGAGTGCGTCGCCGGCTTCGGCGGCCGGGTGGTGATGACCCGGGCGGACCACCCGTCGGGGACCGACCGCCTGGCCGAAGCCGCCGAGATTTTGGGCCTGGCCGAAAACGACATCGTCATCAACATCCAGGGCGACCAGGCCGTGTTCCCGCCCCTGGTGGCGCGCCACCTGGCCACCATTCTGGAGCGGGATTGGGGCGCGGTGATGGCGACGCCCGTGCGGCGTCTCAGCGACCCGGAGCAGGCGGCCAACCCCAACGTGGTCAAGGTGGTTTTCGACCAGCGGGGCCGGGCTTTGTATTTCTCCCGCAGCCCCCTCCCCTACTGGCGGGACGGCGGCAAGCCCTATTTCTTCAAGCACATCGGCATTTACGCCTATCGGGTCAAGTTCCTGAAAGAATTCGTCAACCTGTTCCCGGGCCGCTGGGAAGAGGCCGAAAAGCTGGAGCAGCTCCGGGCCCTGGAATACGGCTTCCCCATCCACGTGGCCGAAACCCCGGAGGACACCATCGAAGTGGACACGCCGGAGGACGCGGCGCGGCTGGAAGAGTATTTGAAGAAGGTGGGGGGAGGGCCAGGGGGATGATCCCCCTGCCCTCCCCCCACACCCCATAAGCGCTAACTTAAGCGCTTGCAAAATATGGTTAAGCTATTATAATCGTCACCCAAGGAGGTGGCGATGAAAAAATTGATTTTTCCAAGACATGCGGATGATTGGCAATTTCTTCTCACCTTTT
>VGSQ01000076.1 GCA_016874975.1 Deltaproteobacteria bacterium
GGTGCGCGGTGCGCACCCTACTTGGGGGCCGGAACATTAGAGGATCTGTAGATCTGTAGGGTGCGCACCGCGCACCATGATATTTGGGAAACCATGACGCTGCACCGCAAGTTTTGCAAGAGCCTCTCATCATAATAATATCAACACGTCCCGGAGCCGCTGCGCAGACATAGGTGATGACCTCGTTGGCCATCACGTCTGGGCACGGCTTGCTGTTGCCGTCGCAGTATCGTAACCTGTTGAATTATCGCGCCTTTACATTTCGCAAAAGCATGAATGGAGTATTTTGCGTCTAATCCCTGGAGTTTTTCACAGTAAACTTTTCACTCACCCTTTCAACACCTCCCGGGCGATGATGAGGCGCATGATTTCATTGGTACCCTCGTAGATCTGCCCCGCCTTGGCGGCCCGGAAGAGGCGCTCCACGGGGTAGTCGGTGAGATACCCGTAGCCGCCCAGGATCTGCACCGCCTCGGAGGCGGCGCGCATGGCCGCGTCGGTGGCGTACTGTTTGGCCATGGCCGCGGCGGCGCCGTAGGGCCGGCCCTGGTCCCTGAGCCAGGCGGCCTTGAGGGTGAGCAGGGCGGCGGCCTCCAGCTCCGTGGCCATGTCCGCCAGCTTGAACTGGACGGCCTGGAACTGGGCGATAGGCTGGCCGAACTGCCGCCTCCCTTTGGCGTACCTCACCGCGTGGCCCAGGGCGGCCCGTCCCAGCCCCACGGCCTGGGCCGCGGCCCCCACCCGGGCGCCGTCCAGCAGCGCCAGGGCCACCTTGAGGCCCTGGTTGAGGCCCCCCAGCAGGCGGTCAGGGGGCAGTTCGGTCCCCTCAAAGTGCAGGGAGACGGAGACCGCGCCCTTGAGCCCCATTTTCTCCTCCACCGCGCCGCGCTTCAGGTTGCCGTCCTGTTCCAGGTCCACGAGGAAGAGGCTCAGCCCCTTGGCCCCCAGGGACGGGTCGGTGGCGGCCGCCACCAGCCCGAAGCGGGCCCGGTCCCCCGCGGTGACGAAATTCTTCACGCCGGTGAGGGCCCAGCCTTCCCCCCGTTTTTCCGCCGCGGTGCGGAGGCCGCCGGGGTCCGACCCCGCCTCGGGCTCCGTCAGGGCGAAGCAGGTGAGAACCTCCCCTGTGGCCGCGGGGGGCAGGTAGCGGCGCTGCTGCTCTTCGGAGCCGAACCGGGCCAGCCCCATCCCGAAGAGCGAATGGTTGACGTGCACCAACAGCGACGAAGAGGGGCAGGCCTGGGCCAACTCCATCTGCAGGAGGGCATAGGAAACGTAATCGAGCCCGCCGCCGCCGTGCTCCCGGGGCAGGGCCACCCCGAAGAAGCCCTCTCTGGCGTAGCGGCTGAGAATGTCCTGGGGGAAGCGCCCCTCCCGCTCCAGCCGGGCGGCCTCCCCGGCCAATTCGCCCGCCGCGGCGCGGGCCTTTTCCTGGACTCGCCGGTGCTCCGGTGATAAAGTAAAATCCATGTCGGCCCCCCCTGACAAGATGGCAAAATCACCGGCATCATTTCAGAGTTGGCCCCCAGGGTCAACCGGATTCTACGAAAGACCAGGAGGAGCTGCGTGAATTGCTTCCGTGTGGCAGCGGTGTTGGCGGTCATGTTGATGTGCGGGTTTTCCCAGAGCGTTGCGGCGAACCCGCAATTTTCCGTCCATGAGGTCAATCTCGAGAAACCCCTGGAGGCCAAAGGCCCCGTAACCCTGGACGCGGGCGGCGGGGTGAAGCTGCAGTTCGCCGCGGCGGAGTCCACCGCCGGCCTGCCCATGAGAAAGCTCACCGTGCTGGACGGGGAGAATCCGGTCAAGCAATTCGTGGACGAGGCCCTGTACCTCAGTTATGCCCGGGTGGACTTCGGCGCCGCCGTTTATTGGGTCCTCGGTCTGTTTACCGGCGGGGCGCACTGTTGCGGGGAATATGAGTTTTTCTGCCGCCCCGGGCCGGGCCAGCCGCTGCAATATCTGGGAAAAACGCCGGGACACAACGGCGAACCGCAAAAATTGGCCCAGGCTTTCATGACGCAAGAAACCCACCTCTATTTCCGGGACATGGACAACCGCTTCGATTATTTCCACGAAAGCCACGCCGGCTGTATGCTGGTGAATTTTCCGGATAGATATCACCGCCTCACGCCCACCTCCCTGACCGTGGCCAACACCGCCTTCAAGGATCGCTATCTGGCCCAACTCCCGGAAGTGGAGCAGGAAATCGCCCGGGCCCTCAAGACGAGAAAAGGTAAACCGCCGGCCATTCTGAAACAGGAGCATGGAGCAGATTTCGATTCCTTCTATTTCAGCGACGACCTGGGCCAGTTGCTGGTGAAGCGGGCCATCCTGTTGCTCTATGCCCGGGAAGAGGCCCGGGCCTGGCAGGAACTGGAGGCGGGAGTGAAAAAGCATTACCGGAGCACCCGCTGGCTGCCCGAATTGAAGCAGGATATCCGGGATCAGCTGGCCTCGGCGCCATATTAACGAGCAGGAAATTCACCGGATGATGGCAAGCCAGGGGCCGTGGCGCTTTCAGCGGGCCCTCATTCTGGGAGGGGCCCGGAGCGGCAAGAGCCGTTTCGCCGAACAGTTGGCCGAAACCCTGCCGGCGCCGCGTCTTTACCTCGCCACGGCTGAAGCCGGGGACGCGGAGATGGCGGCGCGCATCGCCCACCATCAAGCGCGGCGGGGCGACGCCTGGCACACCCGGGAGGAGCCGCTCGAGCTGGCCGCCTGCATCCGAGCCGCCCAGGGTCGCTACGGGGTCATCCTGGTGGACTGTCTCACCCTGTGGCTGGGTAATCTCCTGGGCCAGGGGTTTGACAGCCGGGAAGTGGAGGAGGCGGGACGAGAACTGGCCGGGGTGGTCGCCGCCTCGGCCACGCCCCTCATCCTGGTGAGCAACGAAGTGGGATGGGGCATCGTCCCGGACAATCCCCTGGCCCGGCTTTTCCGGGACCAGGCCGGGCGGCTCCACCAGCGTCTGGCGAATGTGGTCGACCTGGTGGTCATGGTGATGGCCGGGCTGCCAATGGTGCTTAAATCCAGCGGTGCAAAGGAATGAGGCGATGGAACAGGAACTGGCGCACGTTCTGGCGGAAATCAAACCTGTCACCCCGGCTTGGCTGGCTCGGGCGCAGGCGCGCCTGGACTCTCTCACCAAACCGCGGGGCAGCCTGGGGCGTCTGGAGGAGTTGGCGGCCAGGTACGTGGCCATCCGGGAAGAGGAATTGCCGGAACTGCGGAAAAAGCGGGTGGTGGTCTTCGCCGCGGACCACGGGGTGGTGGCCGAAGGGGTGAGCGCCTACCCCCAGGACGTGACCCATCAGATGGTGTTGAATTTCCTGCGGGGCGGGGCCGGCATCAACGTCCTGGCCCGCCAGGCCGGAGCCCAGGTGGAGGTGGTGGATCTGGGCGTCAATCATGACTTTGACCCGGAGTTGCACCTGATCCACCGCAAGGTGGCTTACGGCACCCGGAACATAGCCCGGGAGCCGGCCATGACCCGGGAAGAGGCCCTCAAAGCCCTGCTGGTGGGCGTGGAGCGGGCCCAGGAGGCGGTGGATGAGGGGGCCGACGCCCTGGCTGCGGGGGATATGGGCATCGGCAACACCACTGCCGCCGCAGCTCTGGCCACGGTCTTCACCGGCAGGCCCACGGGCGCGGTCACCGGCCGGGGCACCGGCATCGACGACACCGCCTGGCGCCACAAGGTGGCCATCATCAACCGGGCCCTGGCCCTGCACCACCCCGCCCCCGTCGACCCGGTGGGGGCCCTGGCTGCGGTGGGCGGGCTGGAAATCGCCGGCATCGCCGGGCTCATCCTGGGCGCTGCGGCCCTGCGGCGCCCCCTGCTGCTGGACGGCTTCATCGCCGCCGCCGGGGCGATGGTGGCGGTGCGCCTGGCCCCGGTCACCCTGGATTACCTCATCGCCGCGCATCGCTCCGTGGAGCCGGGGCACCAGATCATGCTGGGGGAGTTGGGCCTCATGCCCCTGATGAACCTGCAGATGCGCCTGGGGGAGGGCACCGGCGCCGTCCTCGGCCTGGGTCTCCTGGAAGCGGGCGTCCGCATCTACCGGGAGATGGCCACCTTCGCCGAAGCGGGGGTCTCCGACAAGTCCCCATGATCGGCACCTTCCCCCTGGCCCTCACCTTTCTCACCATCATTCCCTGGCCCCGCCAGGCCCCGGTTACTGGGGAGGCTCTGGCCCGGTCCATGCTCTGGTTCCCCTGGGTGGGGGCCATTCTGGGGGCGGCCCTGTGGGGGGCCTGGCTGGGACTGGTTCGCATTCTCCCCGGCCCGGCGGCCGCGGCGTTCATCCTCACCCTGTCCGTCTGGCTCACCCGGGGCCTGCACCTGGACGGCCTGGCCGACACTGCGGACGGCCTCCTGGGCGGGAGCACTCCCGAACAGAGCCTGCGCATCATGAAAGACTCCCGCTTGGGCGGTCTGGGCGGAGTGGCCCTAATCCTGACCCTGCTCCTCAAATTCGCCCTCATCCTGGGGGTGACGGACCAGGGTCAGGCCGCGGCCCTCCTGGTCTATCCGGTGGTGAGCCGCTGGGGCATGGTGGTCCTGGCCTATCTCGCCCCCTACGCCCGGCCGGAGGGTGGCCTGGGCCAGGCCATGGTCACCGGCGTGGACCGGAACATCCTCCTGGGCGCCACCGCCGGGGCCCTGATTCTGGCTGCGGGGCTGGGACGGCTCCCCGGCCTGGCCGCCCTGGCCCTGGCCGCCGGGGCCGTCGGTCTGTTGTGCGCCTATTTCCTCCGCCGGCTGGGCGGCATCACCGGCGACACCCTGGGCGCGGCCAATGAAATCCTGGAGATCCTGGCGCTGCTGGCGCTGTCGGTGGTCGGGTGAGGCGCCAGGTGTCAGGTTTTGGGTTTGCCTTGGCCACGGTTTCACGGGGGGACATAAGTGGCACATCCCGGCCTGGAGGCCGGAACCAAACCGAAAAATGATACAATTACTTTGCCAAATCAATAAGATACAGATAAAATCTTGTTGAAAAAACCAGAAACTCAAATTCAGTAGCACAGCGCGGCCTCTTGGCCGCAACCGCACGATATTGTTTCTCGCCAAGGCGTAAAGGGCGCAAAGTGAAAAGGTAGGGTGCGCACCGCGCACCATGAGCGGGGGCTGGCGCCGGGCAGTGGTGCGTAAGACTCCTCCGCCGAATAAATTTTCCTAAAAGGCGCTGATGAGTCCGCCATCCGCAACCTCTCCCGCCCATCGTCTGGCGGTGGCCGCCTTGTTTCTGGTGATTTTCGCACTGCACGCCCTGTATGTGGCGGTGGTGCAGCTGCCGGAGCGGGAGGTGCGCCTGCGGGGCAAGAAAATCGCCTTCCAGGGACTCAGGTTGTATGATGATGAGGACCAGTACCTCCAGATCGCCTGGAACCTGGCCCGCCACGGCATGCTCTCACTGGACGGCCGGCGCCCCACGGCCACCCGGGTCCCCCTCTATCCCCTGGCCCTGGCCGGGACTTTGAGCCTGCCCCACGGCCTCACCCTGGCCCTGGGCCTGAACTGCCTGTTGGCCGCCCTGGCGGCCCTGCTCAGCTATTTCCTGGCCCGGCTCTTCTGGAGCCCCCCTACGGGCCTTCTGGCCATGACCTTGACGGGCTTGAGCCCCCACAGCTTCAACTGGTTCCTCTGGATGCAGGCCGAGGCCCTGTTGGCCGTGCTGCTGCTGGCCTTTCTCATCGTCTTGGTGCAGCTTTTGCGGACGGCCCGGACCGGTTACGCCTGGCTGGCCGGTCTGCTGGCCGGCCTGGCGGCCCTCACCCGGCCGGAGACGGCGCTCCTCATCCCCCTCTACCTGGTCTTTCTGGCTTATTATCGCGGCTCCCGGCGCCAACCGTTCCTCAAAGCCGGCCTGGCCCTGGCCTTGGCGGCGGGGCTGACCCTGCTGCCCTGGCTGGTGAGAAATTATGCGGTCATGGGAACCCCCACCCTGTCCACCCTGGGCGGTTTCACCTTCGCCGGAGCCCACAACGACCGCGTCCGGACCCACCCCGGCTCCTGGTATGCGCACCTGGCCTATGCCGGCCCGGAGGAGCTGGACCGGGTGGAGGCCCTGCCCGAGCCGGAGCAGGACCGTTTTCTCTGGAGACGCGGCTTGAGTTGGCTGAGCAATCTGACCTGGCGGGAGTTCCTGGTCCTGGAAGTCCAAAAGCTGCACCGCACCTTCAAGCCGTCCTTCCGCCTGTGGGGCAAGGAATTCGGCTGGAGTGCGGTCCACCTGGTCCTCACCGCTCCCTTTGCCCTGCTTTACTGCCTGGCCCTCACCGTGGGCCTGGTCCGGTTGGCCCGGGAGCCGGACCTAAACCGGCGCGCCCAACTCGCCGCCCTGGTTTGGATATTCCTCCTCCCCCTGGCCGTTACCCTCATCTTTTGGGGCAACATGCGCTTCCGTGCCCCATATGAACCGGTAATTTTCACCCTGGGGGCGGGCCTTCTGACCCACTGGCGGGGCCGGGACGGGCAAGAAAAGGCCCCCGCAGCGGTGGATACCTGAGCCTCCGGCGCCCGCCCCGAAATTTTTTCGGGCCGGCCGCCTTCCCGGGAGGTCCGCCCTCTGGCGCAAAGCGAATAGAATTGCTAAAGTTAACTTATGGGCAGACCTTTGAAACAGGCGTGGTGAGGAGAGGCCGGGGGGGCAAAACTCAGGTTCCCCTCCCCCGCTAACTTTTCGAAACAGCCGCGCCGGGGCCTCCGGCTCACCCGTAACACAGGAAAAGTTCTCCCCCCCCGGCCACCGGAGGAGAGGCGGATAAGGAAATTTTCATATCAGTCCCTCATGTGCCGTTGGCCCACCCATAACACATGAAAAGGCCGGTGGGGCGGGCGTCCCTGCCCGCCGCCAGCGCCTGGCAATGGTGCACAGTGCGCACCCTACAGAAAAACTTTCAAGACAGTTACTCATGAGCCTGGGGCTCACCCATAAATTATGAAAAGTTAAGCATTCTTACGGTGCGCAGTGCGCACCCTACTTTTCGAAGCAGAGCATAGCCGCATCAACCATCGGAGGATTAACTTATGCTGGACTTTTACGCTGAAGCGAAAGGCAAACTCAGGGATCTCCGGGAGCAGCTGACGGTGCTCCGAGGGTATCTTTGAGCTGGAGGCCAAACAACAGCGCATCGAAGCCATTGACCGGGTGATGAGCGCCCCGGGCTTCTGGGACGACGCGGTTCGAGCCGCCGATCTCCAAAAAGAGCGCAGCGCCCTGCTGAACGGCATCCAGGATTGGCAGAGCCGCTCCCGGGAGGTGGAAGACCTGGAGGTGCTACTGGATTTGGCTCGGGAGGAGGGTGACGAAGAAACCATGGGCGAAGTGGCCGCGGGCCTGGCCCGGCTCGAGGGGGAATTCCGCACCTGGCGCCTGGAACTGCTCATGGCGACGGAGGAAGATCGGCTCAACGCCATCGTCACCATCCACGCCGGGGCTGGCGGCACCGAGGCCCAGGACTGGACCCAGATGCTGCTCCGCATGTATTTGCGTTACGCCGAGCACCGGGCTTTTAAGACGGAGGTCATCGACTTTCTGGAGGGGGACGAAGCGGGCCTCAAGAGCGTCACCTTCACCGCCGGCGGCCCCTTCGCCTACGGTTATTTCAAGAGCGAAAACGGCATCCACCGCCTGGTGCGCATCTCCCCCTTCGACGCCAGCGGGCGCCGGCACACCTCCTTCGCGGCGGTGCAGGTGCTCCCCGAGATCGACGACCGCATTGTCGTCGAGATCCAGGACAAGGACCTGCGGGTGGACACCTTCCGGGCCAGCGGTCCCGGCGGCCAGCACGTCAACAAGACCAGCTCCGCGGTGCGCCTCACCCACCTGCCCACGGGCATCGTGGTCAGCTCCCAGACGGAGCGCTCCCAGCACCGCAACCGGGAGTTGGCCATGAAGGTGCTCCGGGCCCGGCTCTACGACCTGGAGCGGGGCAAGCGGGAGGAGAAGAAACAGGAACTCCAGGACGCCCAGAAGGACATCGCCTGGGGCAGCCAGATCCGCTCCTATGTGCTCCAACCCTACCGTCTGGTGAAGGACCATCGCACCAGGCACGAGGCCGGCGACGTGGACGCGGTGCTGGACGGCGACCTGGACGGCTTCGTGGAGGCCTACCTTCTTAATCCGGGGGAAGAAAAATAGCAGAGCGCCCGGGGCGCCGCGTCTCTGTCCTGATAATGCGGTGTGGGGGTAAAGGGCCAAGGGTCAGAGCCCCCTGCCCCCGCCCCTCCCTCCGGATATCCGCCTGTCATTTTGCCTTGACACCTCCCCTACCCCGGCGTAACACTGAAGGTGGTGCCCGCCGTGTCCTTCACCTTCGTCCATACCGCCGATTTGCACCTCGACAGCCCCTTTGTGGGATTGGCAACGGTGTCCCCGGAGTTGGCCCGTCTGCTCCGCAACGCCACCTTTCAGGCCTTCGACCGGGTGGTGGACCTGGCCATTGAGGAGCGGGCCCGGTTCCTGCTGGTGGCGGGAGACGTCTATGACGGGGCCGACCGGAGCCTCCGGGCCCAACTCAGATTCCGCGATTCCCTGGCCCGGGCCGCGGACCACGGCATCGCCTCCTACGTGGCCCACGGCAACCACGACCCCCTCTCGGGCTGGGAGGCGGACCTGACCATGCCCGGCCTGGTCCATCGTTTCGGCGGGAAAGAGGCGGAGGCGGTGGAGGTCCGGGAGGGCGGCGAGACCCTGGCACGCCTGTACGGCATCAGCCACGCGGTGCGGGAACTGAAAGACAACCTGGCCGACCGCTTTCCCCGGGTGGCAAGCGGCCCCTTCGCCATCGGGGTCCTGCACGCCAACGTGGGCGGCAACCCCGACCATGACAATTACGCCCCCTGCACGCCGGCCGACCTGCTGGCCGTCGGCCTGGACTATTGGGCCCTGGGACACGTCCACACCCGGCAGGTGTTGAAGGAGCGGGCCCCGGCCATCGTCTATCCCGGCAACCCCCAGGGCCTCAACTGGCGGGAACAGGGCGCCCGGGGGTGCTACCTGGTCCGGGTGGACGACGGGGGGGAGGTGCATCTCACCTTCGCGGCCACCGACGTGGTGCGCTGGTGGCGCCGCCAGGTGGACATCCGGGAGTTGAACACCCACGACACCCTGCTGGAGGCCCTGCAGACGCTGCGGGAAGAGGTGCGGCGGGACTCGGAGCCGCGGGGCGCGCTCCTCCAGATCAGACTCACCGGACGGGGCGCAGCGCACCGCCTCTGCCGCCGGGAGGGCATTATCCGCGACCTGCTGCAAGCTTTGCAGGACGGGGAGGCGGACCGGTCCGATTTCGTCTGGGTGGACCGCCTGGAGGACGCCACCCGCCCGCCCGTGGATACGGCTCAGCGGCGCACCTTCCGGGATTTCCTGGGGGACTTCCTTAAGGCCGCAGCGGAACTGCGCACCGGGCCGGACCCGGCCGCGGCGCTGCGGCGCATCCTGGCGGAGCAGCCGGCCTTCAAGGTGGTGGCCGAAGAGATAGCAGAGCTGACAGACGACAAACTGCTGGTCCTCCTGGATGACGCCGAAACCCAGGGGCTGGATCTCCTGGCCGAGGAAGAGTGACCCCCATGCGCCTCAACTCCCTGTTTATCGACGGGTTCGGCGTCTACCACCGGCAGGGCATTCCCCGCCTGCCGGAGGGCCTGGTCCTTTTCCTGGGCGGCAATGAGGACGGCAAGACCACGCTCATGGAATTCATCCGGGGGGTGCTCTTCGGCTTTCGCCGGAAGGATGATGAAAATCCCTACCAGCCGCTACGGGGTGGCAATCACGGCGGACGCCTCCAGGTGGTCATGGCCGACGGCCGCATCTTCACCATCCAGCGTCTGGAGAAAACCGTCACCATTTTGGGGGAGGACGGAGCCGCCGAGAAGGCCGAACCATCCGCCCGCCTGCTCCAGGGGCTGGATCGGCTGACCTTTGAACACGTCTTCGCCGTCGGCCTCGAGGAGTTGCAAGGGCTGGGGGTGCTGGGCTTCCGCGATGTAAAGGACCGCCTCTTTTCGGCCAGCGCCGGGCTGGGTTCCGCCTCGGTGCCCCGGGCCCTGGCCTCCCTGGATAAGGCCCTGGACGCCCTGGCTACCGTTAGAGGCCGGACCCAAAAGATTCTCCTCCTCAAAAAGGAACTGAAGGAGAAATCTCAGCAGCTCAAGGCCTTGAAAGGCGAAGCCCGCCTCTATGCCGACACCACCCGCCGGCGGGAGCGGCTGGAGGAGGAAAACCGGCGTCTGCAGCAGGAGGCCCGGGCTCTGCGGAAACGCCTCCGGCGCCTGGAACAGTTGGCCCAGGCCCGGGAGCCCTGGACCATCCGCAACCGAAACCTGTCCCGGGCGCAAGAATTGGAATTTGCCCGCAATTTTCCCCCGGACGGCCTGGCCCGATGGGAGGAGTTGGGCAGAGTCTTGGAAGGCCTGGCCCAGGAATCGGCCCTGAAAGAGGGTGAAGCCGCAGAACTCCGGGAGCAACTCGCCGGTCTCCTGGTGGACGAACGGGTGTGGGCCCAGGGCAAGAGCATCCTCCGCCTTTATGGGGAAAAGGAGAAATTGGCTTCGGTCCTGGAGGAGCTGCCCGGGGCCGCGGCCGGGGTGCGACAGGCAGAAGAGACGTTCCGCCGCCGGCTGCGGGAGTTGGGGCCCGACTGGGACGCCCGCCGCCTGGAGGAGGCGGACCTCTCGGTGGCGGTGCGACAGGCGGTGCAGGAGTATGGCCGTCGTCTGGACGCCGCTCTGCGGCAGGAGCACGACGCCGCGGCCCGGCTGATGGCGCTGAGCGAGGCCGCCGCCGACGCCGCCGCAGAGGCGCGCCGGGCCGGGGAAGCCCTGGCGGCCCTGCCGCCGGCGCCGGTGTCGGATGCCCAGGAACTGCGGGCCCGGGAGGAGGCCTTCCGCCAGGTGCGGGTTCTCTTCCAGGAGGGGCAGGTGCTGCAGGCCGACGCCCGCGCCCTGGACAAGGAGCAGGCGGACCACCGGCAGCGCCTGGGGAGTTTGCAGAAGCGACTCCTGCTGCCGGATCGGTTCATCCCCTGGTGGCCGGGCCTGACCCTGGCCGTGTTCGGACTGGCCCTGGCCGGACTGCGGCTGACCCGGCTGGACTACCTGGAGGCCGGCATCACCGCGGCCATGTCCGTGGCCTTTGGGGCTCTCTGGCTCCTGGCCCGGCGCCGCAATCGACAGGACCAGCTCCAGAAGCGGGCAGAGCTGGAGGAAGAGCTGAACCGGGAGGAAGCCCGGTCTGAGGCGCTGGCCCAGGAGCGCCAGGACCTGGTTGCGACCCTGGCGGCCACCCGGGAGCGTCTGGCAGACCACGCCCGCCGGGCCGGATGCGCCCCCCCCGCCACGGCCCAGGAGTTGGAAAACCGGGCCGCCGCGCTGGCCGGGGTCAGGGAGGAGTGGGAGGCCCGGCAGCGGGCCCAGGATCTCGTTGACCGCATCGTCCTGAAACGCAACGAGGTGAGCCGGCGTCTGGACCGGGGGGAGGCCGAGCTGGCCGAGGTCCGCCGGGAGGCGGCGGCGGTTCAGGAGGAGTGGGGGAGCTGGTTGTCGGCCCGGGGGTTTGCCCCCACGGTGCGCCCCGAAGGTTTCGAAACAGTGCTCACTCTGGTGGAGGCGGCCCGCAGCGCCCTAAATACCCTGGAAGAGCGACGCCTGCGCCATCAGCAGCTCACCGCCTACCTGGACGGGATGCGGCGGCGGCTGCAGGAGATTGCCCAGGCCTGCGGCCTATCCTTCCCTGCCGCCACCCCGGCGGTGGCCGACCTGGAGGCCCTGCACCACAGCTACACCGCGGCCGATGCGGCCCGGCAGCGGCGGGAGCATCTGGAACGCGCCCTGGCCGCCGTGGAGCAGGAAAACGCCAGGTTGCAGAAGCAGCAGGCGGTCAAGGAGCAGGCCCGGCAACAGTTGTTGGAGCAGGCCGGGGCGACGGACGAGGAGGATTTCCGGCAGCGGGCCGGGGCTTACCGGCAATGGCGGGAATGCCTGCAGAAGGTGGAGGCGGCCGAGACCGCCCTTCTCACCGTGGCCGCGCAGGCGGATGCGCTGGCGGCCCTGGCCGAAGACCTGGCCGCGGCCGATCCCCTGGCCCTGGAAGAGGAAAGAGAGTCGGGGGAACGGCGTCTCCAGGAGATGACCGCCGCCATGGACGACAACCACCAGGAAATCGGCAGGTTGACCGAAAGGCTGAAGGACCTGGCCGGCAAGGAGGAACTGGGGGAGGTGCTGCTGGAGGAGCGCTGTCTCCGGGAGGAGTTGGCCAGGGCCGCCCGGCGTTGGGCCGCTTTGGCGCTTTGCCGCCATCTGGTGGAGGAGACGCGCCGGCTCTACGAGCGGGAGCGCCAGCCTCCCGTGATCCAGGAGGCCGACGCCTTCTTCCGCACCATGACCGGCGGACGCTATCACCTGGTGGCCGCAGTGGGGGAGAGCACCATCAGGCTGGAGGACGACACCCTGGGCGCCAAGGGGGAAATCACCTGGAGCGCCGGGTTGGCGGACCAGGTGTACCTCTCCCTGAGGCTGGGGCTGGCCCGGGAGTTCGGACGCCACGCCGAGCCCCTGCCCGTGATCCTGGACGACGTGTTGGTGAAATTCGACCCCCGGCGCCGACAGGAGGCGGCCCGGGTGATCCTGGATTTTTCCCGGCAGCAGCAGGTGCTTTTCTTTTCCTGCCATGAGGAGTACCGGTTCATTTTCTCCGAGCTGGCCCGACAGTTTCCCGAGCCGTCCTCACTCCTCACGGTTTTCACCATCACCGATGGTGTGATTGCCCGGCTCTGATTAAGATGGATACGGGAAGTTGCAGGTAAGGCCGGGGGACATGGCTCCGGCGGCGCGGGCGTTTGGGACGCCCGGACCCGAGGGGGCGGCCGTCATCCATGGCCCTAGGGCCTGGCGGGCAAGGCAAGATCCGCGGCCGCGGGCCGCCCTATGAGCTGTGCCGGGACACCCTCTCTCCCGGTTCCCAAGCAGGAGCTTGGGAACGAGGGGGGGAAGGGGTATGGGCCGGCCCCAGACACCCGGCACCCGGCACCTTAGTGCACGATTTCATAAGTACGATTACGTATTCTCTGACCCCCCTCACCCCAGCCCTCTCCCCCCGTCCGGGGGTGAGAG
The DNA here is from genome assembly GCA_016874975.1 of Deltaproteobacteria bacterium. Taxonomy (GTDB): domain Bacteria; phylum Desulfobacterota; class Desulfobaccia; order Desulfobaccales; family 0-14-0-80-60-11; genus VGSQ01. The sequence goes on from VGSQ01000076.1 coordinate 13,118, forward strand.
GGGGTAATGAGACGGTTTTCGCTTTCTTCCCTCTCCCCCCTTTCTTCCCTCTCCCCCGATGGGGAGAGGGTTAGGGTGAGGGGGAATTAACTCTTTGCGCTCCTCTCAATGAATACGTTACCGAATTTATGAAACGATGTACTTAGCCTCCTCCCCCCACCGACTTTCATACGGATATTCCGGCGTCGTCCTTAAATTACCGTTACATGGCTTTGGGAGAAGTGGGCTTTTCGGGCGCTGCGGCCGGGGGGCGGCGTCTGGCCGGCACCGGCTGCGGCCGGGAAGAGGGCCCGGGTTGGAGGTACCGCAGGGAGGCCCAGCCCACCACATTGCGCCGCAAATCCCGCACCCTGCCCCAGCCGCCGGCGCTTTCCATGAGTTCCACCTCATCGTTGAAATTCAGGGTGGTGATGATGCGGGCTGCGGTGGTGGGGCCTTCACGCAGCGCCAGGCTGGAAACCGTGACAAAATACAAGGGCGGGGCCGACGGTGGCGGCGGCGGCTCCACGACCACAGGCGGGGGGGCGGGGGGAGGCTCAGCACAACCGAAGATCGCCGCCAGGGCCAACATCGCCAGGGCCAGGCCGAGAAAGGTTCGCTGCAGGGTCATGAAATCCTCCTTGTTCTAATTTTCAGCATAGCAACGCGAGCCGCGGGCATCCGCCGACCCGCCCATTTTTATAAGCAACGGCCTCTTGTTCTTCTCGGGGATTGAGGCAAAATTCTTAAACGGCCACCTTGAAAAGCTCCCGGCGCATCTTCCTGGGGCTGGCCTATGAGGCGAAAGGCCAGCTTCCGGTGACGCAGGAGGTGCCGGCCGTGCCGCCGCTGCCGCACTGCCCTCCGTAGGCCACGCTGCCGTTCCAACAGGGTTGTTGGCCGGTGTTCCTTTCGGCTTTCAGGGCCCGCAAGACGGGAAGTTCATACTTGATTTTCACCTGTCCATCCTCTCTGGTTCCCTTCCTCTTCCTTCATCCTTCCACCGTTCCGTCCATCCAGGAGGCGTCCGGGCGGAAAGAGACCGGCCTCCCGGGCCTGACGGCAAAACCAGAAGGGCTCCCAAAAACTGCCGGTGGCCTCATAGGTCTGGGCCACGCAGCCTCCCAGGCACAGCTCCTGCATGAGGCACAGCCCGCAGACCCCCGACAGACGCCGGGGCAGTCCCTGGCGCAGCTCGGCCAGGCAGGGGCTCTGCTGCCACACCTGCCGGAGCGGCGTGTGCCGGACCTGCCCGAAAACGAGGCCGGGCACGGTCTGGCCGATGCCGCACAGGGCATAGGAGCCGTCGGCCAGGAGACCCAGGATGCCCAAAATGCCGCAGGCGCCGCAGCCCGGCGCCGTGCCCCCGAAGATGCGGCTCAGGGGGCGAAACGCCGCCGGCTGGTGGAAAAACAGGGGCGCAAAGGAGCGGGGCGCCAGCTCCTGCTCCGCCCAGCGGCCCAGCGCCACCAGCTCCCGGATAGTGAGGGCCTCCCCCGCCGCCCAGAGCTCCCGGCCCCGGCCCAGGGGCTGCAGGACGTTGATTTTCACCGCCCCGGCGCCCAGATTCCGGGCCAGGTCCACCACCGCCTCCAGTTGCTCCCGGTTGCGGCGCATCACCGTAAACACCACTTCCGGCCGGAGCCCGGCGGCGGACAACCTTTCCATGCCCGCCAGCGCCGCCGCAAAACAGCCCGGCACCCGCCTCACCCACTCGTGGGTGGCGGCGTCGGCCCCGTCCAGGCTCACCGTCACCTCTGCCGCCGGGGATGCGGCCAGGGCGGCGGCCACCTCGGCGGTAACGAGGGTGCCGTTGGTTTCGACGCTGCACTTAAGCCCCTTTTGCCGCAGCACCCCTATTATGTCAAGGATTTTTGGATGCAGCAGCGGCTCGCCTCCCGTCAGTTTGACGGCTTCAAGGCCCAATGGCCGGGCCTGCTCAACGGCGTCCGCCAACTCCTGGAGGGGAAGAAAACGGCCGGCGTCCACGGCCCCGGGCTCCACGGGTTGAATCCAGCAGTGGCGGCAGGCCAGGTTGCACCCTTCGGCGGCATGAACATAGAGCAAACGCAGGGGCCAGGATGCCTCTGAGGCGGTGGTCATGTCGGATCCCAGGGAACGAGAGGCCGGCGACGACGGCCCCCCGGCGTTTCCGGTGGTCCCCTCATCAATAAGCCGACCGGTGCGCCACCCAGCGCTGGTTGGTGATCCGGTCGAAAAAGACAACCCGGTCGGCCCCCTCGAACTGGAAGAACCAGGTTTCGCTCTTCACCCATTGCAAGGGTTTGCCCAGGTAGTATTTGGGTTCATGGTCCGTAATGTTGAAGTGGACGTAATTTTCCCCCACCGTGTAAGTGCCCACGTCCCGGGCCATCCAGGTTCCCACCCGGGCGGATTTGGTAAAAGTTCCGTTGGCCATGAAAATAACTTCCTGGTAGGCCAGGCCCCAGGCCGTGTTGAGGTAGCTTCGCCAGATTCCCACCAGGCTCTGGGCGCCAGCGTTCCCCGGCCACCCCGAGGCCGCCAACCACAGCGCCATAACCAGGATTGCCGCCTTTTTTTTCATCCTCCGGCCCTCCTCCTCGGCAAAGCTTCCCCCCGATCAGCCACTTTAGCACAGGTGAGGGCAGTTAATCAAAAAGTTACGCAGGGCGCGCCCCGCGCCCCTTTGACAGGAGTCGGCGGCGGGCAGAGCCCGGCCTAAGGCTACGGTAATTATTGAAGAGATTTGGCCAGGGTCAGTCGGGCCCCTTTAAAGGGGACTGGCAGAAGGGGTTCGGGGGCAGGGCCGTCCGGGGGGGTAAAGGTGGACAGACACTATTTTTCATTGCTTCTTCCTTCTTCCCGGGTCTGCCCCTGGGAAGGGGGCGCAGAAGTCGGCCTGCTATTTTTTCCAAAGAGGCGACGAAGGAGGCGCTCCCCAAAGGGTGTCCCGTGTGGGTATGCTTCCTGATGGCTGCTAAAATTTCCGGATCATCAGGTTCTGAGAGAACTTCTGACCATACGGAGCGCAAATCTTCCGGGAATAATTAGTGCTACTGCGTTCAGTAGTCCAAAAGTCCTTTCATTTTCCCCCCTTTGCTAAAGGGGGGTCAGGGGGGATTTGACAGTATTTGTTAAGGGTTAATCAATAATTCCACGTAGTAGGATTAGGGACAGACACTATTTTTCAATTACCCCGCTGGGTGACATGATGGGGCGCCCGGGGGAAAACGACCCTGGCTTGGCGGCCCATGATGGCGGCAACATCTCAAAAAGAGCCGCTCCTGCCAAGTAAATTAGTGTCTGTCCCTATTTTCCTATTTTCCCATAAATCAACTCCGGCGCTATCTTTTGTTTCTCGCAAAGCCGCAAAGATCGC
>VGSQ01000077.1 GCA_016874975.1 Deltaproteobacteria bacterium
ATAAACTCTCTGATTCTTGTGGTTCAGGGGATTCAAATGAGGAATTATCGCTCCTATCTCTCCCATCGGCATAGAAAATTATCAGATATGTCGTTGTAGGGTTAAGCGTATTCCTGAAGGTTTTCTGATCAAAAGGAGAGCATCTGATTGTTTTTGCTTCAATCTCACCCTTGCGGAGCCAAGCCAATGCCACCCAATGGTTGGCCTTGAGAGCGGGGGACATGCGAAAATTGACCTCTCGGCGGTCCCAAAAACTTTGTAACTCGTGAGGAGAAGCCACTCCGAAAAAGTTTAGAACTTCAAGGAGCTGCTGAACATGGTCTTTAACTTTCTTGATCCACCCCAGTTTGGCCATGGCTTTGATCGGCAGCTTCTTGAGCCAGGCAACCTGTTCCTGCAACCTTTCCTGTTCTGCCAACCTGGCCATGGCCTCCCGGTAATGACGCTCACGGTTGTTCCAAAAGGCCGCAGGAATGCCTAGGACCCGCTCAAGCTGCAAGGCGGTGTCCGGGGAAATGGCAGCCTTTCCCTTGATAATCTCATTGATGGTCTTTTTGGGTCTGCCCGTCCTCTCAGCCAGTTCGGCTTGGGACATGCCCATGGCCTCCAATGTCTCCTGAATTGTCTCTCCCGGAGGGGAGACAAAATCGGGAAAATACTGAGCCTCTTGCAAAATGCCCAAGAAATGGCTGTCAGTATGAGGCAATGGCGAAGTTTAGGGGTCCGGAACCCATGAAACCTTGCTTTTCTCAACCATTAACCGGAAATTGGGCCCTTTGGCGGCGCCGTCAGGACATACCCTTCCCTTGACCTTGCCAAACTCCGGCCAGCCTGGAATTCCTCAGCTGATCAGCTTGAGCAACTGGTCGGCAAACAGGGCGATGATGCCGAACATGAGGTGGAGCCTGACCTTCTGGGCCCCACGCACCATGACGGTGTCGCCCCCAAACTCTTCTTTCAGCCGACTGTTAAACCGCTCCGCCACCGTCCGTTCCCGGCGCCTGGCCGCCTCATGGGGGGCCAGGGGGATGACCTCCCGCCCCCGGCCGTTTTTGTCGATGATGGGGACGCGCCCCCGGCTGCGGCTCACCTCGTAGATGGGTTTGGCATCATAGGCCGCATCCATCAGATCATACAGGTAATTCACCCGTTCACCGGTCAGTTTCAGCAGCGGGATGGCCACCTGGCTGTCATGGAGGGAAGCGGCGGTCAGAGCCACGCTGAGGGGCAGACAACAGTCGTTGACGTCGGCGTGCAACTTGCACCCGGTCCAGGTTTCCCGGTAGCCTTGGGAGTTTTTCTTGGTCCCCCGATCGCAGTGCGCCGGCAGCTCCGCCAGGGCCTCGGCCGCCGATTGCCGTAGCTGGCGTTCCAGCCGGGTTTCCGGTTCGGGGTGGCGCTGCGAGGCCTGCCGGGGGGAGGGCATCAACAAGATCGAAATGCACTTTCTGCCCGACGTCTACGTGCGCTGCGAGGTCTGCCGGGGGCTGCGCTACAACACCAGCACCCTGGAGGTGCGCTACAAGGGGCTCACCATCGCCGAGGTGCTGGAACTCACGGTGGACCAGGCCCTGGAGGTTTTCGTTCACGTGCCCGGGGTGCGGGACCGTCTGCGCACCCTGGCCGCCGTGGGGCTGGGCTACGTGCAGGTGGGCCAGTCGGCCACCACGCTCTCCGGCGGCGAGGCCCAGCGCCTCAAGCGGGAACTGGCCAAACGGGCCACGGGCAACACCCTCTACCTCCTGGACGAGCCCACCACGGGCCTGCACCTGGCGGACATCGAAAAGCTCCTGCTGGTGCTCAACCGCCTGGTGGAGGCCGGCAACACGGTGATCATCATCGAGCACAACCTGGAGGTTATTAAAACCGCGGACTATCTGGTGGATTTAGGACCCGAAGGCGGCGACCGGGGCGGCGAACTGGTGGCCGCCGGCGCCCCCGAAGAAGTGGCCCGCCACCCCGCCTCCCACACGGGGAAGTTTTTGCGGCAGGTGTTGTGGTAGGATTGATGACCTTGGTATTGAACCGATGAAAATAGTGAGCTTCTTGCAAAACTTAGGGACAGCATTACGGTTTCCGAAAAAGCATGGTGCGCGGTGCGCACCCTACAGAATCCTCCGATGTTCTGGTCCCCGCGTAGGGTGCGCACTGCGCACCATGAAAGAGGTTGGCATCTTGCAGAGCGTTTTCAAAACCGCCGCCCTTTCCCAAGACAAAAGGAGAATTTTGCAAGACCCTCTAGTGTCTGTCCCAAATTTTTTGGCCACAAAGGTGCGTGCCAGGGCGGAGCGCTCCCAGGGCATCCGGCCAAATCTCCGGGGTGGCCGACCCGCAAATTTCTTGAAGTGGAGCACCTCCAGGATGCTGGTTAATTGCTCCTCTTTCTCGGTTAAGGGGCGCTCGCCACATTCTTCCAGGCGAGGAAAGAGATACCGTTGTAAAGTGCCCATTAACCATGATACTCTTTCTCTAAGCTTCATCGGTTCCTCCAACGATGCGGTGTTACTCACAAACTCACCTTAGCATAGGCGCACCGATGAGGCTTAATTTTTTAAAAAAATCAACTCTAACTAGACTTTTGCAAGAGGCTCGACATGAAACAAAAAGTAGCTTCACTGAAACGAAGGCTTGCAAGCCGATTTGCCGCACTTCGTTGGCCGCTGACCTCGTTGACTGAGCGGATAGCAGATACGCGGTCGGACGGGCTTATGAACTCGCGGGCAGGGACAAAGCGATTCCCGATCCGAGGGCTTAGATATTGGTGGATACGATGCGCCATGATGGAAGAGACCGAAGGACGCGATGGAGAAGTCGTTGTCGCCGATGTCGGATGCAGTCGGGGGCACATCAAGCGATTCATCGGGGGCATTCCGAACACGCGATGGATTGGTTTAGACTGGCGCATCGACGATGAAGCTCTGCGCGAATGCGGATACGACGAGCTGCATCGATGCGACTTCAATGCCCCCCTGCCACTGTCTAATAACTCGGTCGATATCGTTGTCTTTTCCCACGTCATCGAACACCTGCCCCGTCCTGATTTTACCATGGGGGAGCTGTCACGCATCTTGCGGCCCGGCGGGTTGCTTCTTGCCGGCAGCCCTGTAGCTCCATCATTTGTTGCAAGAGTTCGGGAATGGCAACTCCGAAGGCGATTGAGAAAAGGAAGGATCAAACCCGGCGGTCACATCAACTCCATGGACCCCGACCGCTGGAGGAAACTTGTGTGCGCGAGAGACATGGATGTGGAAATGCTAACAGGCACTTATTTCGCAAGATGGTCCGGCAACCCATTAGAGAACCATGCGTGGTGGGTCCGACTGAACCAGTTGTGGGGTGCATTGTTCCCAGCATGGGGTGGCGAAGTATATCTTGCCGCGCGCAAGGCGGTTACTTCTCATCTGGAAACGGGCCTGGCCCCTGCCAAAGCGACCGATCAGTTTGTAATCGTACCAAAGTGGGCATGGGTGGCAGCCGCGCTTCTTTTGTGCCTCGGCATGTGGGGAACCTACACTTCATTGATGCCGAGATCGTGTCCGATTCATGAGCTTGCCGAATCGCATCAAGATGGCAATGACCGGTTCTATGTAGTCGCTCATCCCATGATCGGCGAGGTCAGACCTCATGCGCACATTGGAATCGTCAATCACCATCGAGAGATCGAGGTGGAACACCAAGAAGAAAAGGCAAAAGGAGTAGACGCGCATTTTCTAGTATCAATTGAAGTGCTTGCACAACTGCAGGATATTATGAACCGCAGAGGATTGCGCGTCATCCACGAAGTTGAAATACGTGGACATCGGTTTGCATTGCTTAGTAGCGAAATCTACGGCCAATCGGGTAGCCGGGGGTTTTTCTCCCCCAGCCCCCACACCACCCGGCAAGCGGGTCCGCACCGGGCGGTTCACAGAGTTTACCGGGCCGTAGCCGGCTAGTGAATGTTCACCCACAGCTCTTTGACTAAAAAAGGGACAGACACCAATTCTTCGAACCGGATAATCTAATGGTGTCTGTCCCTATTTTCCCGCATTTGAGGTTATTCATGGGGAAGAAGGCCGCGGGCCGGGGCGGGGCGGGCGGGGCGGGGCGGCGGCCAGGAGGGCCTCCAGCTCCTGGGCCTCCTTTTCCTGGGACCGGGCCAGGTAGACCTTGATGAGCCGCTCGCCGTAGAGGCGGGCCTCGTCCCGGTCGCCCCGGGCCAGGGCCAGGCGGGTGAGGGCGTCCAGGACGTCCACGACGCCGCCGGAGTCCTCCAGCCGGCGGCATTCCCGGAGGGCCGCAGGGCGGGATGCGCTGCGCACCCCCGCTGCGGCCATGTTTCCCTTCGGTATCGTCAGGTTATCCATCCTTCGGTCTGCAATCGCTCCCAAGCTACCTGAATGTGATTAGGCTTGAACATCTTTCGTTTGCGAGGACTCCAACTCATCATCTGCTCAATAGCCGCACCCTCATCGGTGGCGGGCGGTTTGCCGTGAACTGCCAGCCAGTGCACGCTGGCCAGAAGCTCCATCCCGTAGGGAGTCTCAAACCCTTCGATCAACCTGGCAACTTTTTCCAGGCGCTCTCTGGAGCTTTCTTTTTCCGCCAGGAAGCGGTCAGCCTCCTCCGTTGCTCCAGGTTGCAGTTCGATCTCCACATCCGGTTTCTGGCTGTCGCCATAACCCCGAATATAATGGCCTTCCATAATCTCCAAAACTTTGTTCAAGTTAACGGCATAGGGTCCATAATGCCCTGCTTCATAATTTAATCTCAAAGGCTCGCCGGCCTCCTGAAGGAAATAGGCAAGTTTCTGAATCTCCAACAGGGTCAACCGATAATGGAAAGCCGCATATAGCTCCATCAACTTGAGGAACAGGGCGCGGGCCGTCGTCAGGTGGGGACGCTTGGTCCTTACCGGCATTTCCTTGGCCTCCGGCGCACCTACGGGCGCATAGAGAAGGACCTGAACCTCCGGAACTTCTTTGAAGGCCCCCTCAATCAAAGGCCTGACCTGTTGCCATTTCAGCCCACCCAGGCCGCATCCCAATGGGGGCACGGCAACGCTATGTATGCCCAGGCGCCGGACTTCTTCAATCAAGGTTTTAAGGCCGGCCTTGATGGCGCTGAGCCGTGATTTCTCCCGCCAATGACCTTTGGTAGGGAAGTTGATAATGTATTTCGGGTTATACATCGAACCGGTCTTGAATACGAACATCCGGCCGATCTGCACTTCGTGATTCTTGCAAGCCTTCTGGTAAGCCTCAAAGTTATCCGGGAAGGCCTGTTTGAACTGCAAGGCGATGCCCTTACCCATGTAACCGACACAATTCACAGTGTTTACTAAAGCTTCCGCATCGGCAGTCAGGAGGTTTCCCTTGGTTAATTCGACCATGGCGTCCTCTCCTTCAATAATAGTACCAGTTTCTTTTTATCCTAATGGTTCGTCGCAAACCTGCCGGAAACTCGGCCATGATGGCGTGCACCCTGGAGCGCATGACCGCATTCATAACCACAATCTCTTGAATCAACAACCAGGGACAAAAGCGGTGGATCAAGAACTCGGCCTGTTTGCGGCGTTGACGGTCCATGTCGGTTCGGGGGTTATCAGCCCAATAACGCTCATAAACCATCCTCCAGTCAACTTTGTCCAAGTTGGCCAGGTCATCGAACCAATCGGTGAACGCGGCAATGCCGTGTCCGTCTGAAAAGACAAAGCCGAGACCGGCATTCCGCACTGCCTGGGCCGTGGAGACCAGATAAATCAGTGGTTCCTGCCCCTCGTCATAGCCCTCCACTTGCCCTGTTTTCAATTGCAGCATCATAGGTGAGAGGTAGCCGAAATAGAAAGAGATATAATCATGGATCACCCCACGGGGACCGCAGGGTATCCCATAAATCCGCCGCCGGTTCTGAATATCTACATTGTGGATTGTCTTATCAACAAGACCATTATCAGGAGTATGGTTCGGCGCGTGCAGCCCGCCCCGACGCAAGCAGATATGGAGGTTGTCCACGTGGATAAAGCGATAAATGGGGGTAGGGTTTGGCGCCGGCATTAACCACCATCCTTGTGAAGGGCTCTGACCCGCACCCGGCCGCTGAGTAAGTCCTGCATGGGGGCCGTAAGGCGGGACGGGAAAGGAAAGCGCATCCCGCCATTCGATTTACTTATGGATTGGGGGCCCTGGGCCAGGGCGGGCCGGGGGGCGTGGCCTCGCGGACAGGAGGGCCTCCATTTCTTGGGCCTCCTTTTCCTGGGACCGGGCCAGGTAGACCTTGATGAGCCGCTCGCCGTAGAGCCGGGCCTCGTCCCGGTCGCCCCGGGCCAGGGCCAGGCGGGTGAGGGCATCCAGGGCCTCGACGATGCCGCCGGAGTCCTCCAACCGGCGGAATTCCCGGAGCGCGTCCTGCAGGTAGGCGGCGGCCCGGGCGAAGTCGCCCAAGTCGGTGTAGGTCCGGCCCAGGCGGGTCCAGCGCACGGCCTGGCCGCGCCGGTCCTGGCCCGCCAGGTCCTGGGCCAGGGCCTGCCGGTAGAGGCTCAGGGCCTGCTGAAAATCCCGATCCCGCCGGGCCAGGTCGCCCAGGCGGGTGAGGCTGAGGGCCAGAAGCGGCCCGGACGGCAGGGTGCGGGCATAGGCCAGGGCCTGCTGGTAGCACTCCCGGGCCTCCCGCAGGCGCCCCTGGGCCTGGTGGACGGCGCCCAGATTGTTCAGGGATTCGCTTAAGCCCGCGGCGTCGCCCGTTTCCCGGTGGACGGTGAGGGCCTCGGCAAAATATCGCCCGGCCTGCTCCAGGTTCCCCTGCTCCTGGGCCACGGCCCCCAGGTTGTTGAGGTTGGAGGCGATGCCGGCCCGGTGGTCGATTAGGCGGTTGAGGCGCAGGGCCTGGGCGAATTTTTCCTGGGCCAGCCGCCACCTGGCCTGGCGAAAATAGCCGTATCCAGCCTCATTGAACTCCACCGCCTCCCGCCGCAGGTCGGGCACCTGCTGCTGGGCGGGCCCGGCGCAGGCCGCCGCCGTCAGGGCCAGGAGCAGGAGCAGCCGCCGGGACCTTGGGGCCGCCAAGCTCCACCGGCCGCCCGCGCCGCCGCGCCTGTGCGCCCGGCTCATCGGATCTCCCTTTCCATCCGGATGGTGCGCTCCTGGGGCTTTTTCAGGTAGCGCCGCAAGAGCCAGGAACGTTTGGCCGCGGCGGCCACCTGGTCGGCGTCGTGCAAGACGCCCTGGCCGGAGATCACCAGGTCGGGCAGGCCTTCGCCGGCCTTGTCCAGGTTCTCCAGGAAACTGCCCACCTTTTTGGCCAGGTTGGGGAGCTTCTCGGCCGTCTCCTTCAGAGGCTTGGTGACCGTGATCAGGTTGGCCACCACGGCGCGCAGGTCTTCGATGGTCTTTTTCGCATCTTTCTTCAGGGACGGGTCGTTGACCAGCGCCCCCATGAGGCCCCGGCTGCTCTCCAGGTTCTGGAGGATTTTATTGGCGTTGGCCATGGCCTGGGTGGTTTGCCGATAGAGGGCCTGGTCATTGATGAACATCCCCAGCGTTCCCTCCCCCCGGTTGGCCTTCTCCACGATCTCCCGCAGTTGGGCCACCACCTGTTTCATGTCCCCCTCGGGGTCGCTGAGGGTCTTGGTGATAGAAGCCAGGCCGCTCAACACCTTCTGGAGATCCTCCAGATAGGGCTGGGCCTTGGCCAGGATGTCCGTGAAGTCCAGCGGCTCAATGGACGCCACCTTGCCCTCCGGGGGAATCACCGGCTCCTTGGGGGAGCCCGCGGTGACCTCCAGGCTGCGGTCGCCCAACAGGCCGATGTAGCCGATGTGCGCCTTGGTGTCCTGGCGGATCTGGTCCTTGTATTTCCCCATCACCTGGAAGGTGACGATGATCTCGCCCCTGGGGCCGATGTCGATGGAAGTCACCGTGCCCACCTTCACCCCGGCCAGGCGGACCTCGCTGCCTTTCTTGAGACCGGCGACGTTCCTGAATTCGGCCTGATAATCCGCATAGTCCACCCACAGCCCCTCTTCCTGGGCGACGATGAGGACCATGATGAGGAGAGCCACCAGGGAGGCCACCACGAAGAGGCCCACCACGGTTTCATATTTCCGGGAGATCATGGGGCGGTCTCCTGTGCTTCTTCCCGGTGCAGGAAGCGTTTGGCTTCCGCATGCTCCGAGTTCAGGAACTCCTGGTAGGTTCCCAGAAATCCCACCGCACCCTGATAGAGCAGGGCCACCCGATCGGCCACCAGCTCCGCCAGGCGCAGATCATGGGTGACGACGATGGAAGTCACCTTCAGGGTGGTTTGCAGTCTCCGGATGAGGGAGCTGATTTCGTCGCCGGTGATAGGGTCCAAACCCGCGGTGGGTTCGTCGTAGATGATAATCCGGGGGTCCAGGGCCAGAGACCGGGCCAGGGCGGCGCGGCGCTGCATGCCGCCGGACAGGGCCGACGGGTCCAGGGGCTCCACCCCGGCCAGGCCCACCTGGGACAGCTTCTCGTGCACCCGCCGGGCGATCTCCTGGGCGTCCCAAAGGGTGTGCTGCACCATGGGAAAGGCCACGTTGTCCCCCACCGTCATGGAGTCATAGAGGGCCGACCCCTGAAAGAGATAGCCGGTCTGGAGGCGCAGGTCCCGCCAGTCGGCGTCGCTGTGGAGCTGGGTGATCTCCAGCCCGCCCACCGTGATGGAGCCCTCGTTGGGGATGGTGAGCCCCACCAGCATGCTGGTCAGCACCGTCTTCCCCGAGCCGCTGCGCCCCAGGATCACCAGGGTTTCGCCGGGGTAGACCTCCAGGTCGATGCCGGCGATGACCTCCCGGCCGTCGAAGGCCTTGCGCACCCCCCGGTAGACGATGAGGGGGGCGGCCGGCCCCGCCGCCGCAGCCCCGGGGGACACAGCCTCAGGGCCAGATGAGGAGTGTAAGTTTGGTGAGGAAAACATTGGAAACCAGAATCAAGAGAATGGAGACCACCACCGAGGCCTTGGTGGACTGGCCCACCCCAAAGGTGCCCTGCTCGGTGTGGTAGCCGTGGTAGCAGCTCACGGTGCCGACGATGGCCCCGAAAACCAGGCACTTGCCGATGCCCGGCAGCACGTCCTTGAGCGTCAGGAACTTGATGGTGAGGTAATAGTACGACCAGGCCCCCATGCCTCCCTGGGTGACGCCGATGATCATGCCGCCGATGATGCCGATGAGGTCGGCGAACACGGCCAACAGCGGCAATACCAGGATGCAGGCCAGGATGCGGGTGACCACCAGAAACTTCATGGGGTTGACCGCGGAGACGGTGAGGGCGTCGATCTGGCGGGTGACCCGCATGGAGCCCAGCTCCGCGCCCATGCCGGCGCCGCCCCGGGCCGCCAGCATGATGCCGGCGATGATGGGCCCCAACTCCCGCACCATGGCGAAGGCCACCAGGGTGGCGATGTAGTTGGCCGCCCCGAACCAGGTGAGAACCTTGATGCTCTGCATGGCCAGCACCATGCCCAGGGCGAAGGCGGCCACCAATACCAGGGGCAGGGACTTCACCCCCAGGTGGAACATCTGCCCCACCAGTTCCCGGAAGAACCACGGAGGGCTGAGGAAGACCCGGCAGGCGTCCAGGAAGAAGAGGGCCATGCCCCCCATGTAGTCCATAAAGGCCACCACCTGGTGCCCGGCCTGGGTGATGAGGCCCTCGCCCTTGTGGTCGTCGGCCTTGTTCTGCATGGCAGGCTCCCGCCGCCCGCCGCACCGCAGGCGGCTGTTGACGGGGTGGCAGCCCCTTGGGATAACTTCCTCAATTCTACCGAAAAACCCCGTGCTGTCAAGGACAAAGCCCGCCGCTGTCGGACCTGGGCCGGGTTTCAGGTTTCAGGTTCTGGGTTATGGGTTTTGGGTTTTGGGATGATGGTTCCGGTTCGGTTTTTTCCCTCGTTCCCAAGTTGCACTTGGGAACGACCGCACCGGCGTCCCGCCGGTGAGGGGCGTCGAACCGGCATGCCGGCCATATCCGGTCAGCAGGGAGCTTCTTAACAAATTTGCAAAAACCGGTTGCCGAATTGACAGAAATGCAATATCATCACCCTCAGCCCGCCACCCCGAGCGGCGGCCGGGTCAGGCCCCGAAGCCGCCCCTGTCAAGCGCATAATTTAAAGATAGAGCCCTGCTATGGACGACCTGGCTTTGCTGTTCGACATCACCCACATCCTCAATGGTCCGGGACCATTGGCGCGCAACTTGCATCAGATATTGAAAATTCTGGCGCAGCAGGGCATGGAACGCGGCACCATCACCATTCTCAACCCGGAGACCAACGAAATCCACATCGAAGTGGCCCAGGGCCTCACCGCCGAGGCCCGGCGCCGGGGCCGCTACAAACTGGGCGAAGGCGTCACCGGCCGGGTGGTGGAAAGCGGCGAGCCCATCGTCGTCCCCCGGGTGAGCCAGGAGCCCCTCTTTTTGAACCGCACCCGCTCCCGGGGTCAGGACAAGGACGAGATCTCCTTTCTCTGCGTGCCCCTCAAGATCAACCACCAGACCATCGGCGCCCTGTCCGTGGACCGGCGCTACCGGGAGCTTAACTTGGACCGGGACCTCCGGCTGCTCACCCTCATCGCCTCCATCCTGGCCCAGGCCGGCAACAACCTGCTGCTCCTGGACCGGGAAAAGGCGCTGCTCAAAGACGAAAACCTGAAGCTCAAGGGGGCCCTGCAAGAGCGCTACCAGATGGGCAATATCATCGGCAATTCGTCCCGCATGCGACAGGTGTACGAAATGATCCAGAAGGTGTCCAGGAGCCAAGCCACCATCCTCATCCGGGGGGAGTCGGGCACCGGCAAGGAACTGGTGGCCAACGCCATCCATTACAACAGCCAGCGGGCCAAGGGGCCGTTCATCAAGGTAAACCTGGCCGCGCTGCCCGAAACCCTGGTGGAAAGCGAACTGTTCGGCCACGAGCGGGGCGCCTTCACCGGGGCCCTGCAACGCAAGCAGGGCTTTTTCGAAATGGCCCAGGGCGGCACCATCTTTCTGGACGAAATCGGCGACCTGTCCCCCACGGTGCAGCTCAAGCTGCTCCGGGTCATCCAGGAGCGGGAGTTCGCCCGCCTGGGCAGCTCCGTCACCATCAAGGCCGACGTGCGCCTGCTGGCCGCCACCCACCGCGACCTGGAGCGGCTGGTGGCCGACGCGCTGTTCCGGGAGGACCTCTACTACCGCTTGAACGTCTTTCCCATCTTCCTGCCCCCCTTGCGGGAGCGCAAGACGGACGTGCCCCTGCTGGCCGAATTCTTCCTGGAAAAATTCGCCCGGGAAAACGCTCAACCCGTGAAACGCCTCTCCCCCGGCGCCCTGGATATGCTCATGGCCCACCACTGGCCAGGGAACGTGCGGGAGCTGGAAAACGCCGTCGAACGGGCCTGCCTGGTGTGCGATGAGGACACCGTCCTGAGCCCCCATCTCCCCCATTATCTGCAGGGGCGCGCCGGCCAGGGGGAGGCCCGGCAATGGGAGGCCGCCGGCTCCGGCGCCCTCAGCCTGGCCGCGCAGGTGGAGAACCTGGAGCGGGAACTCATCACCGAAGCCCTCATCCGCAGCAAGGGCAACCAGAGCCGGGCCGCCCAGCAGCTGGACACCAGCCTGCGCATCCTGGGCTACAAAATCAAGCGCTACGGCCTGGACCCCCGCCAGTACCGGGGGCGGGGGTAGGGGGGGGTAGGTGTCAGGTGTCAGGTTTTAGGTTCTGGGTTCTGGGTTCTGGGTTCTGGGTTCTGGGATTGCATCCCTCGTCTCAATCTGCTCTCGCAGGGCGCGTCTTACGCGCCAAAGACTCTCGTAGGGCGCGTCTTACGCGCCAAAGACGGTGCGTGAGACGCACCCTACATTTTCATGAGTTTTGGGTGTTCCCCCGGTACATGAGTGGCTCGTTTGCATCTCGTTCCCAAGCTCTGCTTGGGAACGGGCATTTTTCCCCCAAGCTGCGCTGGTGGACCTTGCGTGGCTCATCAGGCGGTAGTAATATTACAAAAATGTAAATAAATTGTGAGAAGAAAAGGGTATTTGCCGTATGGCATTGAAATACCAAGATAATTAAACAAGGCACGCTTTTTGCTTCAGTAACCTGCAGGCAACCCACCACAATCCACCTGGGAAAAGGAGAAGGCCGTGAATTGCAAGAGCGCGGATGATGTCTTCAAGGCGGTGAAAGATCAAAATATCAGTTTCATCCAATTCTGGTTCGCCGACGTCCTGGGGGTGCTGAAAAGCTTCTCCATCCGGCCCTCGGAGTTGGAAGAGGCCATGAGCGAGGGCATGGGCTTCGACGGCTCCTCCATCGAGGGGTTCTCCCGCATCGAAGAGAGCGACATGATCGCCAAGCCGGACCCCACCACCTTCCAGCTCCTCCCCTGGCGGCCGGATGAGGCCCCGGTGGCGCGCATGTTCTGCGACATCCTGCAACCCGACGGCTCCCCCTATCCCGGCGACCCCCGCTACGTCCTGAAACGGGTGTTGGCCAAAGCCGCGGAAAAGGGGTTCACCTACTATGTGGGCCCGGAATTGGAATATTTTTATTTTGCCAGCAGCAAATCCCCCGAAGTCATCGACCGGGGCGGCTACTTCGACGCCCCGCCCCTGGACATGGGCAACGACCTGCGGCGTCAGACCATTTTCGCCATGGAGAAGCTGGGCATCCGGGTGGAATACAGCCACCACGAAGTGGCCGATTCCCAGCACGAAATCGACATGCGCTATGACGAGGCCCTGCTCATGGCCGACAAGACCATGACCATGCGGGTCACCGTCAAGGTGGTGGCCATGCTGAACAACGTTTACGCCACCTTCATGCCCAAGCCCATCTTCGGCATCAACGGCAGCGGCATGCACACCCACCAGTCGCTCTTCAAGGGCTCCAAGAACGCCTTTTACGACCCCAAAGACGTCTACCACCTGTCGGCTATCGGCAAGAGCTACATCGCCGGTCTGCTCAAGCACGCCCGGGAAATCACCAGCGTCTGCAGTCAGTGGGTGAACTCCTACAAGCGCCTGGTGCCCGGCTACGAGGCCCCGGTGTATGTGGCCTGGGCTCGCCGCAACCGCTCCGCCCTGGTGCGCGTGCCCATGTACAAGCCCGGCAAGGAGGCGGCCACCCGCTGCGAATACCGGGCCCCCGACCCGGCCTGCAACCCCTACCTGGCCTTCGCGGTGATGCTGGCCGCAGGCCTCAGGGGCGTGGAGCAAAATTACGTCCTGCCCGACCCGGTGGAAGAGGACATCTACCATATGACCCAGGCGCAACGGGAAAAGCTGGGCATCGTCTCCCTGCCGGGCAGCCTCTATGAGGCCGTGGAAGAAACGGAAAAGAGCGCGCTCATCAAGGAGACCCTGGGCGACCACATTTTCACCAAGTTCATCGAAAACAAAAAGATCGAATGGGACAACTTCCGCATGCACGTCAGCGCCTACGAGATCGACCGCTACCTGCCCATCTTGTAAAGGCGGGCAGGCCGACATAAATTAACGGAAGAACGTTTAATTTGAGGGGAGGGCTGGGAGAATATCGTTCTCCTGCCCTCCCCTCAATCGCCCTTTCCCGTGTTGGAAACGTTTACGGTGGGGGAGGGGGACAAGCAACCTCGTTCCCAAGTTGGCAGTGGTGCGTAAGACGCACCCTACGGGACGACGGAACGACTTTTCAAGCCGGGAGCTTGGGAGGCGGAAAGGGAGCCGCCGCTTCCCCGGCCCTCCCCCCAGAAGCCGCTTTCAGATTTTTAGAGTGAGCCGCAGGCTCATGAGTGACTGTCGGAAAGATTGCACGTCAACGGATGGGTGGCACACTATGGGTGGTGATTTCCAAATTGTCGTCCTGGCCTGCCGGCAGGCGGTCCCGGAAACCGAGGCCCTGGCCGGGTCCCTGGAGCAGGCCGGCCTCAGGGCCCGGGTGGCCCCGGAGCCCTGCAGCAGCAAGGTGGAGGCCTATCACCTCCTGCGGCTTCTGGCCGCCGAGGCCGATCTGGTCTGGGTGGCGGGCTGTCCCCAGGACCGCTGCCTTCTGGTGGAGGGCAGTTCCCGCATGGGCCGCCGGCTGGCCTTTGCGCAACAATATCTTCAGGAGATCGGGTTGGAGCCCGAACGCCTGGGTCTGACCCGCCTGGAGGCCGGAGACGCCCCGGGGCTGGCGGCCCTGGTGCAGGCCATCCGGGACCGGGCCGCAGGCCTGGCCCCCAACCCGGCGCGCCGGCGCGGCCCGGCAGGGAAGGAGTCGTTGTGATTGTCGGCGTGAGAAAACCCCTGGCAGAGATTCAGAAAATGGTGGAGCGCTACGACCGCCTGCTGGTGGCCGGCTGCGACACCTGCGTGGCCGAATGCGTCAGCGGCGGCCGCAAGGAAGTGGCCGAACTGGCTGCGGCTCTCACCATGGCCCGGCGCCTGGCGGGCAAAGAGGTGGAGATCCGGGAGGTGAGCGTGGACCGCCAGTGCATCCACGAGTTCCTGCTGGACGTGGTGGACGCCGCCGAACCGGTGCAGGCCGTGCTCTCCATCGCCTGCGGGGCCGGCGTCCAGGCCCTGGCCGCGCATCTGCCCGAAATCCCCATCTTCCCGGGCCTGAACACCCTGTTCATCGGCGAGACCGTGGAGCGGGGTCTGTGGCTGGAGAACTGCCGGGGCTGCGGCGACTGCCTGCTGGGCCTCACCGGCGGCATCTGCCCCATCAGCCGCTGCGCCAAGAGCCTGCTCAACGGCCCCTGCGGCGGCGCCCGGGACGGCATGTGCGAAATCAACCTGGCCCGGGAGATCATCCCCCCCCTGCCCTGCGCCTGGCAGCAGATCTATACGCGCCTGGCCGACCTGGGCGAACTGGACCGCCTCCTGACCATCGCCCCGCCCAAGGACTGGTCCCAGGGCGATGCCGGCGGCCCCCGGCGGGTGCGGCGCGAAGACCAGATGCCCTGAGGGTGCGACGATATGCCGGCCAAGTACCATATCCATACCCGCCCGGCGCCGGCCCGCTATCCGGCCCTGGGCAAGTCCACCGTCCTGGACTGGCAGGAGGGCTGCCTGCGCTGCACCGTCTGCGTCAAGCAGTCCTGCCCCTACAACGCCTTCAAACAGCGGGACTTCGACGTGGGCACCCTCAGCGACACCATCGAAGGCTACTGCAAGAACTGCTTCCGCTGCGTTCAGGGCTGCCCCCGGGAACTGATCGCCAAGACCCCCAGCCCCCAGTTCCAGCGCCTGGGCGACGCCTACTGGACCCCGGAGATCATCCAGTCCACCTGGTACCAGGCGGAGACGGGCAAGATCCCCGTGTCCGGCGCGGGCTACGGCGGCCGCTTTTCGGGGCCGGGGTTCGACGCCATCTGGACGGACATGTCCGAGATCGTGCGCCCCACCCGAGACGGCATCCACGGCCGGGAGTACATCAGCACCGCCATCGACCTGGGCCGCAAGCCCCTGTTCCTCATCTTTGACGACCAGGGCCGGCCGGCCTTCGAGCCCCCGCCCCTGCTGGAAATTCCCCTGCCCGTGCTCCTGGCCGAACCGCCCCGGGGCGCCGGGCCGGAACCCATCCGCCGCGCCGTGGCCCAGGCGGCCCGGGACCTGGGCACCCTGGCCCTGCTGCCCCGGGAGCACATCACCGCGGAGCTGGAACCCTTTGCGGCGCACCTGGCCCCCAGCTACCCCGCCGACGCCCTGGACCTGAACGACCCGCTCCTGGCGCAGGTGAAGGTGGTGGAACTCCAGGACCACGACGCCGTGCTGGAGCAGATCGAACTCCTGAAGCGCCGCCACCCCCACCTCATCGTCTCCATCAAGGCGCCGGCCACCGGCGCGGCGGCCGAACGCCTCACCCAACTGGCCGCCGCAGGGGCGGAAATCCTGCACCTGGCCGCCGGCCCCGACGCCCAGGGCCTGGAGGACGCCGCCGGCGTGCACCTCAAGGACCTCATCCGCCAGGCCCACCTGCGCCTGGTGCAGGACCACCTGCGGGACACGGTCACCCTGCTGGCCGGCGGCGGCGTCGCCATGGCCGAGCACGTGCCCAAGGCCATCATCTGCGGGGCCGACGGCGTCATCATCGACCTGCCCCTGCTGCTGGCCCTGGAGTGCCGCCTCTGCCGCACCTGCGCCCCGGACGCCTGCCCCGTGCATCTGGAAACACTGAACGTGCGCCGGGCCGCGCAGCGCCTGGTCAACCTCATGGGCGCCTGGAACAACCAGCTCCTGGAAATCCTGGGCGCCATGGGCCTGCGGGAGGTGCGCCGCCTGCGCGGCGAAGTGGGCCGGGCCATGTTCGTGGAAGACCTGGAACGGGAAATCTTCGGCCCCCTCTTCACCCGCAACCCTGTGGAATCCCTGCGCCGGGAAGGCGAGTGAGGCGGCGGAAGATGTGAAGATTATTGT
>VGSQ01000078.1 GCA_016874975.1 Deltaproteobacteria bacterium
GGAGGAAAAAATCGGCAGAAGCATCATTTTCTGCGGGAGTTGGCACGATATTTTCACGGCGTGATCATGTGAATATCTCCTATCTTCAATTAGTTATGCCTGATGATAGCCTGTGCCAATCCTTAAGTCAACGGCATTGCCCCTAAGAGGGGCAGGCCCCTGGCTTTCTTGTTTAACGGTTTCTTCTTGTTTTTCCTTAGCTTCTGTTCGATATGATCCACGTGACTGCACCAGTTTGCCGTTGTGGTATAAGCGGATATCTCCTATTCCTAAGCCTCGGTCCTTTACCTGGACTGTTATTCGTAAAGTCCGGCAAGTGGTTTTGTAGCCATCCTTAGGATCAGATATATCAACAATGGGTGCAGAATCAGAATGTATAATATAAAGTTTAGCGTTGCCTTTTGAGGGCCCTCCTATAAATAAAAAGGCAAGAATAAATAAGATTATACATTTAATGTATTGCATTTATTCCTCCTTTTAAATTTAAATTGTATCATAATGCTCGGATGCTAAATAATGTAGACTAATCACTTTGCCTTGGAATTTCCTGAGCGCTTTATCATATACTTTTCATGGAAGAACATCCCCGAAATGTCCAGGAGGAGAGGATGCCAAGGTTGACATGAATAATCACCCCTCCCCGTGCAGGATAAAGGGGGCCCAGAAGTAGGGGTTGGGATATTTGGTTTTCAGGTGCTGCCGGGCCAGGCGCAGGGCCTCGGCGCGGGGTTTGCCGGCCTTGAGGTGGGTGTAGAAGGCCACCATGTATTCCACCGCAGGCTCGCTGGCCACTTCCCAGAGGCTCACCACCACGCTCCGGGCCCCGGCCTGCTGGAAGGCCCGGGCCATGTGGGCCACCCCTTCCCCTTCCATGACTTTCCCACGGCCGGTGAGGCAGGCCGAGAGGACTACCATATCGGCATCCAGCTTCAGGCCCAGGACCTTGCTCAGAGTCAGGAAGCCGTTGTCCTGGTCCTTATTTTCCACCTGCCCCAGGAGAATGAAGGGCTCATTGATCCCCTGTACTTTTCCGGGCAGATCGCCGTGGGTGGCGAAGTGGAGGTAGCGGTAGTTTTTCAGAGGCACCTGCTTCAGGCCGGTCTCGTTGGCCGCCTGGTTCAGCAAAATATCCGGCGGCTCGGGCTTCACGCCGAACAGCCCGGCGATGGCCCGGACCTCGTTTTCCGTCTCCCCCAGGGGGGGATAGCTCAATTCCTTCCCTTGCTTATCGTCCGACGTGGTCTTGCCCCACTCCCGCCGGGTGGCCAGGGCCCGGAAGGCGTATTGGGGCGCGGCCTGGGCGGTCAGCACCGGCGCCGGTTTCCCCGCCTTATGGGCGAGATAACGGGGGTCCCGGTCGCTGTAAATGGGGTTCCCCAGGGCAAAGAGGGGCTTTTGGGCCTTTGACGCGGGCAGCAGCCGGTTCAGGGCCAGGATGGCGGCGGACTGGGAGTAGGTGAGGAGCCGCTCGTCCCCCACGAAGCGGGTGTCCGCTAAATCCTTCCCGGCCTTGACCACCAGGGCCTCGAAGGGCAGCAGGCCCAGGATGCCGTCGGGCACGACGATGAGGTGTTTCTCTGGGGGTAAATCCTTGAGAGCCGGGTTCAGCAGCAGATTATAAAGCTTCTCGCCCTGGGCAGGGCTGAAGTCCTGGTAGGTATGTTTTGACTGAAGAGGGGCCACGAACTCAGTGACCAGTTTAGCCAGCTCCTCCTGGCCCACGGGGAGAGCATAGACCTGGGTGCGCCCCCCCGGCTCAACCCGGAAGAGATAGCTCCCCTTCTCCCCCAGGGCGTATTCCAATAAAATCTCCTTATCCTGCAAAGGCAGGTCTTTTGCTGCCACTGGACGAGGGTAACGGAGGGCTGCATATAATGGATTGATTTTGTTTAATTCAGTAATAAACTTCTTAAGTTCGGTTATAAGCAACTTTTTTCTTTGCATTAGCACTGACAACGTTTCGATACTCTTAAAAGCACTTTCATATTGCGAACGTAAGATTATAAATTGATGGTCAAGAATTTCTTGCTTTCTTCTTAGGTCTTCTGGTATAGGAAATCCATTGGTTTTTCGATAAATTGATGTAATAGTTTCTAACAAATTTCTTGCTTTTGCTGCTTCAGCAAAATAAAAAGCAACAGCCTCAGTCGATGATCCATACTCGTTAAGTTCTTTTGGTAAAATCTCCCCTTTTTTAGATAGATCTCCTAAGGCTGTCACAATGCTTTGATATGATTTTAGATAGTTACTAACGATACCAGACTGAAAGAAGCCACCCCTTTCTCCTTCCGGAACTTGAATCCGAAGGTCTTCGATCATTTGAATTGCTCGAACCAAAGCTATACTTGATTCCAATTGTTTCCCCAACTGATGTAGAGCCCTTCCATATTGGTTGTAATATAGGATTTTCTCATCAGGTGAAGATAAGAGGCCAGGAGTGAGATCTTGTAAGATCTCACATGCAAGTTGAGGCCTGCCAGTGGCTAAATAGAGTTCAACTAGTGCGTTGTTTATATCTCCCTTCCGAAGACAGCTCTCCGCTTGAGAGTAATTTTTCTGGAGAAGGTGAATTACTCCTAATTGATGTTCGCTAATAAGGGCATCCTGGGATTTTTCCCCCTGGGATTTTTTAAAAATCTTCATAGCTCGTTGGCAAAAGATTCTAGCTTGATCGTATTCCCCTAACTTTGTATAAAGACAAGCCATATTATGAAGAGTCACCGCTATTGATATGGAATTGGGGTCTACACTTTCTTTATTCTTTAGGGCAAGTTTATAAAAGGAGATCGATTTATTAAACAATCCCATTTTCTGATAAAGTGTCGCTACGTTAGAAAAGGTTTCAGCTTTTAAAGAATCTTCTGGAGGCAAAACCTTCTCTGTAATCTCCAACACTTTATTATATAAAGATAATGCCTTGTCATAAAGTCCTATCTCACTATAAAGAACCGCTATATTATTCATGACAATAAGGGTATCTGGATGCTCAGGTCCTAATTCGCTTGTTCTTAACTGCAAGGCTGTTTGAAAAATAGGTAGAGCAAAATTAATTGCTCCAATATAATGATATAACGTTGCATTAAAATTAAGCAATATACTATCTGTGTCTTTTTGGGCTTCCGGGAACAGTTCCTCCCAAAATTTTAACACTGCTTGATCAATAGAAAATTTTTGGTCATTGATGCCTTTAGTTTCATAAATTAAAATCAAATGGCTGAGGCTGGCAATAAAAAGAGGGTGTGCCATTGGATATCGTTTTCTCATGTTCTTTAAGGCTTTCTTTTGGAATTGCAAGGCCATATCATTATTTCCCATCGAATAATAAAGTAGTGCCAAATAATATTGTGTAGTAGACAATTCTTTGCTATCAAGTCCAAAATATTTTTTCTGAATTTTTAAAACTCGTTGATGAGTCTGCAAGGCCTTATCATATGCCTCCATTAATCTATAAAGATCTCCTAAAGCAGTCATTGTACCAGTGGTATTTATATGGTTTATCCCATATAATTTTTCTTCAATTCCTAGGGCTCTTTGGTAAAGAGGAAGTGCCTCATCATACATACCATTGGCCTTATATATCCCTGCCAATCGGTAAAGATTATCGGCAATATCATTACTCTCTGAGCCTGAAAATTGTTTTCTAATCTCCAATTCTCGTTTAGCCAATCGTAAAGCTGCTTGATAGCGACCTTGATAATATAACTTAAACACCTCTTCTTTCAGCTTATTAGCAGCTTCATGATCAACACGCTGCATATCAGCTATACTTATTGAAAATGGTATAAAAATTACCATTATTAATATTATGATTATTTTATTCATGATAAAATATCACCACCTTCACCAAATTTCCATCCCCTGCCACTTTTTCCAAAAGAGGGGTTATTTTTTGAAGTGCATTTAAAGCATTGCTCAGTTGTTCAGCAGGCAATGATTCAGGCGCATCTTCAGGCCGGACGATCTGCAGGGCCCGGGTCCGGTAGGCGGCCACTGCGGACCGCACCTGCTGGGCCAGGGGGAGGCCGGCCAGGGCGGTTTCCAGGGGATGGGCGGAGGCCAGGAGATAGAGCTTCTCCTCACCCCGGACGTCGTCCAGCGAAAAGGCCTTGCCGAAGGCGGGCAGCCAGTAATCACGCCCGGCCAGGACCTTGGCGCTCTCCCCGGCCTGGGGGAAGAGCAGGTCCACCTTGCCGGCGGCGTCCTCCTGGAGGATGTGGACATAGCAATCCTGCCGAGGCCGGAAGAAGACAAAATACTTGTCCTGCCGGGAGCGCAGGCGGCTGTCCTCCTGCAGGACGGCCACCTGGTCGCTCTCCGGGCGCAGGTAGAAAAACCCCGCTTCCAGGATGAGGGGGCTTTCCAGGCCACCCTCGGCCGGGGAGGCGGCTCCCCGCTGGGCCACCTGTGAGCCCGGGGCCAGCCTGACGACCTCCACCCGGCGGTTGAGGGCGTGGCAGCCTTCATCCGGCCCGGTGGTGCACAGCAGGCGCCTCTTGCCGTACCCCCTGGCGATAAGCCGTTCCCGGGGCAGGGCGAAATGCCGGTGCAGGTAGTCCACCACGGCCTCGGCCCGCTTCCGGGAGAGCCAGAGGTTGTAGGCGTCGGCGCCCCGGACGTCGGTGTGGCCGGCAATTTCGTAAAACTGAGGGCCGGCGCCGGCGATGACGATATCCCGGGAGCCGCCATAAATGTTCTTGAGGGCCTTGCCCAGCTCATCCAACTGGGGGCGGGCGTCGGGGCGGATGTCGTATTTGTCGAAGTCAAAGGGGATGAGCTTTTCCCCCAGGGTGAGGGACACCTGGCCCCCCACCCCCCGGGCCAGGGGGCCGATGGAGCGCTCGATCACCTCCGCCCTGATGAGCCCCCCTTGGCCCAACTCCTTGGCGTCGGCCAGTCTCTGGCGGGCCGGCCGGTCCTCCGGCTTTCTCCTCAGCCCTTCCTCATAGAGCCGGGCGGCCTCCCGGGGGCGGTTGGTCCTGGCCAGGAGGTTCGCCAGGGCAAAGCAGGCCTGGGCCTCTTTGGGCAGCAAGCGGATGGCCTCCTGGTAATGGAAGATGGCTTCGGGATAGCGGCCCTGCCGCTCCAGGACGGCGGCCAGCTCGTAGTGGGCTTCGCCCAGGCCGGGGCAGAGTTCCAGCGCCTTGCGATAAAGCTGTTCTTTTTTCAGGATGTTGGCCTGGCTGAAGCTTAACTGCGCGGCCTGCCGGCAGTGCTCCCGGGCCTGGGTGCAGGGGTCCCGGGAGAGGCAGGAAACCAAGACCAGGGCCGACGCCAAAACCAAGGAGGCCAGAATTCCAAGTTTCCCTCTCCCCAACTCCGGCGCAGAAAAAGCCTGACCTGATGCCAGCTTCATGGGAATCTCCTTGCCACCGGCTCCCTCCCTGGCGGGGTGCAAGCACTTACCCCTGATGATAAGACGGCCTGCAGGCGAAATCGTTCCCAAAAGATTCTTCGGGCCCTCACCGCTGCTGGTTTCTCTGGCTTATGGAGGCCCCTCCATCAACCTAACGCGACACCTGTGCCAACGGCAGGTCCTCGCCGAAGGTGCGGATGAAGGGCACCTGGTCGCCCCGGGAGGCTTCCCCCACCATCCGGTTGAGGTAGGCCCCCAGTTCCTGGACCTGCACCCGCCCGTCCTGGTTGGCGTCCGCCTCCCCCTTGAGGCCTTTCAGAATGAAATGGGTGAAGAGCCCGTTCCCCTGGTATTGGTCCCGGGCCACCTGCTCCGAGCCCGCCCCGGCCAGGACGTGCATGCCCAGGGCCTTGGCCAGCACCGACACCCGCCCGTCGTAGAGGGGGGTCATGGCCCCCTTGATCCCCCCGGCCTGGCAGGTGTCCAGGAACCACACCTGTTTCAAGGCCCGGAAGGTTTTGGAGATTTCCATCAATTCCGGCGAGGTCAGCATCCGCTCAGGGGAGTCGCCTCCGCCCGGCGCGTGGGTGTAGAGGAAATAGCGGTAGCCGTCGGCCCGGCCGTGGGTGGCCATGGCCACCACCAGCACGTCTTCCGGCCACATGCGTTGCCCCAGGTCCCGGGCCGCCTTGAGGATGTTGGCCTTGCTGGCCTCTTCCTCCAGCAGGGCCTGCACGTGGACCTTGTGGTAGAGGGGCTGGGCCGCCTGGGCCAACAGGCCGGCCAGGTCCCGGGCGTCCTTGACGGCGTTCCTCAGATTGGGCAGCCCGGGGTGGTGGAAGGTGTTGAGGCCCACCGTCAGCACGTAGAGCTCGGGAGGCCGGGAAGGAGCCAGACACTGCACCCTGACGCTCACCATTTCGCTCATCACCGTGTTGGGGCCGTTGAAGGCGCAGGCCGTCAGGGTGTTGTCGCCGTTGACCAGGGTGACCTGGTATTCCCTGGTGACCGTCCCGCTTTGGGCCTGAAAGGGGGTGGACTGCACGGCCTTGGGGTCGATGGTGACCCGGCGCAGCGCCACGCCCCCCCGGCCGCCCCCCTCGGCCCGGGCCAGCGCCACCCCGGCAGGCCCCTCCTCCCGGGCCAGCCGGTAGACCCCCAGGGACTCCACCAGCTTGCCGTTGTGCAGCAGCCGGATGTCCCCCACCTGCCCTCCGGCGTCCTGCACCTTGACCCGCACCGTCACTTCTCGGGCAACGACCTCCTGCCCCTCCTGCGGAGCCAGAATCTCCACCTTCGGCGGCGGGTGTCGCAAGGCATCCTCTAAATTCAGGCGATTTTTATCTCTGGAAAGGTCCTCCCCCCGCAGCTTCTTCTCCACCAGATCCGGACGGTAAAAGGCGTCGTAGAATTGGTTCACCTCATAAACGGTCAAGCCTTTGGTGAAGTGTACATTCTTGTTTAGATTGCCCATGCCGGCAAAGAAACCCTCAGGGGTTAGAACCAAATAGTTGTCTTTGTCGTATAGATAAAGGGTTAGCAGAGGGTCGAATGATGGCGGACGCCAAAATCTTATGGTTCCATCCAGACTGGCCGAGGCTAAATAGGAATCGTCCGGACTGAAGGCAAGTGATTTAATGTCAAAGGTGTGATCCTTGATACTCTTTATTATTTTGCCTGACTTCATGTCATATATGATAATTTTACCACTTTTGTCACCCATTGCCAAAAAGCGCCTGTCGTGACTGAAGTTCATTGCATGTATAATGCTAAGACCCGCATTGAAATAAAGTTTTATCCTCTTTCCGGAACTCACATCCCAAATGACAAAAAAAACATTATTTGAACTACCGCCTCCGGCTAAAAGACGGCCGTCGGAACTCCAGGCAATGGCATGAATGTCTTTATGATGCATGGGTTCGCCGATATCTTTAAAAGAAAAGCTTTTTATCAGCTTTTCTTGAAGAATATCCCAAAATTTTACCGCTTTATCATCAACGGTAGCAAGCAAATTCTTCTGAGGACTGAAAGCTCCTTGATAAATTCGTCCTTCCACTTTCATCATGAGTTCTTCGCCCGTATCCACATCCCAAATCTTATTTCTCCCCTTCCAGCCACTGACAGCAAGATAACGCCCATCTGCACTAAAGCTCCCATAGAAGCTTTTTTTATCCCAGTACATGATCATATCGTATGGAGTTTCTTCTCTCAACGAGTCGTAGAGCTTGAGAACCTTAAACTTTCGTCCACTGGGAATTTCCCACAAGACAACGCTATCACTGCCTCCGGCAGAGGCCAACAAACGACCGTCGGGACTGAAGGTTATGGAACTAATCATGTTAGGGGGGTAAAAAGTATTCTGTTTTACCATACGTTTTCCATCCCACAAATCAATAATGTTGGCCTCAATCCCTGAGGCAAAGAGAGCTTTATTCTGACTGAAAGCCACGCATTTAACCGATTCTGACCCCTTTAGGATTTTAACTTCCTTTGCGATATTTAAATCATAAACGATAATTTCTCCCCACCTGTTGCCAGCTAAGAGAAACTTGCCATCCGGGCTAAGCGCCAAGGAACCCACTACGCCTTTCCCGTCCAGTTCTTTCATGACTTTTTCATTTGTGATGCTCCATATCCTAATCTTCTTATTCCAGTCTCCGGAGATGAGGTTTTCGCCATTCCAGATCAAAGAGGTAATTTCCTTATTATCATAAGATTCTAATGTCGTTACCTCTGTTCCGTCCTTAACTCTGAAGATTTTAATTTTACCGTTCCAGTATCCGCAGGAAATGAAATCGCCGTTTGGACTAAATGCTAATGCTTTTCCACCGCCATCCAAGGTTAATAGCTTCTTACCACTGGCAACCTCCCACAGATTTAGGGCATCACGGCTTGTTGAAGCAAATATCTTGCCATCCTGACTGAAGATCACTGACCTTAAAGCATCTCCCCCAAAATCTGAAAAGATTTCCTTCCCACTAAAAAGATTCCACATTTTAATTTCCCATCCCCCCGCAGCCAACAAGAACTTCCCATCCGGGCTGATGGCCACAGAAGCGACCTGAGAGTGGCTATGTTTAAAATGTTTTACTTCTCTTCCCGATTGAAGGTCCCATATTCTTATTATATTACTTTTTTCACCGGAAGCCAGAAAACGTCCATCAGGGCTAATAGCTATTGAATAGACTCTTTCATGCCTTGAGAATGAGCATATCTGTTTCCCACTGTGAAAGTCCCAGATTATGATCGTAGAATCTAAACTTGCCGAGCCAAGCAGACGGCCATCGGGGGTGAAGGCTAAAGATGTTGCCTCTTCGTGATGTCCCTGCTGAACAATAGTTCTAACAGGTTCTCCGTTCTCTACATTGCCATAAGCAGCGATGGCTCCCCAGGTCAAAATCCCGAGAAGCAATAGGGGCAACCGTAACCAGAACCTCAACCAGCCAAGGCTCACCATGTTCTTACTCCCTGATGGTATGGTAAAATCACGACTTCCAGCATTTATGCTTAATATTGCCCTTGAGTTAAAGACCATGAAAGGGCAGAAAAGTTTCAACGCGTTCTAACCAGGTCTTCTGGAACGTGCTTTTTGGCCCATTTAACCGGCCCGCTCTTTTGCCTCACCCCTCCCCATGCAGGATGAAGGGGGCCCAGTAGTAGGGGTTGGGGTATTTGGCTTTCATATGTTGACGGGCCAGGCGCAGGGCCTCGGCCCGGCCTTTCCCGGCCTTGAGGTGGGTGTAGAAGGTCACCATGTATTCCACCGCGGGGGCGTCGGCCACCTCCCAGAGGCTCACCACCACGCTCCGGGCCCCGGCCTGCTGGAAGGCCCGGGCCATGTGGGCCACCCCTTCCCCTTCCATGACTTTCCCCCGGCCGGTGAGGCAGGCCGAGAGGACTACCATATCAGCATCCAGCTTCAGGCCCAGGACCTTGCTCAGGGTGAGAAAGCCGTTGTCCTTTTCCTGGTTCTCCACCTGGCCCAGGAGGATAAAGGGCTCATTGACGCCCTGCACCTTGCCCGGCAGGTCCCCGTGGGTGGCGAAGTGGAGGTAGCGGTATGTTTGTAAGGGCGACTGCCGCAGGCGGGTCTCGTTGGCCGCCAGGTTCAGCAGAATATCCGGCGGCTGGGGCTTCACGCCGAAGAGCGCGGCGATGGCCTTGACCTCGTCCTCAGTGGCCGGCAGAGGCAGGTAGCTGCGTTCCTTCCCCTCTTTATCATCAGAGCTGGTCTTGCCCCACTCCCGCCGGGTGGCCAGGGCCCGGAAGGCGTATTGGGGCGCGGCCTGGGCGGTCAGCGCCGGCGCCGGCTTCCCCGCCTTATGGGCCAGATAGCGGGGGTCCTGATCGCTGTAAATGGGGTGCCCCAGGGCAAAGAGGGCCTTTTTCGGCTGAGACGCAGGCAGCAGCCGGTTCAGGGCCAGGATGGCGGCGGACTGGGCGTAGGTGAGGAGCCGCTCATCCCCCACAAAGCGGGTTTCCGCCAAATCCTTCCCGGCCTGGACCACCAGGGCCTCGAAGGGCAGCAGGCCCAGGATGCCGTCGGGCACGATGATGAGCCGCTTTTCCGGGGCCAAATCCTCGAGGGCCGGGGCCAGGAGCAGTTCGTAGAGCTTCCGGCCCTGGGCGGGACTGAAATCCTGACAGGTGTGTTGGCTCTGCAGGGGGGCGATGAAGTCGTTGACCAGTTTGCCCAGCTCTTCCTGCCCCAGGGGAATGGCATAGACCTGGGTGCGCCCCCCCGGCTCCACCCGGAAGAGGTAGCATGATTTCTCCCCCAAGGCGTATTCCAGGAGCACCTCATTGGCCTTCAGCGGCAGTTCCTGGGGCTTCAGGGGCCGGGGGTATTTCAGGGCGGCATAGCGGGGGTATTTTTGCCGCAGCTCCGCCACCAGCTCGTCCAGTTGTTTCTGCAGGTCCTCCCGCTGCTTCCGGTAATCGGCCAGGATTTTCTCGCCCTGGGTATGGTGCTTCTCCCAGTTGGCCTCCAGGGCCCCCAGGCGGTCCACCAGGCCCTGCTCTTTCCGGGCCAGCTCCGGGGGAATCTCGCCCGACCCCTGGCGCCGGGCGGCCGCGGCCATCTCCTCCAGCAAAACCCGGCCCTTGGTGGCTTCCGCGAAATAGAACCCCGCCGCGGCCGGGTCGGGGCCGTAGGGCTGCACGGCCTGGGGCAGGGCCTCCCCTTTCTGGGCCAGCGCGGCCAGGGCGGCCACCAGACCCCGGTAGGGCCGCGCGTGGCCCCCATAACCCCCGGCTTGAAAGAATCCGCCCCGCTCCCCTGGTTTGACCCGACTACGCAGGGTCTCGAGGTCCGCCACGGCCTGCACCAGGGCCTCAGCCGCCTCCCCCTGACGCCCCAGCCCGCTCAGGGCCAGACCCAGTTGGGTGTGATATTGCACCCGGTAAAGAAGGGTGTCTTGCCATGAGGGGGCAAGTTTTTTCAGTAAAGCCAGGGCTTCGGCCGGCCTCTGCGCGGCCAGCCGCAGCTCTACCAGGGCTACCTCGGACTTGGCCTTTTGAAAAAGCGACTCGGCCTGGGCATATTCCTTCCGGGTCAGGTAGAGGTATCCCAAATTTGCAAGCGAGGTGGCGGTGGACGGGTGCTCCTTCCCCAGCACCTTCTCCTCAATGGCCAGGGCCCGCTGATACCGGGGCAGGGCCTGCTCATAGGCGCCCATGGATTCATACAGTGCCGCCAGGTTGTTTAAGCCGGCGGCGGTGGACGGGTGCTCCTTCCCCAGCACTTTCTCACAAATGGCCAGGGCCCGCTGGGCCAGGGGCAGGGCCTGCTCATAGGCGCCCATGGCCTGGTACAGTAACGCCAGGTTGTTTAAGCTGGTGGCGGTGTGCGGGTGCTCCTTCCCCAGCACCTTCTCGCGAATGGCCAGGGCCCGCTGAAGGAGGGGCAGGGCCTGCTCATAGGCGCCCATGGCCCGGTACAGTAACGCCAGGTTGTTTAAGCTGGCGGCGGTGTGCGGGTGCTCCTTCCCCAGCACCTTCTCAAAAATGGCCAGGGCCCGCTGGGCCAGGGGCAGGGCCTGCTCATAGGCGCCCATGGCCTGGTACAGTCTCGCCAGGTTGTATAAGCCGGCGGCGGTGTGCGGGTGCTCCTTCCCCAGCACCTTCTCAAAAATGGCCAGGGCCCGCTGATACAGGGGCAGGGCCTGCTCATAGGCGCCCATGGATTCATACAGTGCCGCCAGGTTGTTTAAGCTGACGGCGGTGTGCGGGTGCTCCTTCCCCAGCACCTTCTCCAGAATTGCCAGGGCCCGCTGATACAGGGGCAGGGCTTGCTCATAGGCGCCCATGGCCCGGTACAGTGCCGCCAGGTTGTTTAAGCTGACGGCGGTGTCCGGGTGCTCCTTCCCCAGCACCTTCTCCCGAATTGCCAGGGCCCGCTGATACAGGGGCAGGGCCTGCTCATAGGAGCCCATGGCCCGGTACAGTTCCGCCAGGTTGCCTAAGCTGATGGCGGTGTCCGGGTGCTCCTTCCCCAGCACCTTCTCCTTAATCGCCAGGGCCCGCTGATACAGGGGCAGGGCCTGCTCATAGGCGCCCATGGATTCATACAGTGCCGCCAGGTTGTTTAAGCTGGCGGCGGTGTGCGGGTGCTCCTTACCCAGCACCTTCTCGACAATCGCCAGAGCCCGCTGAAGCAGGGGCAGGGCCTGCTCATAGGCGCCCATGGCCCGGTACAGTTCCGCCAGGTTGCTTAAGCTGATGGCGGTGTGCGGGTGCTCCTTCCCCAGCACCTTCTCCCGAATCGCCAGCGCCCGCTGGGCCAGGGGCAGGCCATCCTGGTAGCGCCCCGCGTCCAAAAGCTTCAGGACCTGTTGGTTCAATGATTCGGCTTCCTGCAGTGCATCGGTCTGAGTCTGGGCCACACCGCCTAGTGCAGTCAGGCATATGACCGACAACATCACCAGTAAAATAATGATGAAGGTTTTCCAGGTCATGGCGCTCTCCCGATGGAAAACTGCTCCCGGTGACGGGCAGGGTCAGCCTCGGTGGTCCGGCTGGGGAGGCAAAAAGCCGCGAGCGGAGGGAAAATTCCCGCAGAACGGTCCTGGCTCGGCTGGAAGCAGGTTTCAGGGCGAGGCAGGGACGGAGGCGGACAGGGACTTGAAGGTGGCACGCCAGAATGACGGGAAGTATTTTCTAATCTCACGGCTTTTCTCCCTCTGGCCTCAAACAGGCGGGAGAACGGGGTCTCAATAAAAAATACGGTTTTAAACGGAAAACGGGGCGCTCCTCTGGGATTCTTCCCGTGATGAAAGTAATCTGGACGAATCGTCGTTGCTCAGAAGGCGCCGTCAACAGGAGACAAGATTACTTTTTCTTTAAGATAATAACGATATTGCCCTGACTGTCTTTGTAATGTTCCGGCGGGGCGGTGGTTTTGCCCAATCTGCCGAGGGCCTGGAGAAACGGTGTTTCGTTTTCCTGTGCTATTTTCAACACCATTTTTAGATCAGAGCCCACCGGTTGCCTTCTGACCACCATGCCGCCATGTTCTTTTACCATGGCCGTCAGCTTCAGCCGGGCATCCTCCAGGTCAGGTGATTCCATGACGATGGGCTGGGGGGCGTCTTCTCCTTTGACGGTGACGGTAATTTCTCTGGTAGTGGTGTCCGTGATGAAGAGGTAGCCGCTCTGGTAGGCGATGAAGACCAGCAGGACTGCGGTGGCGGCCAGTCCTTCCAGGGGGATTTTGATGTACCAGGGGGAGAACAACGCCTGCCCCACTTTCCGCCACCAGGGGTCTTGCCGGAGTTTGATGCCTCTGATGACCTGGTCCGCAAAATCCGGGGGCAGCTCCGGCGGCGACCAGTGCTCCAGCAGGGGCAGCGTCTCCCTGATGATGGCGAGCTTCTCAGTGCAAACCGTACAGGCGTCAAGATGCCTCTCCACCGACCGGCGCTCTTCGTCGGTGAGCCGGTCCGTGGCCAAGTCATAAAGCTGCATCTCGATTTCGTGGCAATCCATGAAGTGCGTCTCGATGCAGTCAGCTGCCTTCCATGAGGATTTTCCCCAGTTTCACGATCGCCCGATTCAATCTGGATTTTACCGTTCCTAAGGGTATCTGCAAAATACGGGCGGCTTCCTTGTAACTTTTCCCCTGATAATGGATTATGACAATAATCTCCTTATATTCTTTGCTCAGTTTCTTCATTGCCTTACTCATCTGAATTTTTCGTTTCTCCCACAATTCTTCTTCCTCAACATCTTGTTGTATTTCCAGAAGTATTTCTAATGGATTATGATTATTTTTTAATGTATCTATTATTCCAATTCCTTTTTTATCATTTTTTCCAGAAGCCTCGACTGTTTTCGTACCATTTTCAATCTCGTCATAACAAAGATTTCTGGCAATTCTCAGCAGATATGGCCCGGGATGATGAACCCGATGTCTTGCGTCATAAAATTTTATGAAAGCATCCTGGGCTGCCTGCCTTGCTTTCACCGGATCACCCAACAGTGCGTAGCAGAGCTCGAAAACCTCCCTTTCAAATTTCTTGATGAATAGCCGCAAGGCATCCAGGTCGCCCGACCGCACCTTTTCAAAGAGGGCCGCCTTTTCTTCAGTATTTTCAGACGCCTTATCGTTCCTGGATACCATGAGGGCCACTGCAGGTTCGCGTGCCGAAGCATCAGGGTGTTGACGGGGTAGGTCTGATAAATCACATAAACAGGATTATTGTTCAGAATCCCGGCAAAATCTACTGAAATTTTGCCACTTCCCGGAGGCATGGCGGTTGGAGTCAAGCATCCGATTGGGGCATCAGCCGCGGCCGAGTGCTTCCCGAACTGAGCAACTCCCCTGAACCGGGATAGGTGGGATGCATGGGGGTGATGAAAAGGCATCAGGCGGTTCTCTTGGTTAACGGTTTTTAGAACCCATAAGTTTTGGGAAGGTCGTTATCCTCCCACCGGTCTTTCCCGGACAGAAGGATAACGACGGCTCCTCTCCCTGGCCATCATCGGAAGCGTATGGGAGGCGGCATGGCCGGACCAAGGGACGGCCGGAATGACGGCATTATGGGCGCGTGCACCGGGGGAGTGAACGAAGGCATGGGCGGCGGTCGGAACGAAGAGGCGGATGGTGCGGTCAGGGGAGGCGCCGCCGGTTCAGCCCGGTTGACCATGGGCGGGGAGGAAACCGGATAAGGCCGGGGAGAGAGGGGCGGAGTGATCTTCACAGGGTCAGGCCGGACTGCGTTCGGCTGCAAGGGTTTGACCACCTCAGGTCGATGACGATTCGCCCCCGGGGTCGCAGTGGGCCTGGCTCCTCCCGGATACTGGGTTGGCGCAGGCCTGATGTGCGCCTGAGGCGGCCGGGGCAGAGGTGAGGCAAGGGGATGACCGGCCGTGGGGGACTGGGCTTCCGGCTTCGTCCGCTTCAGCGCAGTCGGCCGCACCATAGCCGCGGGCCGGGAGGGGGTGGGGGGGATCGACGGCGTCAAGGCCGTCTGGGCAAGAGCCGGACGCCGTGGCTCCTTAATCGATCCCTTGACTCCGAGGACGACGTCGGCGTTGAATCTTCGGGCTTCGCTTTTCCAGTCGACCTTCGAGCCGTGGGCGCGGATCCACCTCACGTTGTCGGCGCCCAGGCGCTGGGCGGTTTTTTGGTACATGAGGTAAGCCTCCCGGCCGTCCCCCACGACCAGGGCGCGTCTGCTGTCTTTGGCAAAGGAGACTGCGGTATTGGCTTCGGAGAGGGATTGCTGGCGGCCCGCCGTCACCCAATAATTGGGGGTGGCCGTCTTTTCCGGCAGGTCATTGGACGTTGTCCATTTGGGCAAGCGGGAAGGGTCCACGGTGCCGCCCAGGAGCTGCGCATACGCCACCATCTTTCCCGGCTTGAGGTCCTGGGGGTGTCGCAACCACTCATCTTTGGTGCGGGGAGCTGGAAATTTATGGACCATCACCTGGACGCCTTCCTTGCGTAGCACCCGGTCATACACCTCCAGGGCCCAATCTCCGCAATTGCGAGAACGGCGAGCACGGTTGAATTGATGGAACTCATATTTGCCGTAGTCCCGCCCCATCTCTTTCATAGCCTGGTCGGTGACGCCCTCCCTGATTTTCTTTTTCACGTCTCCCGGAAGGTCGCACATCCGCATTAATTTCCCTTGGTACGATACCGGTACATAGCTCTCCGTGACGGAATAGAACTTCGGGTCTTTGAAATCAACCTCATTTTGCCAATCCCCGGCCTTGATGACACCATGCTTATCCTGGTTGATTTTCAGTTGCATGGTATTGTAGGCCCCCTGGTTGCCCACATAAATGCCCACATGGGGAATGGCGATGAAGGGATCCTCCCATTTGGTGCGAAAGGGACCGAAGGTTTCACCGCGGTGACGGAAGACCAGGTCTCCGGGCTGCGCCGGCGTCACCGGCCTGCCAGACCGGTTGTCTTCCGCCAGAAGAGTTGCCGGGATGGCCGGCAGGACCGCCAGAACTATAAGGAGAATCAACCTGACGTTTCTTTTCATGACCCCACTCCTTCCGTTCGGCTTTGGGAGAGCATTTTCAGGTCCAGGGTCTTTCAGAGAACCCGGCGGACACGAAAATTTTCCCCGTTAACCGAAAGACGCCCCAGCAAGCTTTTGGTTCCCTAAAAATTGGAGGGGCCTTCTTGGGTGGAGGAGACTTCTTTCGCAAGGATGAGACGGTTATGGCACACTATCTTGATAGGATATCTCGCCTGATGATCTGTTTGCTGATGAATAACAGTCTCATGGTAATACTAGGTTAAGCATATATTGACAAATGCCTTTCATGAGCGCACCATGGGTTCATGAAAGCACAAAAACTCATGGACTTGCGGCGTCGGTTGAGCTGCTTCCTTCAAGAACTTCTGGAGCCCATGGGTCGGAAAGAACGGCGTCATTGGGCCAGGGTCTACCTTGAGGGATTGCTGCTCGA
>VGSQ01000079.1 GCA_016874975.1 Deltaproteobacteria bacterium
GCCCCCTCCCCCACAAACATCTTTTCAAGTCAAGCAAAGGAGGCGCTATGAGTCTGGTGTTGACAGGAGCCGAGGTCGCCCGGGTGCTGGACCTGGACCTGGCCCTGGAGGCGGCCCGGGAGGCCTTCCGGGCCTACGGCGAAGGGCGCGCCAACATGCCCCCCAAATCGTACCTGAACCTGGCCCAGGGTGACTTCCGGGCCATGTATGGGGAAATCTTCCTGCCCCACGGCCACGTCTGCGGCCTCAAGTGGGTGAACGTGCACCCCGGCAATCCCAGGCGGGGCCTGCCCACGGTGATGGCCAAGATTCTGCTCAACGACCCGGACACGGGCCTGGAGTGGGCCGACCTGGACGGCACCCTCATCACCAATTACCGCACCGGCGCGGCCGGCGGGGTGGCCGCGGACCTCCTGTCCCGGCCCGAGTCCCGCTGCCTGGGGGTGGTGGGCGCGGGGGCGCAGGCCCGCACCCAGATCGCCGCGGCCCTCAAAGTGCGCCCCATCACCGAGATCGTCATCTGTGACTGCGCTCACGCCCGGGCCCGCACCCTGATGGAGGAAGTGGCCGCGTCTTACGGGGTGGCCACGCGCCTGGCCCCCACCCCCCAAGAGACGGCCCGGGCGGCGGATATCCTGATAACGGCCACGCCCAGTTGCCAGCCCCTGGTGCTGCGGGAGTGGGTGCGCCCGGGAACCCATATCAACGCCGTGGGCGCGGACGCGGCGGGCAAACAGGAGTTGGACCCGAACCTCCTCCGGGTCGCCACCATCGTGGTGGACGACTGGGCCCAGGCCTCCCATTCCGGGGAGATCAACGTGCCCCTGTCCCGGGGGGAGATCGCGCCGGGGGACATTTACGGCTCCCTGGGGGAAATAGTGGCCGGGAAAAAGCCGGGGCGACGCAGCGCCGAGGAGATCACCGTGTTCGATTCCACGGGCCTCATCATCCAGGACCTGGCCCTGGGATATGCCGTCTACCTGCGGGCCCTGGCCGAAGGTCTGGGGGAGGTCAAGGATTTTTTGCGGACGGACTGAAAACGTGCCGGGCCCAAGAATTCCCGGTCGCATTCTCCCGCCGACCCGGTATGATGGCGGCAACTTGGGGAACGGGGCCGGTGGGCCGCGGCGGCGTCCTGACCCAGTCCCATGCCGGAAGCTCAGCCCGACCGGTCCCGGCTGGAGGCGCAGCGTCGGCACAGCAGGCCCTCCGCCGTTTCCCGGTGCCAGCCCTGGAGGACCACGGCGCCGCACTGCCGGCAGGTACCCAGAATGACGGGAGGCTCGTCCCCCCAGACCGAGGCGCCGGGCCGCCGCCAGGGCCAGCGGGCCTTGAGTCGCCGCCACAGGCTGCCGAAAATATCCGACAGAATCATGGGGATACTCCGCTTACCTGTTCATTTACCATCCCTGGCGAGCAGATGCAAATGGCAGAGGCAAAGCCGTGTGGTGTCGGGTATAATGGAGGAGAGGGCCGAAAAAATGGTCCTGAGGCGATGACTCTTTTTTCCCGGTTCCCAAGCTTTGCTTGGGAACCGGCGACCGCTGCATAAGGTGAGGGCAGGGCGCCGGTGCCGTGAGGTCCCCCAGCAGACCTTGGGGGGGAATAAACGTTCCCAAGCAGGGGCTTGGTAACGAGGGAGGTTGCAGCCCCGGCCCCCTCCCCACCAAAAACTTTGACGACCTTCAGCAAGGAGAACGGAATGCGCCGCACACACGCCACGGGTCTGATTCTGCTGGCCTTCATCCTCCTGGGGTGGCTCCTGCCCGCCGCGGTTCCCGCGGCGGTGGTGGGCGCCATGACGCAGGTGGAGGGCCAGGTGGAGATTCTGAAGGGGGGGAAATTGCCCGCCGTGCCGGCCAAGGTGAAAGACGGCCTGGAACCCCTGGACATGATCCGCACCAAGTCCAAATCCAGGGCCCAGGTGCGCTTCATTGACGACACGCTCCTCACCATCGCCCCCAGCTCCAGCATCGTCATCCAGGAGTACATGTACGACGGGGCCAAGGGTTCCCGGCAGGCCACCCTGCAGTTGAGCCGGGGGCTGGTGTACACGGTGATCAACCGCATCCATAAGACGGAGCAGCCCGACTTCATCATGAAGACGCACACCGCCGTCCTGGGCGTGCGAGGCACCCGCTTCTTCAGCCTGGTGGGCGTGAAGTACACCGCCTTCTTCCAGGAAGTGGGCCTGACCGAAGTGGGCAACGTTTCCCCCGCCATCCCCCAGAGAGTGAAGCTGGTGGGGCAGGAATACTCCATCGTCAAGACGGCCAGGCCGCCGCTGCCGCCCCGCCGCTTAACGGAGGCCGACCTGATGCGGCTCCGCCAGTGGCTCAAAGACGGCGTCCCCGAGCGGTTCCTGCAGTTTGACCCGGTGGATTCCCTGTGGGAGCCCCCGCCGCCCCGGAGCACGGTCCTGCCGCCGGGCCCCGTGGGTCCGGAGCGTCTGCCGGAGGGTCTCTTTAAGCCTCCCACCTTGGGCCCCAGCCCCGGACACACTCCCCACCACCCCCTATAGGGATTGTCTGCATGGAAAGGTTGCTGTGGGGGAGGCCGCCGGGGGTCACGGACCCCCGCCCCTCCCCCCGGCAGCCGCTCTCCACCAGGCCGCAACTCCCCAGCCCGCCGCGCCTCCCCCGCTTGACAAGGACCGGGGGGCCGGAGTAAGGTGAATTACTGGGAGGAGCGGTGAAAACCAAGTTCATCTTCATCACGGGCGGCGTGTTGTCCTCCCTGGGCAAGGGCGTGGCCGCCGCCGCCATCGGCGCCTTACTGGAGTCCCGGGGACTCAGGGTCACCTTCCAGAAGCTGGATCCCTACATCAACGTGGATCCCGGCACCATGAACCCCTTCCAGCACGGCGAGGTTTTCGTCACCGACGACGGCGCCGAAACGGACCTGGACCTGGGGCACTACGAGCGCTTCACCTCCGTCACCCTGGGGCAGATCAACAACTGCACCACCGGGCGCATCTATTTCAACGTCATCACCAAGGAGCGCCGGGGCGACTACCTGGGCGGCACCGTCCAGGTCATCCCCCACATCACCGACGAAATCAAGCAGACCATCCTGAGCGTCGCCTCCCAGGGGGACGTGGCCATCATCGAGATCGGCGGCACCGTGGGCGACATCGAGAGCCTGCCCTTCCTGGAAGCCATCCGGCAGCTCAAGGGCGATCTGGGCAAGGAGAATTGCTGCTACATCCACCTCACCCTGGTGCCCTACATCAAGACCGCGGGCGAAGTCAAAACCAAGCCCACCCAGCACAGCGTCAAGGAACTGCGCAGCATCGGCATCCAGCCCGACCTCATCCTCTGCCGCAGCGAGCAGCAGCTCTCCCCGGAAATCAAGGCCAAGATCGCCCTCTTCTGCGACGTGGAGGCCCAGTCGGTGATCACCGCCCAGGACGTGCAGAGCATTTACGAAATTCCCCTGTTGCTGCACCAGGAGGGTTTGGACGAGCGTCTCATCGAAGTCCTGAACATCTGGACCGGCGCCCCCCGCCTGGAACGCTGGCAGGAACTGGTGCACCGCCTGAAAAACCCCGCCGTCCGGGTGGAGGTGGGCATCATCGGCAAGTACGTGGACCTGCACGAGTCCTACAAAAGCCTGCACGAGGCCCTGGTGCACGGCGGCCTGACCCACAACCTGCACGTCGCCCTCAACTACATCGACGCGGAGGCGGTGGAGCGGGAAGGCCCCGCCACGCTGCTGGGCCGTCTCGACGGCATCCTGGTGCCCGGCGGCTTCGGGGTCCGGGGCGCGGAGGGCAAGATGCAAGCCATCCGCTTTGCCAGGGAGCGCCGGGTCCCTTATTTCGGCCTCTGTTTCGGCATGCAGCTGGCGGTCATCGAGTTCGCCCGCCACGTGGCCGGCCTCCCCCGGGCCCAGAGCGAGGAATTCAATATTCACCCCTGCGACCCGGTGATCTTCCTCATGCGCCAGTGGTTCGACTATCGCCTCAACGCCGTGGTCTGCCGGGACGAAGGCGCGAACAAGGGCGGCACCATGCGCCTGGGGGCCTACCCCTGCGTACTGGCCGAGGGCTCCCTGGCCGCCCGGGCCTACGACACCCGGGAGATCATGGAGCGCCACCGGCACCGCTATGAGTTCAACAACGAGTACCGGGAGCGGCTGGTGGCGGCCGGTCTGCGCATCACCGGCACCTCCCCCAACGGCGAGCTGGTGGAAATCGTGGAACTTGAGGACCATCCCTGGTTTTTGGGCTGCCAGTTCCACCCCGAATTCAAGTCCCGGCCCATGCGCCCGCACCCCCTCTTCCGGGACTTCATCGCCGCCTGCCTGCAGTTCAAACGGCGGCATAACCAAAGCGGCCCGGTGATGTGAGGGAGAAATAAGTCCAAAAATAAGCAGTTTTGTTATGATTGTCAGAGAAGCAGCAACTTACCATTCCCATAACTTATGTTTATCTATCAAGTTAGAAGCAAAATAATACTTCAATATTGATAATTCTAATGCTGGAGGGTTATATGCAAACATATTCTTTCTATTTAGGATTGGCATTCTATGCAATATTGGCCAGCCTTCTTTTTCCTCAGGCTGTTCTTTCCCAAGGCTTTGATGTGGGGGCTAAATTCATTGCCTCCGGCTGGATGGGAGATGGAGAAATGGGTAAGAAGTATAT
Organism: Deltaproteobacteria bacterium; assembly: GCA_016874975.1. Taxonomy (GTDB): domain Bacteria; phylum Desulfobacterota; class Desulfobaccia; order Desulfobaccales; family 0-14-0-80-60-11; genus VGSQ01. The sequence goes on from VGSQ01000079.1 coordinate 4,649, forward strand.
AAAATTGGTCGAAGGTTGGACCGAAAAGCCCCATTCGCCCCCTCATTGTGTCAAAATTCAATACTCTCCCGGCCCCAAAGGATGGGGCGGTATTTATTGGCAAAATAAAGCCGACAATTGGGGGGATTCACCAGGCGCCGATTTTTCAAAGAAGGGCTATAAGAAAATTAACTTTTGGGCTAAAGGGGAAAAAGGTGGAGAAATAGTAGAATTTAAGGCTGGGGGAATTACCGCCCCAGGAAAAAAGTACAGGGATTCCTTTGAAGTTTCTCTAGGAAAAGTCACCTTGACGAAGGAATGGCAATCATTCACCATCGACCTTACAGGACAAAACCTTTCCAGTGTAATCGGCGGGTTTTGTTGGGTCACTTCTGAGAGTGCTAACCCCGGTGGCCTGACTTTTTACCTGGATGATATATTCTACGAATAATTTTAATAAGGTCGATAACCATATGGAAAACCATGAAAAAAATCTGGTTAGTGCTAAAAGTGAAAGCGGAGACCCTGATGTTGAGATACCAGTTTCTGCCTCTGGGAATATTGACTCAATGAAACCAAAAAATGGTCAGATAAAGTCAAAGATAATCTATGTAGCTTGGTCAGTTGCTGGAATTCTTCCATTGTTAGTTATAATAATAGGAATTCCATATTCTTTATATATCTATAAATGTAAAGAATTATCTAATTTCTATAATAGAATAGAATCGGAATGGAAGGCAAAGTTAGAAAATCATAAATCAAAAATCGATTATTTGGAGCGTCGAATCAATGACTTGCAGTATGACAATAACAAATACCTGATGTTATTACAAGCCTCTCCTCAAAGTATTCCTTTCTTAAATAAGCGTATCACAGAACTAGAAGAAGAACTTGGCAAATTGAAGAGTGCAGGATTAATTCCGACGAAACCCAAGCCCCCTGCTGAGCCCAATGAAATTTATCTTTATTTTAAAGAAATGAAAAAAGGCGACGCGTTTATTGACCCTCTTTCTGGGTCCACTCTGGGTGTCTCAGAAATTTTCGAGGACAACACGGCCTCCATCGCCTTGACTCTGCCAGGCCAACCTACCAAGAGCCTAATCCGGGTTCTCCCTGGAACCTCTTGGAATTACTCTTATAAAGCCACAAATTATCGGATCACTATTACAACTATAAGATGGTTGACTGGCAACTATATAGTAGAGGTAAGAGAAATTGGCAAATAGGTAGTTTGGAGGGAGCGCTTTCCCATTAATCATCTTCCATTCCCATGAATCACTTGAGGCAAATAGGAAATATTGATTTAGGTGCGGGTACCCTACTCCTCATCGCCGGGCCGTGCGTCATTGAGGACGCGGGGCTGACCCTGGAGATCGCCCAGGCCTTGCAGGAGCACGCACGGGCGGCGGGGCTGCCCCTGATCTTCAAGGCCTCCTACGACAAGGCCAACCGCACCTCCATCACCTCCTTTCGGGGGCCGGGGCTGGCCGGGGGCCTGGAGATTCTGGCCCGGGTGAAGGAGGCCACCGGCCTGCCGGTGCTCTCGGACGTGCACCAGGTGAGCGACGTGGTCCCGGCCGCAGAGGTCCTGGACGTGCTGCAGATCCCCGCCTTCCTCTGCCGCCAGACGGACCTGGTGGTGGCCGCGGCGGGGACGGGCAAGCCCGTCAATATCAAGAAGGGGCAGTTCCTGGCCCCCTGGGACATGCGGGCCGTGGTGGACAAGGCCCGCTCCACCGGCAACGCCAAGATTTTTCTGACGGAGCGGGGCGCCAGCTTCGGCTACAACAACCTGGTGGTGGACTTCCGCAGCCTGGCCATCATGCGGAATCTCGGCTGCCCGGTGATCCTGGACGTGACCCACAGTGTGCAGCTTCCGGGCGGGCAGGGGTCCTGCTCCGGCGGCCAGCGGGAGTTCGTGCCGCTGCTGGCCCGGGCCGGGGTGGCCGCGGGCGTGGACGGCCTGTTCATGGAGGTCCACCCCGACCCGGACAAGGCCCTGTGCGACGGGCCCAATTCGTGGCCCTTGAAAGACGTCCCCGCCCTGTGGCGGCAGTTGGCAGGCCTTCATGAGTTCTTGCGCGGCCAGGGGTGAACGGCGGGATGCGCGGTGCTTTCCCGCCCTACGAGAGCCGGGATTCGGGGAGGCGGCAGGGATTGAGGCGATGCAGTCGTCCCCAGGTGGGGCTCTGAGACCTTGTCGAAGTCAGATGGCGGGCGGAGCCCGCCCTACACCAAAGCGTGAGGGCGGCTGATGAACAATCAGGTTTATCCGGACGATGCCTGGGCCCGGGCCGGGCGGGTGCGGCTCCTCATCCTGGACGTGGACGGGGTGCTCACCGACGGGCGGCTCTATTTCGGCCCCAAAGAGGAGCTCTGCAAGGTCTTCCATGTGCGGGACGGGCACGGCGTCAAGATGCTGCAGCAGGCCGGGATCGAGGTGGCCTTCGTGTCGGGGCGCCGGTCCGACGCAGCCTTTAGGCGGGCCAAGGAGTTGGGCGTCCACCGTTACCATGAAGGCGTGCGGGACAAGGCGGCGGTGCTGGAGGAGCTGTGCCGGGCCCTGAGCCTCACGCCGGACCAGGTGGGGGCGGTGGGGGACGAACTGGTGGATTTGCCGCTCTTTCACCGGGTGGGGCTGGCCGTGGCGGTGGCCGACGCCCCGCCGGAGGTGCAGGCCGCGGCCCATTGGGTCACCACGCTGCCGGGAGGGCGCGGCGCGGTGCGGGAGGTGACGGACCTCATCCTCAAGGCTGCGGGGCGCTGGGAGGAACTGGTGCGCCCCTGGAGCGAGATTTAAAGGACAGCCTTGCCACATCCTATTGCAAAAATCAGGCCGTCTGGCATAGAATAAAAGAGCATCAGGCTTGATTATCGCCGACAGGAGGGGAGAGGCCATGCTCAAAAGGCTGTGGCCGCCATTGGTGCTGGTCCTGCTCTGTCTGAACGGCTGCGCCTCCGAAGAGGGGGATTGGGGCAAGGCCTCGGCGGCCAATGACCAGGCTGCTTATGAATGGTTCCTGAAGAAATATCCCCATTCCGTCTATACCGCGGAGGCCAAAAAACGCCTGACCGATTTGGCCGCGGCCCGGGAAATGGCGGAAATCAAGCGGAAGCCCGGCGTCCCGGCCCTGGAGCAATTCATCTTGAAATTTTCTTCCCACCCTCTGGCGGCGGAGGCCCGGGCGCAGTTGGGAGCTGCGCGGTACGACCGGCTGCTGCTCTCCGTGGTCTCGGGAGAACGGCGGGGCGCGATGACCTTCGGCCATCAGCACGCGCTCTGGAAAAAGCCGGACAGCAAGACGGACGACCAACTCATCGGCCTGAGTGGGGAGGACCTGCAGCAAGAGAGAATAAAACTTCGGGACAGTGATCCCAAGACCGGCCTGGGAGACCTCTATTGGCTCAGCGGCGATCTCTACTTCGACCGGTCCGGCAGTATTTTCAATGAAGAGAATGCCAAAAATCGGACGCGATTGTTGGAAGTGGTGGTCAGGGACGGGGACAGGCTCTACTATCTGCTGAAAATCAGTCCCCGGCAAGGCAGTTTTGGGTTTGAGATCGTCGGCCTCTGGCGAGAGGGGGGCCCTCCCAAAGAAACCGGCGCCAAATGACGATAATATTGCCATGAGACCCACACCCTTCTGGAAAGGAAAGGCGGTTTACCTGTTGGCGCTGGCGGCCCTGGTGGTGGGAGCGGCCTACTGGTTCCGGCCTCAGCCGGCGCCGCCGCCGGCGCCTCCCCCCAAGGCGGAGCCGTCGCCCCATTCCCGCATGGAAAGCCTCGCTCTCACGGAGATCCAGAAGGGCACCAAGCACTGGTTTCTGGAGGCGGAAAAGGCCGAATACCTAAAAGAGCGGGAAGAAATCCATCTGCAGGGGATAAAGATGGATTTCTTTGAAGCTTCGGGGGCCATCACCCGGGTGAGGTGCCCGCAGGGGGTGGTGTACACCAAATCCCGACGGGTGCGCCTCCAAGGCCTGGTGGAGGTGGCGCGGGGCGACCTGCGGGTGGCGGCCACGGAGGCGGAATACGATCCCGGGGAGCGTCTCCTGTTGATCCCCGGCGAGGTCGTCCTGGAAGGGCCCACCGTCAGGATCGAGGGCCGGAAGCTCACGGTGGACCTGGCCAAACGCAGACTGACGTTGGGCGAGCACCGGCGCACCGAAGTGAAAGTGGCCGGGGGGAGGTTGACACGGTGAGATTCCTGCTGAAAAGAGCCGGTGTGATCCTGCTGGGGGCCGCCCTCTCTTGCTGGAGCGCCGCCGCCTGGGGCGCCGGGGCGCCGCCGGGAGGCCGGAGCGGAGTTCCGCCGGGGCAAAAACCCGGAGTACAGGAAAAGGAAATTCCCCTGCACATCACCGCCGCCAAGCTGGAGGCGGACCAGGAGAAGCACCTGATCACCTTCTCCGGCCAGGTAAAAGCGGTGTACGGCGATTCCACCCTCTATTGCGACCATCTCCTGGTTTACTACAAGCCCACCCCTGCCCCCGCCAAAGGACCGCCAGGGGCCAAGCCGGGGGCCACCCCGGAGCCCTCGCCCCTGAGCGATCTGGGCGGCGAGAAGATCGACCGCATCGTCGCCCGGGGCAAGGTGCGCTACGTGCAGGAAGACAAAGTGGCCACCGGGGAGGAGGCGGTTTACTACAAGGACCGGGAGCTCATCGAGCTCAGGGGCAATCCCCGGGTCTGGCAGGGGGAGAACAACCTCAAGGGGGACAAGATCACCCTTTTTCTCAAGACCAGACGGGTCCTGGTGGAAAGCGGCGCCCGGCAGCGGGTGGAGGCGCACCTTTACCAGCCGGAAGGCAAGGGGCCGGGCATGAAAGACCTGCTTCCCGGAGCCGGCCCCAAACCTCCGAGGAAACCGGCGCGCTGACCATGCACCGCCTGGACATTCACCATCTGGTCAAGAGCTATGACGGCCGCACGGTGGTGAACGACGTCTCCCTGGTGGTGCACAGCGGTGAGGTGGTGGGTTTGCTGGGCCCCAACGGCGCGGGCAAGACCTCCACCTTTTACATGGTTTTGGGGCTGCTCAAGCCCGATCGAGGGGGCGTCTCCCTGGACGGCGAGGACCTCTCCAACCTGCCCATCTACCAGCGGGCCCGCCGGGGCATTCAGTACCTGCCCCAGGAGGCCTCGGTTTTCCGCAAGCTTACGGTGGCGGAAAACATTCTGGCCATTCTGGAGACCTTGGAGCCCGACCCCGATGTGCGTCAGGAGCGCTTACAAAAACTGTTGGGGGAGCTGCGCATCGGTCATCTGGCCCAGCAGCGGGCTTCGGCCCTCTCCGGCGGCGAGCGGCGTCGCCTGGAAATCACCCGGGCCCTGGTCACCTCGCCCCACTTCATTATCCTGGACGAACCCTTTGCGGGCATCGATCCCCTGGCCGTCAACGATATCCAGAACATCATCCGGGAGCTCCGGGACAAAGGCCTAGGCGTTCTCATGAGCGATCACAACGTGCGGGAGGCCCTCAACGTCTGCGATCGGGCTTATATCCTCAACGAAGGCGTGGTCCTGGAGGAGGGCACGCCCGACCGACTGGTGCAGAGCGAACTTGCCAAAAGGATTTACTTGGGGGAGAGTTTCACGTTATAATGACGGCAGTAAGTTTCGCCCGGCGCGGCTTCATCAGGCAAAACCATGGCCCTTGAGATTCGCCAGAATTTAAAGCTCACCCAGACGCTCATCATGACCCAGAAGCTGCAGCAGGCCATCAAGCTGCTGCAACTTTCCCGCATGGAGCTGTTGGATGAGATTCACCAGGTCCTGGAAACCAATCCGGTCCTGGAAGAGCAGAACTATGAGGAGCGGGGCGAGGAGGGCCGGGAGCGAGAGGAGGAAACCTGGGCGGCGCCGGGCCGGGAAGGTGAAGAGGAGGCGGCTCCCGGTGAAAACGGGGACGCCGGCGGCAAGACCGAGGAATGGGACTGGGACGCCTTTCTCAAGGACCAGACGCTGACTTCGGATTTCCGGGAGTTCCGGGAATACGAGGAAAGGGAGGCGCCGCCCTACGAAAACCTCAACGCCCAGAAGACCACCCTCAAGTCCCACCTCATGTGGCAGCTCCGTCTGGCCGACCTGGACGAAGAGTCCGAGAAGATCGGCATCCTCATCATCGGCAACCTGGACCCGGACGGCTATCTCCGGGCCACGGTGGAGGAGATCGCCCAGGAGTTGGAGGTCGCTCCCAACCGGGTGGAGGAGGTGCTCCGGACCATCCAGGGGTTCGACCCGGTGGGGGTGGCGGCCCGGGATTTGCGGGAATGCCTGCTGCTGCAGCTCCCCGGCCGGAAGGACGAGGACCCCGTGCTGGCGGCCGTCATTGACCGGCACCTGACCAATCTGGCCAACCGCAATTACCAGGCCATCGCCCGGGACCTCAAGGTGAGCCTGGAGGAGGTGTACCGGGTCAGCGAGGCCATAGCGCGGTTCAACCCGCGTCCGGGAAGCGCCTTCGATTCGGAAGACCCCGCCTATATCAATCCCGACGTTTACCTCCAGAAGGTGGGAGACGAATATGTCATTATCATGAATGAGGACGGCCTGCCCAAACTGCGGATCAGCTCCTTTTACCTGGAGGCCCTGCGGCATCCGGAGAAACTTTCGGAGGCGGCCCGAGGTTACATCCAGAAGCATCTGGACAACGCCCTCTGGTTCATCCGCAGCATTCACCAGCGGCAGCGCACGCTCTACCTGGTGGCCGAGAGCATCATCCGCTTTCAGCAGGATTTTCTGGACCACGGCCTGGCCCAACTGCGCCCCCTGACTCTGCGCCAGGTGGCCGAAGACGTGCAGATGCACGAATCCACCATCAGCCGGGTGACCACCGGCAAGTACATCCACACCCCCCAGGGGGTGTTCGACCTGAAATACTTTTTCAACAGCGGCATCAATATGGCCCTGGGGGACCAGATCGCCTCCGAGAGCGTCAAGGAAAAGATACGCCAGATCGTGCAGACCGAGAACCCCGAGCAGCCCCTGAGCGATCAGGAGATCGCCGACAAGCTGCGCCAGGACAACGTCATCATTGCCCGGCGCACCGTGGCCAAATACCGGGGTATGCTGGGCGTCCTCTCCTCCAGCAAACGCAAACGACCGGCACATCGCTCCAAGGGCGCCAATCACCGCCCGGCCCTTTGATCTTCCGCTCCCCCCAATATCGTCAATCCGGAGGAACATATGCAGATATCGGTGACCTTCAGGCAGCTCGAGCCCTCTGAGGCTCTCAAGAACTACGTCACGGAACGCCTGAAGAAGTTCCGGCGCTACCTGGAAGGACCCATTGAGGCCCACGTGGTGTTGGGACTGGAGAAATTCCGCCATCTGGCCGATGTCACTCTCAACAGCAACGGCCGCATCATCAAGGGGAGAGAAGAAAACGTCGACATGTACGCCGCCATCGACCTGGTGGTGGACAAGTTGGACATGCAATTGAAAAAGCTGCGGGAACGACTGCGGGAGGTGAAGCCCGAACGGGGGCGGGGGCCGGCCCCGGCGGGTTTCCCGGAGGAGGAGGCGAGTCTGCCCTCCCTGCGCCGCCAGCGGGTGGAGGTGACCCCCCTCCGGGTGGTGGACGCGGTGGAGCTTCTGCAGCGCAAGGACCGGGATTTGGTGGTCTTCACCGAAGTGAGCACCGGCGCCCTCTCCATTCTCTATCGCCGTGCGGACGGCAGCCTGGTCCTGGTTGAACCGGAGATGGGTTAGGGGACTTCATGCGCATCATCGACCTGTTGGAGCCGGGCCGCGTCCTGGCGGACCTGCAGGCCTCCGGGAAACGGGCAGTGCTGGAGGAACTGGTGGGCACCATGGCGCCGGGACCCGAAGGGCTGGACCTCCAGGCGGTGGTGGAAATCCTCCTGGAACGGGAACGGTTGGGCAGCACCGGCATCGGCGATCACATCGCCATTCCCCACGGCAAGCTGCCCAACCTGCCCACCATGAAACTGGCCTTCGGTCGCAGCCTCCTGGGGGTGGACTTCGCCTCCATGGACGGCAAGCCCTCGCACCTGTTTTTCCTGCTGTTGGCTCCGGAAAACTCCGCCGGTCTCCACCTCAAGGCCCTGGCGAAGATTTCCCGCATGTTGCTCAGCCAGTCCTTCCGGGACAGCCTGATGCAGGCCGACTCGGCCGGGGCCATTTTTCGCCTGCTGGCCGAGCGCGACGCCGAGTTGTGAATGGCGGCGGTGAACGGGCGCGCCGGCACCGGGAAGGGCCCGGGCAGACCGGAGACCGGGGCTCCCCCCGCCGGGGACCGGAACCTCCCTCCCGCCTTGACGGAGACGGGGCCGTGGCCCGTCCTCATCATCACCGGTCTGTCCGGTTCCGGGAAAAGCACCGTGCTCCGGACTCTGGAGGACGTGGGTTATTTCTGCGTGGACAACCTGCCCTTAAGTCTCCTGTCCCGGTTGCTGCACACGGTAGTGCCGCCTCAGGGCGAAGCGCGCCGGGTGGCCCTGGTGATGGACGTGCGCACCCAGGGCTTCGTCAAGAACTACGCCCGGGTCTTCCGCCGCCTGGAGCAGCAGGGCTATCGGTTTCACATCCTTTTCCTGGAGGCAGACGAAGACGCCCTCATCCGCCGCTTCAGCCAGACCCGCCGCCAGCACCCCCTGGCCGATCAGGAGAGCATCTCCCACGCCCTCCGTCTGGAGCGCCGCGAACTGGCGGGCCTCCGGAACCGGGCCCAACGCATCATCAACAGTTCCACCTACAACCCGCACCAGTTGCGCCGGCTCATCATGGCCGAGTACTCCCATCTCTCCGAGCGGGAGCGCCTCCTGCTGCACCTCATCTCCTTCGCCTTTAAAAACGGCATTCCGGCGGAGGCCGACCTGGTCATGGACGTGCGCTTTCTGCCCAACCCCTATTTTGTGGACTACCTTAAGGCCGCCACCGGCAATGAACCCCGGGTCCGTGATTTCGTGCTGGCCCGGGCCGAAACCCAGGAGTTCTTAAGCCGCCTCTTCGACTTTCTGGATTACCTGCTGCCCCAATATCAGGAGGAGGGCAAAACCCACCTCACGGTGGCCCTGGGGTGCACCGGCGGCCAGCACCGCTCGGTGGTCATCGCCAACGTCCTGGGCGAGCATCTCTCCCAGGCCAATATCCCCTTCACCCTGACCCATCGCGATCTGGCTCAGGTCCATGAGGGAGAACCATGATCGGCGTTCTTATCGTCACTCACAAGGATTTGGCCGAGGCTTTATTGGTCGCTTACGATCTCATTTTCGGCCGGCAGGAGGGCATCGCCGCCCTTTCCCTCGACCCCGACGCTCCTCCCGAGGCGCTGCGTCAGCAGTTGCAGCGCGGCTTGGCCCAGGTAAACAACGGCCAAGGCGTCATCATCCTCACCGACATGCTGGGGGGCACCCCTTCCAACCTGAGCCTCTCCTTCCTCCAGGAGGGCAAGGTGGAAGTGGTCACCGGCGTGAACCTCCCCATGCTCATGCGCCTGTCCCAACTGCGCCGGCAGGACGACATCGCGGCCGTGGCCCAAGCCCTGAAAGACTCGGGGCAGGAGGGCATCACCGTGGCCAGCGAGGTGTTGCGCGGCAAATGACCCGGCCATACCTCATCCGCCGGGCCCGCCTGACGGATGTGAAAGCCATCTGGGACATCGAACGCCTCTCCTTCCCCGAGCCCTGGAGTCTCCTGTCGTTCCTCGCCGAACTGCGCAATCCGGTGAGCACCACCCTGGTGGCCGGACCTCCGCCGCCACAACGCTGGCAGACCCTGGGCTACCTGATCTACTGGCAGGTGGTCAACGAGATGCACATCCTCAACCTGGCCGTGCACCCCCGTCACCGCCGCCGGGGGCTGGGTCGGGCCCTGCTCGGCGCCGCTCTGGACCAAGCCCGGCGGAACGGCGCGGCCACTGCCTGGCTGGAGGTGCGGCCTTCCAACCTCCCTGCCCAAAGTCTTTACGCCTCCCTCGGCTTTCACCAGGTGGCGGTCCGCCCCCATTACTACCAGGACAACCAGGAGGACGCCCTCCTCCTCACCTTTTCCTGGGAGGAGGAGGAGGGCCGCTGAACTGTGTGCGGGAAGGGGGGTGTCCTGGTTTCCCGCCGGAGACCGACGGGGAGCAAAACCGTGGCCCAGGGGTTCCTGTCCGCAAGGGGCCAGACTACCTCCTGGCTCTCCGCCTTTCCCTTCACCTCTTCTTCACCGTCAGGCTGATGCCGGTCCGTTCCAGGTTCAGAAAGACGGTCTCCAGGTCGGGATTGGTGGTGACGGCCCTGACGAAATCCGGCGAGGGCCGGGGCCGGGCCATGTTGTCGGCCAGAATCAGCCCCCCGGGACGCACCAGGGGCAGCAGCTTGGTGAGGTAGTCCAGGTAACCATCCTTGTCCGCGTCGATGAACAGGAGATCGATGGGTTCCTTAAGGCGGCTCACGGTGTCGTGCGCGTCCCCCACCACCACGGTCACCAGGTGCTCCACCCCCGCCTTTTTGAAGTTTTGGCGGGCCAGATCCGCGACCCGGGGGTCGATTTCATGGGTGATGAGCCGGCCCCCGGTGGCTTTAAGCCCCAGGCAGATCCACAGGGCCGAATAGCCGTTGGAGGTGCCGATCTCCACCACAGTCCTGGCCCCCTGGGACTCGGTGAGGATGCGCAGAAGCCTGCCGTGCAGCGGGTCCACGTTGGCCATCCAGGGTCCCCCCCGGATTTCGGCCAGCACCTCCAGGATTTTCTTTTCCGCCGCACTCTTGGCCACGGGGGGCGGCCCGCCAAACTCCGGGCTCCCACCCACGACCCATCCGGCCGCCACCCCCGGTAGGATAAGAACAGCCGCGGAGAACATGGCCGCCATGAGAATCATAGGTCGCACCTTTTTGCTTTTCATCGTAGTCGCAGGCTTCAGCCTGCGTCATTGCGCCGCGTAAGGCCTAAAACGCAGGGCCGTGGCGGGAAAGGGCCGTGGGGCCGTATGGCGGGAAAGCGCCGCGCCTCCCGCCCTGCTTGTCTCGTGGTCACGGCAAGGGCTGCTCTGGCAGCCCCTTCATTTATCCCATTGCCCTTCGTTCCTCGACACCCTACAATTTACCCATGTTCTACACCACCCGACAAGGCCGGTCTTACCATCTGGAGCGGGATTTTTCCTCGGCCGAGCGCCACCTCCTCCAGAAGTTGTTCATCTGGCAGGAAATGGCGGGCTCGGTGGAGGAATTCCGCCGCCGCACCCGGGAGGCCCTGCTGCGGGGCTGGGGCGACTCCGGCCCCATCCGGCCCGGCCGGACCTTGCAGGAGATGTTGACGGACCTGGAAGGAAGGGTGGCCCAACGCCTGGGGATGGGAAAACCGGCCTGAGGCAATAATAGTGGCGGGATGCGCGGCGCGTTCCCACCCTGATATGGTTGAAAGTTGTCAACAGGGCGAACGCGTTCCTTGGTTTTTGGGGTTAAGGCGTCTCCAGAGATTTCGGGTCTCCCGGGGGCGGGACTCGTGAGCGACGGTTGATCACTCTGAGA
>VGSQ01000080.1 GCA_016874975.1 Deltaproteobacteria bacterium
GCTCCGGGGTGAGCGGTACATGCTGGTGGCCGGGGAGCGGCGCTGGCGGGCCTGTCAGATGATCGGCCTGGAAACGGTGCCGGTGCGCGTCATCGAGGCCGATGACCGGCAGGTGGCGGAGCTGGCCTTGGTGGAGAACCTCCAGCGCCAGGACCTCACCCCCCTGGAGGAGGCCCGGGCCTTTCAGTCCATGATTAACTCCGGCTACACCAGGGAGGAGCTGGCCCAGAAGCTGGGCTTCAAGCAGGTCTGGCGGGTGGACGAGCGCCTGAGCCTGCTCAACCTCTCCCCCAGGTTCCAGGAGATGATGATGCTGGGCGCCATCTCCCCCTCCCAGGCCTTAGAGATGAGCCGTCTGAATGACCCCGGGGACCAGGAGTTGGTCTTCCAGAAGATCAAGGCCGGGGCCCTGGCCACGTACAATCATCTCCGCCGTTTTGTGACGGCCCTGGTGGAGGTTAAAAAGCAGACGGCCATGTTCGCCCCACCCCAAAAAGAGGAACTGGAAATCATCAACCGGTGGGAAAAGGTTCTGGACGCGGTCACCGGGCTGATCTGCAAGTCCTTCTCGCAGGAGGACTGCCGGGTCCTGGCTACGGTGTATCAGGGGAACAACCGGGTGAACCTGGAGAAGATCGACATGATCGTCAAGCACCTGGACCTGGTCAAAAAGGCCATGCTGGAGAATATCTCTCGCCAGGAGGTGGCCCGGCTGGCCCAGGGAGGCGGACCGTGAGCAAACACCGGGAAATCACGGCCGTGGAGTTTGACCTCATCCTAGTGGAGCTTGTCAGGGACATCGACCCTGTCACCCTTCTCCGGGTGCCGGGGGTTTATGAGGCCCTGGCCGAACACTTCAACAACGAGGTGCTGGAGAGATGGAAGAAGGACAATTTTTGATCGACATAGCCGAAGCCAACCGGCTTCTGGACGAACAGCGGCGGGTGATCCAAGAGGTTGCCCGCCGTTGCCATTTTAAGGGCAAACACTACTACTGCCGCGACTGCCCGGCTTGGGAGGATTGCGGCGCCAAGAATCTTGCCGATAAGGAGGCACGCCATGCAGATCACCGTCAAGCGGGAAACTCTGGTTAAAAATGTCCAGAGCACTTTGGGAATCGTGGACAAGCGGGGCGTCATGCCCATCCTGGCCCATTGTTTGGTCAAGGCCGAAAACGGCCAGATCAGCATCTCGGCCACGGACCTTGAAGTCAGCTACCGGGGCTCTTTGGAAGCCGAGGTGAAGGAAGAGGGCGCGTTTACCGTCCAGGCCCATACCTTCGCCAGCGTGCTCAAGACGTTGCCGGAAGCCACCTTGACCCTCAACGCCGGTAACGGCCATGTCACCCTGGAGGCCGGGGAATCCCGCTACAAATTTAACACCATCGACCCGGATCAATTCCCCCTGGTTCCCGAACCGGACGAAGCGGTCATGGTGAGCATTGAGTCCAAGCCGCTTCTGGAGATGATCGAGCAGACCGCCTTCTCCGTATCTGCGGATCATTACAATTACTTCCTTTCCGGCATCTTCTGGGAAAAGTTGGAGTATGACGGGGAAACCTATCTCCGCCTGGTGTCCACGGACGGCCACCGGCTGAGCGTCAGCGAACGGCCTATGCCGGAGGTGGCCCGCCTGGACCTGGGCGGGGGCATTCTGGTCCCCATCAAGGCCGTGGTGGAGATCGCCCGGTTCCTCAAGGAAAACGCCAAAGAGGCCACGGTTCTGGTGGGCGTCAAAGACAAGGCCCTGCACCTGCTGGCCCGTTGGAGCGGGGAGCACTTCTCGGTCCGGCTTGTGGAGAAGAGGTTCCCCGATTACCGGCGGATCATTCCACAGCAGCAGCATGAGCACGGCTTTATCTTCAACCGGCAGGAATTGGCCGGAGCACTCAAGCGGCTATCCCTGCTGTCCAACGAAAGGTTCAAGGGCGTGGTGTTCGATCTGGAACTGTCCCATGCCTTTCTGAGCCACGAAAACCCGGAAGTGGGCCAGGGCAAGGAAGCGGTTCAGGCAGTATTTCATGCCGACCAGCCCCTCAAGCTGGGCTTCAACGCCCGGTACGTGCTGGATGCCCTGGACGCCATCAAGGGCGACGAGGTGGCCATGGACGTCATGGGCCCGGGCCGGCCCGTCCGCTTTTGGGGCGACGACGGCAACAGCTTCTTCCTCGTCATGCCCATGACCCTGTAAACCGGGACAGTCGCAATCCAGGGGAGGCGGACCGGCGCCGTCTCCCCTTTTTCTAGGAGGAGACGGAGCTAGTAAGGCTATGAAAGGAATCTACATTTTATGGTTTTTAGTCGGCTTCATCGCCGGCTGGCTGGTTTGCGGCCTGCTGGTGCGATGGAAAACCCGCCGGGACAGGAGGAAATCTCAATGGCGAAGATTAAAGGACTGACCTTGCTGGCCGCTTTTATGGCGATGCTGTGGGTTGGCGGGTGCGGCGGCCTCCCATACCGTTGCAGTACCCGCCCCTGCTGGTATGACGAGAGCCGGGGGGTGGGGGCGACCTATTACGACCCCCAGGCCGAGCCCGGCAAGCAACACTACTACCTGGGCCGAGACCCCAGTAACCTGAAGAAGGTTATCCGGCTCTACGGCTCCACGGGCTATTACCCGCCAAACCCCTATGTTTACCAGCCTGGTTCAAGCTCTTGGGGCGCCTTATGCCGCTGGAGCATTGTGAGGCCCTACATCATCCCCTCTAAATAAAAACCCTATATCAAAAGGAGAAGTTCGCATGGCTGTTAAAGGTTTAACGCCACAATTGGCGGAACGCGGCAAGATTAAGATCGGGGAAAAGGGGGAGATGAAGACCTCCCAGGGCGGCAAGCAGTTCGCCCAGCCCCGCAAACTCGACCACTTTCTGGTGACCACCCTGCAGCGGGACGCGGCCGGGCGGCTCATGCCGGACATGGCCCTGATGGCCCGGCTCAAGCCGGAAGGCGGCAAGATCACGGAAATCCCGGTCAGGCTGCTCTATGACCACATCGACTTGAACTTCCAGACCCGGTACGCCTGTTATCGGGGCAACCGTTGCTGGTGCTCCGGGGATGGGGAGGCGGCCCAGCGGTTCACCGGGGAGAACGGAAAGTACCAGGAGGTCCCCTGCCCCTGTGAACGCCAGGACCCCTTCTACACCGGCCAGGACCGGTGCAAAATCCTGGGCACCCTCCAGGCGCTCATCGAGGGCACGGACCGGATCGGCGGCGTGTGGAAGTTCCGCACGACTTCCTGGAACACCGTCAACGCCATCCTTTCTTCCCTGGCCCTCATCAAGACCATCACCGGCGGGCCTCTGGCGGGCATTCCCCTTCACCTGGTTCTTTCCCCCAAGACGGTCACCACGCCCACGACCGGACAAAACATGGTGGTGTTCGTGGTGAGTCTGGAATACCGGGGTTCGGAGACGCAGTTGGCCGAACTGGGATACCACATCGCCCGCCGGCGCCTGGAGCACCAGGTGCGGATGGAGCAGATCGAGGTGGAGGCCCGGCGGCTGCTGCTCCCACCCCACGCCGAACCGCCCGAGGAACAGGCGGAGACCGGCGCGGAGTTTTACCCGGAAGGGATGGGGGATGAAACCGCGACACCTGAGGGGGCGGAGGCGACTAAAGGTGTCACGGAGGTTGACAAGGAAGGTAAGGGGCAGGAGAGCCAGGTGCAGGTGGTTACCTTATCCGCAGATGCCGGCGACGTCCCGGTGGACCAGCTGGCCCCTTTACCCGATCACCATCCGGTCGGTGCTGAGGGCTTGACCGTTACCGAACTCCCCACCCAGGAGGATGGTCTCCTGAGGGTGGAGATCGGTCCGGAGGAGGCCGCATTTCCCTCGCCTCGTTCCCACTCCCCCCAAGGGGAAAAGACACCTCAATCCGGTTCCCCCCGACAAGGACAAGCCGGCCCTCTTTTAACCCCACCCTAACCCTGCCTCCTCCGGGATCGGCCCACCACAGGCTTCTCATGAAGCCGATTCCCGGGAGAGCTGCTCTATTTTTCAAGGAGGTCGGCCATGGCCGCGCAAAAACGGAGGAAGCAGTATTCCTTTTCACGTCTTGACCTTTATGACCGTTGCCCCTGGGCTTACAAGACCGTCCACCTGGACGGCGTCCCCCGGGCCGAGAGCGAACCTTTATTCATCGGCCGGACCCTGCACGAAATGGTCGAGACCTACCTCAAACGCCTGTTTGAGCATGGTCGCCAAACCGACTGGGAGTGGGCTGAAAAGCACGCCGCCGGGTTTGACCACCCCGAGGTTCTGGCCATCTGGTCCAGGTTCGTCAACTCCTTCCTGCTCCCCCGGAACCTGGAGGCCTGGGGCGTGGAGGCCCGGCTGGCCTTCAACTGCAAATGGCAGCCCACCGCCTGGAGCCGGGGTTATTTCCGCATGGTGCTGGACTGGCACTTCCGGCAGGGCAACATGGCGGTGATCTGTGACTGGAAGACGAGCCGGGTGATCCCGCAGACGGTGGAGAAGGACCTGCAGCTGTTAACCTACGGCTGGGGCCTCCGTCAGGCAGTCTACCCCCAGGCCGGCGAGATTTTGCTCCGTCTTCACTTCCTCCGCTATGGCAAAGAGGTGGAGGTTTTTATGTCCCCGGCGGAATTGCAGGAAGTACCTGACACGCTCATGGACAAAATCTCCAGGATCGAGAGGGAAAAACACTTCGACCCCAAGCCCGGCTCCTTCTGCTCCCACTGCGGCGTTACGGCCCACTGCCCGGTCATGGCTCAGGCCCTGGCGCCCGTGGAGGTCCTGGCCCCGGCCACCCGGGAGCAGGCCGAAAAGGCCGCCGCCCTGCTGCTCACCTTGAGGAACATGGAGAAGGAGCTGACCGGCCGCCTCAAGGACTGGGTGAAGGCCTTCGGCCCGGTGCAGGTGGGGGATATGCAGTTCGGCCCCGCTGAGACCGTGTCCTATGACTTTGACCCTCAGCAGGTCACTGCAGTCTTGCTGGAAGCCGGCCTCAGCCGGGAAGAGGTATGGCCTTTGCTCTCTGTCACCAAGACCAGTTTGGAGAAAGGCCTGCGCAAGTTGCGGCGAAAAGACCTCCTGGATCTGGCCCTAAAGACCGGCTCCACAAAAGTCTCGGAGAAAATCGACTTCCGCAAGGTTGACCTTTGAGTGCCCCAGAAGGGGGAAACTTGCAGCCAGCAGCGCCCTGGACTGGTTAAAACTTTTCTGGTTGCGGGGCGACGCCGCTTTTACCAACCCGGAAACCTATGAATATTGCGAAGAACACCGGATCACGTATTTCATCCGGCTACCCGGCAATGCAATCCTGATGCACCTCTTGGAACCTCTTCTGAACCGGCCGGTGGGTCGTCCTGCCAAAAGTGGGATTCAGGTCAAAGTGGTGGACTTCCGGTACCAAGCGAAGAGCTGGCCTACGCCCCGCCGGGTGGTGGCCAAGATCGAGTGGCACCGGGCGAGTTGTTCCCCCGCATCGGCTTTGTGGTGACCAGCTCCTGATTGCCGGCCGGCAAGGTAATCAAGGTCTATAACGGCAGGGGGGATGTGGAAAACCGAATCAAGGAAGGCAAGAACACCCTGCGGTGGGACAAGACCAGCTGCCAGCGGTTCGATGCCAACCATGCCCGGTTGAAGGTGGGGATTCTGGCCTACAACCTGCTGCATATGATCCGGCAGTTCTATGTCTGGGGCGAAGAAGTCAAGCTGTCCATCAACTGGCTCATCAAACGCCTGATCAAAGTAGGGGCCAGGGTTTCTTGCCACGCCCGGAGATGGTATGTCCATGAGGGCTCTCCCTTTTCTTTGGATCGTCACTACCGGGCGGTGCTGGCCAAGAGTTCTTAGGCTTACCTACCAGCCTTAGAATTTCTGGGTGCCGAGGGATATGGTATTCCCAAAATCAGAGAAAATAATTGATTTTTCGCCCAATATGTGCTTGGATATATACCCGCTGGGAGGATTGTTTGTTTTAGGGGCATATTATCATTTGGGAGAATTTTTTCGGTCTCGGTCATAGAGACTAAATAACCTAGTTTGGACCGCTGTAGCCAAGGCCGCCCATGATCTGAGATTAAGGAAACTTATGCCATCAAGGTTCCAACAGAAGGATCAGGCTTTAAGGACATCAAGTTTGGGGTATGCCTTCGGGCAAAGAGAATTCCAAAGCCATTTTTGACCATGATGGCTAAGTCTGGGGTGCAATCTTGCCTCAATAAATAAAATGGAGGAATTCGGCAATGTCAGAGGAGTTAAAGGAATCTGGGACAGTTACAGCTATATCTGTGGTCGGCTTTGTTTTTGGCCTAATAGCAATGTTGGGTTCGTTTATTCCTTGTGTTGGTGCTTTTGCATTTTTTATAGGCATTCCTGCAGCAATTATATCAGGAATAGGTTTAGGCATAGCATATTCCCAAAAGGCCAAAAGAACATTTGCTATCGTTGCTCTTACAATAAGCTGCATAGGAGTGGTGGTTTCTGGATTCCAATACCTTAGCATTATTTCGGCAGGTGAATCTGCAAAGCGGGAAATGCAACGATCACTTCAGAGAAGATAAATTCTCTTAATAATATGTTAAGGGAATATAAGTATCTAAGTGGGGCCTTAGGTATAATTTTAATAGTTACGTCTTTGGCCCCCTTTTTTATGACTATTCCAGGTATCGCAAAAAATTCATTAGGTTTTAAATTCTCACCACCTGGTTGTCTCGCAAAAAAAATGATCGGAAAAGAATGCCCATCATGCGGACTCACTCGCAGCATTGTTGCTTTGTATAATGGCGACTGGGAGCTTTCTGATTCGTATCATCGTGGTGGAAAAATCATAGTTGTATTTATTTTCCTTCAAGTAATTTTAAGGATTATACCTATATTAATAACAAATTCTTGGATTGTATGGGTTGATCTTTTTCAATTAATATTACTGGCTCTAATAATTAAAGCAAACTATCTAACTTAATTATACGATTATGCCGTTAGCTCCAAAATGAGACTGTTGTTTTTGGGGGGCACCTCACAATCGATGCGGCTTTAAATAATGATGCGATATAAAGAACCGAGCGAACGGAATCCGGTTATTCTTTTTAGCTGAGAGGAAATTCTGTTAAGATTTCAGTTATCCTTCCCGTTAATCCTGTGTATGGGGGATTTAATTTCCATCTTACTCAAGTTGCGCATCCCTGCATGGGTGAAAAGTGGTTGAAAGTATTGACGATCGTTTCGAGACAGGCTCGAAACTGGGATCCTGCATCACAAAAATGAGCCAGGGTGTGTAGCACGGTTTTCATGAACGTGACGAATTATTGCCACAGACGGTCGAGGAAGGTGAGTTTGCCGGTCTCTTCTTCCAGTTGGCGGAAGAGATGGCCAATGGTCTGCGACTGCTCATCATGCTCCAGGAGGTAGGCCAGTAGGCTGTAGCCCAACAAGGTCTGGGTGACGGAGAACACCTGGGCCGCAAAGGAGCGACCCTGTTCCTGGCCCTCTCCGACGCCGAGAAGGGCGCGGCCCGGGTGCTGCGCGACCTGGTCAAGCACCAGCGGCTGGGGTGAGGCGGAGGGGGAGATGACCAAAATCAACCGCTTCTCCTCCCGCCGCCAGCGCCTGGACCATGCCTTCCTCAACGCCAGGCTGAAAGGCGCCCGCTCCTACAAACGCATCGCCGGCTACTTCCGCAGCTCCATCTTTGAGTTGGTGGGCGAAGAGATCGCCGCCATCCCCACGGTCAAGATCGTCTGCAACAGCGAGTTGGACCCAGCCGACGTGGCCATTTCCCGGCACGTCCGGGAGACGGCCCTCAAGGAGCGGTGGAACGAGGCCTCCCCCGAGGTGGAGGCGCTGCTGCACCGGGACCGGTGCCGCAAGCTCCACGACCTGCTCAGCAGCGGGCGGGTGGAAGTCCGGGTGGCGCCCCGGGACCGGGTCTTCATCCACGGCAAGGCAGGGGTCATTGAAGCGGCCGACGGCTCCAAGACCTGTTTCCTGGGCTCCATCAACGAAAGCAAGAGTGCTTTCGCCCACAACTACGAGATTCTCTGGGAGGACCCCTCCCCTGAGGGGGTCGCCTGGGTGGAGGGGGAATTCGAGGCCCTCTGGCAGGACGCCTACCCGCTGCCCCAGGCCATCGTGGCAGAGATCAAGCGGGTGGCCGACCGGGTGGAGATTCTCTTTGCAGAGGCCCAGGCCGGAGAGCTGCCCGCCGCGGCCCTGGTGGAAAGTCCCATCTATCGGGGCGGGGAACAACTGCAGCCGTGGCAGCGCTCCTTCGTAACCATGTTCCTGCAGCACCGGGAGACCTACGGCAAGGCCCGGCTGCTCCTGGCCGACGAGGTGGGGGTGGGCAAAACGCTGTCCCTGGCGGCCAGCGCCATGCTCTCGGCCCTGCTGGACGACGGTCCGGTGCTCATCCTCTGTCCGGCCACCTTGACCCTGCAATGGCAGGTGGAGCTCACGGACAAGCTGGGCATCCCCAGCGCGGTCTGGCTGTCCGCCAAGAAGGTGTGGCTCGACCCCAAGGGGCACATCATCAAGACCCGGGGGCCGGAAGACATCGTCCGCTGCCCCTTTCGCATCGCCATCATCTCCACCGGGCTGATCTTCCATGACTCGGAGGAGCGCCAGCACCTGCTGGGGCGGAAATACGGCACCGTGGTCCTGGACGAGGCCCATAAGGCGCGGCGGCGGGGCGGCCTGGGCGAAAAGCAACGGGAGTCCAACAATCTCCTTGACTTCATGCTCCACATCGGGGAGCGCACCCGCAATCTGCTGCTGGGCACGGCGACGCCCATCCAGACCGAGGTCTACGAGCTTTGGGACCTTTTGCGCATTTTGAATTCGGGGGCGGACTTCGTGGTGGGCCGCGAGCCGTATGCACGCTGGCCTGATTGGGAAAAGGCCCTCCCCGTGGTGAAAGGTGAGGCGATCCCGCCGGACGAACGGGAGGCCTGGGACTGGCTGAGGAATCCCCTGCCGCCCGGCGGCGAAAACGCCCTCTTTGCGACGCTGCGCCTGCAGTTGGGGCTCCCCGAGCGGACCTTCTTCACGGAGCGCGGCTTCGGCTCCCTGGGCTTTCCCGAGCAGCAGGCGGTGGCCCAAGCCCTGGCGCCTGGTTTCTTGCGGGAACACAACCCCGTCGTGCGCCACACCGTGCTGCGCCGCCGGCAGACGCTGGAGGAGGCCGGTCTTCTGGAAAGGGTCGGGGTCAACGTGCATCCTGACCCCCAGGCCCCGGCGACCGCCTACCCGGGGGTGGGGTTCAGGGGTCTGGGTCTGCTCACGAACCATCCCTTTGACCTCGCCTACCAGGCGGCCGAGGCGTTTACGGAGGCGTTGCGGCAGCGCACCAAGGCCGCCGGGTTCATGAAGACCTTGCTGCTGCAGCGCATCTGTTCGAGCTTTGCCTCGGGGCGCGCCACTGCGGAGAAGATGCTGCGCCGGGAAATACTGGAAGACGAAGAGCAGGCCAGGGTCATCGAAGCAGCCCTCGAGGCCCTCACCCCCGACGAGGGCGCCTATCTGGCCACGATCATTGCAGAGCTGTCCCGGGACGAGGCGCGGGACCCCAAGCTGGCCGCGGTGCGCCATTTCCTCACCGAACAGCGCACTGCAGGGAAGACCTGGCTCGAGCACGGCTGCATCATCTTCAGCCAATATTACGACACGACCTTCTTCGTCGGCGCCGAGCTGGCCAAGTTGTTGCCGGCTGAGCCCATAGGCGTCTACGCGGGGGCGGGCAAGAGCGGTCTGTTCCGCGGCGCCGACTTTGCTGCGGTGGAGCGTGAGGACCTCAAGGCAGCCGTCAAGAAGCGTGAGGTCCGTCTCCTGGTGGCCACGGATGCGGCGTGTGAGGGCTTGAACCTGCAAACCCTCGGCACGCTCATCAATGTCGACCTGCCCTGGAATCCTTCCCGGCTGGAGCAGCGGCTGGGGCGGATCAAAAGAATCGGGCAGGCGCGCCGGACGGTGGACATGCTCAACCTCGTCTATCACGACACCCAGGACGAGAAGGTCTACCAGGCGCTGTCCCGCCGGATGAAGGACCGCTATGATATCTTTGTCGGACTGCCGGACACCATCGAGGACGACTGGATCGAAACCGAGGAACAACTGGAAACCATGATGGACCGGTATCTGCATCTCCGGCGCCGGGCCCAGGACGTCTTTGAAATACGCTATCAGGAAACTATTGATCCCGACCAGGACCGCTGGGAGCTCTGTTCCCGGGTGCTGGCGCGGCGGGACGTGGTGGACCGGCTGTCGATCCCCTGGTGAACTACCCGCGCCGTCAATGTTCAGCACCTCTTCAAGGACAGATTTCCTGGGGCAATAACAATACACCCGCAGGTTTTGGATACGCACCTGTTTTCCTTGCCCCTTGGTATCCGTCTGCAGCCACCCCCGGTCTTTCCACGTGTCCAAAATCGCCGCCGCATCAAAGCCGTTATCTGTCAACACCTTGGTTAAATGGGGCGGGGCAATTGCCAGATAATGCCAGTTGTCCTCTCCCCAGGCGCCCAACCACCCGCCAGGAGGAACCCGGGCCTGATCTTGAAAAACCTGGTGCCTGCCCCAAAAAGGAGTCTGGTGGGAAACAGCCCATTGGTATACCACCTCCAAGGCAGCAGTGGCCCGGTCAGCTTCATGGGCCCGGATTAAGGCGGTAGTCCATAGCGGTTCGAGAATCTTCTGGGGGTGGACGTCTCGTCTCAGTTCAGGGAGGGCGGCATGGATGATGGGGATCACCGTGGCCAAGGTGGCAAAGTATTCACTTATCCGACTGGCGGCCGGATTGCCTCCCGCGCGATGGGCAAAGTGGCTCCGTAACCGACCATACTCTGCCCGCCACAAAGGCCAGTGGTCCCGGTTCTGTAAAATAAACTGCACGACCCTGGGCCCGGCATGACCATAATGTTCCCGTATTGCCAGGTTGGTGTCCTGGACCAGTTTGGCGATATCTTCACTGCTGGCGCTGAAAGGAGCGCCCCAAAGTGAAATGACTCGAGCCCTGGAGCCCCCATCCCCCGAGGTAAAATTCACCGCCAATTGCTCGCCGGTGGACAACATAACCGTGCGCCAGGAACCGGTAGTGCGCACGCCCTGGACCGAACCCCACCCCCGACCACGTCCTGCGGCAATCTGGTAGATGACTTGGGAAATCTTGGCCGCGGCAGCATCTCTCATGCGCCCCGTGCCGGCCAGCTTGGTGTCGTCCAGGATCAAGGGTAAACCGTGGAGCAACGAGGCCGCCCGTTCAATCCACACCTTGGTGGCATCCCAAGTGTGCACTAAGGTAGCCATAGACCGCCCATCAGGATTGCCCCAGACCGACCCCGCCACCCGCAACACCGTGGTTTTACCGGTAGAGGTGCTGTAGGCCCAATCCACGGTGAAATTTTCAGCCCCCAGGATGTCCAACAAGGGCGGCGCCAGTGAAAAATACAATCCGGCCACGACCAAAGGATAAGAAAAAAGCCGGTTGATGGCGGCAATCCAGCCTTCATAGGACCCACTGGCGCAAAAGCCCTGGGCAATCTGCTGGTCACCAGAATCATGACCCCGAAAGGCAATATGGCCCGGCTGCCAATCTCGGGGGGATATCTCTTCCAAGTCCATCGCTTCCCCTGCAGAACCATCTCCGCGGATATGAGTGGCGCCCCAGAGAAAGCCCTGTTTGCCATCAACCCAGCCCAAGTGATCGGTGACTGTGGCCAGAGGGAGAGAACTGAGATTTTGGGCTTCGAAGGCGGCCAGAAACTCAATCAACAGGCCGGCATTCAAACTGGTCACCGGGACCCCATAATCGGCCAACTCCACAATCTCTTTTTTGCTGGCCAGGGATTTGCGGTCCACGGTCTGAGACTGCCAGCGCCCGTCTCGATACCAGGCCAACCGCAACGCCTCCGCGCCGCTCCCCACCTGTTTCAATCTCCCCACGATGATGATGGGAGAGGGGGCTACCGGCAATGGTTGACTTTCTCCCGGGGCATTGCGATCCCAGACGAACTTGGTGACACCCGTGGCCAGATCCACTACCCAGCCCGCCGGCACCAACAGATCATCGTTGACGGGGGCATGGGGGAGGACGTCCATGACTTTCACCAGGGAAGGTGTTTCCCCCGGTACGGCCAGACGCAAACCCCGATGTTCCCGACGTTTGCTGCTGAGGCCCTTTTTGATGGCGTCGATATCCTTGACAAATACTCCTTTGTCCCGCAACTGCTGGCAAAGCTCTTCAAACTTGGCGCTGTCTTCTTCAGCCACCACGGCCAGGGCTTCCACACAGGAGGAATTGGCCAGGATTTTTCCCGCAAGCTGCCTGGGTCCTGCCTTGGCCAACTCCTCTATTTTTCCCAAATGTTCTTGGGCCTGGACCAGAGGCATCAAGCCTCGTTTGCCGGCTTTCCGGTACGTCAAACCAACCGGCGACTTGACCCCACAGACTTTCCCACAGTCAAAACCGTTGCTCTTGATGTACCGGCAGGTATGGGGTCCGGTGTCATTCAAGGCATGGAGGATCTTCGTTTGGGTTTCTTGGCGGGAATATGAGGAATGGTCCGTCAAGAGAGGGGGGTGTAGATAGGTGTTTAAACGGTGTTCATTTTCGGGGTTAACAGCGAAGATTGATTCATCTGGTTGGAATATTTAGCAAATTAATTTGTCGGCCCTAGGTGTTTAGGTGTGAAGGCCGGCCCTCTCCGGTCCACCATTCCCTTGGATCTGGATTGGCTGGAGACTCGCCTGGAGGAGCAGTTTCTCGATTTCCCCTGGCAAAGATTAACCCCTCAAAGGGCCAACCTGACAGGCCAACCCTTTGAAGGGCTTTCGGTCCCGGATTTTCTGATGCCCCGGCTGAGGGGCTCGGGCTATTTCCTTCAACTAAAACTCAATATCTTTAAGCAGGTCTGCCACGCTCGCTTCTTCCCCCGACCCACTTCCAGAGGTCGGCCACAGGGTTTCATCACCAGCAGGCCTTAACACCTGTACAGGTGATGCCTTGATGCCACTAATATCAATAATATCAAATAGATGGTTGTCATCTCCGCTGTTAAGTTGGGCACTGCACACCGTCTGAACAGGTCTGTCCACCTTGGGGGGGTGCGGGCGAAATGACAATTCCAAATCATACCGGCGATGTAACCTGCCTCCCTCATCCCACTCAGGATCATCCGTCAGTTGGAAGGGGGTGGGCAAGCCGGCGGCCTCCTGACCCAGATAGGGCTCCAAGGCCTTGATATGAGCCAACCCGGTTTTTTTCGCCCGAGTGAGCGAGGCGTCGTCCGGAAATTCTCCGCCATTCCGGTCGCACCAGGCTATGACCCCGTCGTGGATTCGTCCTCTGACCCATTGTGACACCGCGCTTTTGCTCACCTTCCAGGTCTCGACCAGGGTTCTGAACAGCACCGGGCCTTCCGCTCGTATCATGTCCAAACGGGCCCGGTGCTTTTCGGCCAGCTGTCCCAGGCTTTCCTGAAAGCACTCTTCCACCATCTGGAGGGCCATATAATAATCAGCCATCTCCGCAATCACCCGGCCCTGGGGATCTCGCTGACGCTGACCCTGGTAGGCGCACGCCACGGCCTGGATAACCGCCAGAACCCGCTTAAAAGCCCGCCGCAGACTAATGGGAGGTGTGCCCCGGCTATTAAGGTTCTCGGCCAGGCGCGGGGCGAACGGGACCACCACGCTCACTGGTTGCAGATTTCGGTGAAACTTTCTCCAAATGGCCACGGTGCTGGCAGGGAGACCCGGGCACAGGCCGGCCGATTGGCGGGCGGTGGCGAGAATGATTTCCCTGGTTTGGTCCACGGATTCATTGGGATGGATAGTAAACAGCCGGTCTTCGAGTTGGGCCTCGAGCTTTTCCATGACCGTGGTGGTGATGAAGGAGGTCGGGCCCTCCAGAATCTTCTCGACGGTGACATGACCCCCATCCGGATCCTTCTCCACCGTGAGGTAACGGATGCGGCCCTCCGAGAGCAGGGACCGCACTGCGTAGACCAACTCTGAATCTACGGCGTTGGCCTTTTGGAACTGAAAACCCTCGGTCACGATGAGGGCTTTGTGCTTGAGCCCCGTCTGGAGATGATAGAGGCATTTGGGGCTGCCATTGGTGATCAGGTAGTAGCAGGACGGATGGTATATCTCCAGGCATTGGGCCAGGGTAAAGGATTTCCCCGCCCCGAAATGCCCTGAGTTTTTTAAGGCCAAGGTGTTGGGGCTGCCGGTGTTCTCGGGGAGCAGCCGGCTGTCCAGGGTGGCAAAATACATGGCCATGATCGTTCGCTCTCCCATTACCCCGGCCTGGTTCATCAGGTCGAGACGCTTTTTGAAGAGGAGAGGGTCTCCGGCCAGGACTCGCGCTTGACGCTCGACTTCGGGGTCCGCCTTTGGGACTCCTGGTCCGGCTTGCTCCGGCCGTATCGCTCGGCGGGCTTTGGCGACCTCCTCTTCAAGTTCTGTTTTTGACTTCAAGTTCTTGTAATAATTCATTTTCCTCGTATCTCCTTATAACATGCTGGTATTTTTTATAATTTGGCCAACATCTCTGGCCGAACCAGGTAATGGATTTCTCTTATTTCTTTGTTAGAGCCTTGCAACAAAAAGACATTCAGGCGGACTGATAAGATTGGTCGAGAGAGAAGATCGGTGGGGGATGACAATTTGCAGGGTAAAGGGAAAGCTCAACAGGAGAAGGAAACCACCCGTCTCATATAACAGGTTGAGTTCAGCGGAGTGGTTTACCAAATTTGTAAAAGGTCATCCTGAGCATCCGGAAGGGGTCAGGCCAGGAGGAGATTGCCGTGGCCCATGATTCAAGTATTCCAGTAAGGATCATCATCGTCCTCCGGTTGGTCACAGTCGCCCCAATACTCCTCATCGTTTTCATCGTCCTCGGATTGACCATTTTCCACTCTTAACACGTCGCATTTCTCCGCATCCTCCGCATCGCGGTGGTCGTCTGCCAGAGTCTCGCTAAGAGCCTCATCACCCTGAGAAAAATGTGTCTGCACCAGGTCATCTACCCGACTCCGGTCCCGTCTGCTGTCATCCCTTCGGGTTTCTATCCCGCCGCCGATGTTTCCTCCCCGACCCGCTGCACGGGGAGTTTCCGGCAATACCCCTGCCACCTCAGGTAAAGGGATGGTGGAAGAGGCGGGCTGTCTGCTGGGACCTTCAACCTGACCACCTCTTGAAGGAATGATCCCGCAGGGGCTCGGGCAACTGGCACATCGGATGATCTGCCTATGCCTCAGATATCCCTTTGGGCATGGGATAGCACCCCGGAGGATATCCCGGGTCTGCCGCAGACTGACCCTTGCAAACCGGGAGGCTTCAGCCAATCTCCCGTCCCGGTTAAGAGGGTTGGTTCCGCCCAAGTTCTCATAATATTTGCAAATGCCGCTCTGCCGAATTTTATCCAGAGTTGGCGAACAGGGGTAAGGCCGGCTGAAGATCTTCATCCGCCGGGTCAATTGGCGAAGATGGTATGTGGTCCCTCGGCGGTCCTGGGGAAAGAGCGGGGTTGCGTCGGTGAGGGGGAGACGCTGTTCCCGTAAATGGGCTATCTGGGCCTGAACAATCTCTCGCACGGCCGGCAAATTCCGCCTAAACCTTCCTGCAGCCATCGTTCTCTCGGCTTCGCCCACTGTCAGAGCAACGATCTCAGCTTTCTTGAGGGCGCCCTGGTAGGCCATCTTGGCGATGCGGCCCAGGGTAGGGTCACTCGCCTCCAACCTCTGGATCAGGTTTTCCACCAGCGCATAGGGAACCGGCGGCCTCACCAAATCAGACATCTTCCCCTCCTTGGCTTGACCTTTGGCTGAATACGTCAGCACCTTCTCCCACCCCATGTTGCCTTGCGTGAGCGACCCGGCAAGTCTTTTTTTGCACGCCTCTAACAAAAGATAAAAATGAGGATGTGCAGAGATGAGCATTAACGCAGAGCCAGACGGGGTTGACTCGCTTCGACCTGGCGATATACTCACTCCTGAGGAGGTCGCCCGCTTTCTCCGGAAGAGTCTGAGCTGGGTGTATAAAAACTGGAGAGTGCTGGGCGGCGTGAAGCTCGGGGGTTCTCTGCTCTTCCCC
>VGSQ01000081.1 GCA_016874975.1 Deltaproteobacteria bacterium
GCCGGACAGCCCTGCAAAAAAGCATAAACCACCCGGTTATGATCCCAGGCAACCCCGCGCTCACTCTTTCTTAAATCCCCTGGGAAGAAAATTCAAGATCTAGGTTCTTCTTAGAAAGAATCAGCTTGCCACTGGAAAAATAGGCACTAAGGGGTTGGGGGAGGGGGCAGGGACCCACCGCCCCCTGGCCTCCTCACCCACCCAGCCCCTTACCAGGTCACCCAAGGAGGCCGGATTGGCTCAGGGCCAGCGCCGTGAGGGTGAGGGCGGCCATCAGCAGGCTGGTGAGGTACAGCAGGGCCACGCTCAGGGTGTAGTGGCGGGGGCCGAGGGGCGGGCCGGGGTCCCCCAGGAAGGGTTTTTGTACCACCTTTCCGAAGTAGCTTGAAGGTCCGGCCAGTTGCACGCCCAGGGCCCCGGCCAGCGCGGCTTCGGGCCAGCCCGCGTTGGGGCTTTTGAGTTTGCCTGCGTCCCGCCGGGCCAGGCGCCAGGCGGCGCGCCAGTCCTGTCCTGCCAGCCGGGCGGCCCCGGTCAGGAGCACTGCGGTGAGACGGGCCGGCAGATAGTTCAACACGTCGTCGGCCCGGGCCGCGGCGGTGCCGAAGCGGCCGTAGCGTTCATTCCGATAGCCCACCATGCTGTCCATGGTGCTGACGGTTTTGTAGAGCACCAGGCCCCACAGGCCCAGGACCGCAGTCCAGAACATGGGTCCCACCACGCCGTCGCCCAGATTTTCGCTCACCGTCTCCATGACCGCCCGCCGGACGCCCCCTTCGTCCAGGTCCCCCGTGTCCCGGCTGACCAGCAGGGACAGGCGCTGCCGGGCCAGGGGCAGGTCGCCCGCCCGCAGGGCCTCCTCCACGGCCCGGCTTTCCAGGTGGAGGCTGCGGGTGGCCAGGCCGGCGTAAATGATATAGGCTGCCACCAAGGCCTGCAGCAAGGCCGGGAGGTGAGCGGCCAGGCGCAGCACCACCCACAGCAGGCCCAGGCTGCTGGCCAGGACCGCCAGGAAGAATAGCCCACCGGCCAGGCGGGTGGGGCGATATAAAAGATTTTCCCAGAAGGTGCAGAAGCGGCCCAGGAGGCGCACCGGGTGGGGCCAGCGGGGCGGGTCCCCCAGGCACAGATCCGCCAGATAGCCCGCCAGGAAGGGCCAGGCCAGGGGCACCCTCAGCCCTCCCCCAGGACGTGGGCCAGGGCGGTGAGCAGCGCCTTGTTTTCCTCCCGACGGCGCACCGCCAGGCGCACGAAGCGCTCATCCAGTCCCCTGAAATTGCCGGCATTCCGGATGACGATCCCCTGCTGCAGGAGAACCCGACGCAGATGGGCGGCGGTCCAGCCGGGCCGGGTGAGTTTCACCAGGAGATAGTTGGCCGCCGACGGAACAACCGTGAGGCCCGAAAAGGCCTGCAGTCCCTGGACCAGATAGTCGCGTTCCAGGGCCACCAGGGCGCGGCTGCGCTCCAAATAGTTCCGGTCCGCCAGACAGGCCAGGCCCGCGGCCTGAGCCAGCGTCCCCACGGACCAGGGCTCCTGGTGCGCCGCCACCCGGGCCGTCAACTCCGGCGCGGCCAGGAGATACCCCAGGCGAATGCCGGGGATGGCGTATATTTTGGTGAAGGAGCGGAGAATCAGCAGGCCGGGCATCCCGGACAGCCGCGTTTTGAGGGACGCCTCTTCGGCGAAGTCGATGAAGGCCTCGTCCAGGACCACCCGGACCCCCTGGGCCAACCAGGGGGAGACGGCGGCGGACAACAGGTCCGCAGCCAGCAGCGCCCCGCTGGGGCTGGCCGGGTTGGCCAGGAAGACCAGGTCCGCGCCCTGGGCCTCCACCGGCCCCGAAAGCGTGAAACCGGCGGCCTCATCGGCAAGGTGAAAGGCGGCGGGCGTCTGCGTCCGGGCCAGGGCCTGCTCGTATTCGCTGAAGGCCGGGGCCACAATGAGGGCTTTTTTCGGCCGCAGGGCCCGCACGATCAGGAAGATGAGCTCCGTGGAGCCGTTCCCCACCAGGATTTCCGGGGGGGGCAGGCCGTGAAAGGCGGCCAGGGCGCGGGTCAACTCCCGGCAGCGCCGGTCCGGGTAGTGCACCACCCGGGGCAGGGCCTGGGCCAGGGCCTCAGGCAACCCCGGCGGGTAGCCCAGGGGATTGAGGTTGGCGGAGAAGTCCAGGAGGTCCTCCACCGCCACCCCCAGGCGCCGGGCCTCCTGGTAGACGTCGCCCCCGTGGGCCGGGGGGGTGTGGGAAAGAAGATTATCTTCGGTCATGGTCGGGTTGAATGAGTTGCATCAGCAGCTCCATGTCCAGGTGCCGGCGCATCAGCGCGGCCAGTCGGTCCAATTGGGCCTCCAGGAAATCCCGGAAGGACAGCGGGGCGGCGCCGGCCGGGGGGGCGCCCCCCTCCCTGCGGATTTCCCCGAGAAAGCTGCGGCGAAAGCCGTCGTTGTCAAAGAGCCCATGCAGATAGGCGCCCCAGACCCGTCCGCCGGGGGCGGCCCAGCCGTCCATGACCTGGGCGGCGGCGCCGTGGCGTTTCACGATGACGAAGGCCGGCGCCCCCGGTCCCACGGCCCGGGTCTCGCCCATGTGGATTTCATAGGCCTCCAGGGCGCTCCCGGCGGCGTCCGGGCCGGCGGCGTGCGCCCGCACCTGGGAGGTGGTCTTGGCCCCGGCCATGACAGTGACCACGGGCAGCAGACCCAGTCCCGCTTCGGTGCGGGGCGGGCCCTCCACCCCCAGGGGGTCCTGCACCTCTTCCCCCAGGATCTGATAGCCGCCGCAGATCCCCACCACCCGGCCGCCCCGGCGGGCGAAGGCCCGGATGCGCTCGGCCAGGCCCGTTTCCTTGAGATGCCGGAGATCGCTGATGGTGTTCTTGGTGCCGGGAATGATGAGGACGTCCGCCGCGGCAAAATCCCCGCGATGGTCCAGATAACGCAGTGCCACGCCGGGCTCCTGTTCCAGGGGGTCGAAGTCGGTGTAATTGGAGAGGTGGGGCAGCCGCAGGACGGCGATGCGCACCGCCGCCGCCGCCCAGGGTTCCCCGGTCTTGCGCCCCAGGGCGACGCTGTCCTCTTCGGGGAGGGCCAGGTCCGGGTCATAGGGGAGCACCCCCAGCACCGGCCGCCGGGTGCGGGTTTCGATGATGCGGACGCCGTCGCGGAACAGCTCCGGGTCGCCCCGGAACTTGTTGATGACGAACCCGGCCAGCAGGCGGCGCTCCGCGGGGGTCATGAGATGAAAGGCGCCGATGGTGGCCGCGAAGACGCCGCCCCGGTCGATGTCGGCCACCAGCAGCACCCGGGCGCCGGCCCGCCGGGCCATGGCGAAGTTCACCAGGTCGTGGCGCTTGAGGTTCAATTCCACGGCGCTGCCCGCGCCTTCCAGGACGATGAGGTCGTACTGGGCACTCAGGCGCCGGTAGCTCTCCATCACCGTGCGCACCAGGCGGGGTTTGCGCCGGTAATAGTCCCGGGCCGGGAAGTTGCCGTACACTTTCCCCCGGACGATGACCTGGGACCCCACCTGACTGGTGGGCTTGAGCAGGATGGGGTTCATGTCCACGTGGGGGGCCAAACCTGCGGCCTGGGCCTGCACCACCTGGGCCCGGCCCATCTCGCCCCCCTCCGGTGTGATGAAGCTGTTCAAGGCCATGTTCTGGGCCTTGAAGGGCGCCACCCGGATCCCCTCCTGCCGGAAGATGCGGCACAGGCCCGCCACCAGGACGCTTTTGCCCACGTCCGAGCCGCTGCCCAGAACCATGAGGGGGCGATATGGCATGACGGTCAACCTCCTGCACCAAGCGGGAGCTTGGCGGGCAAGCCGGTTCCCAAGGAGGACCTTGGGAACCAGAACCGAGGCGCCGGAGCCATTTTCCCCCTTTTGGTCGGGTTCATATCATTACCCCGCAACCCCAGAACCCAGAACCCAAAACCCAAAACCTACCCCTCTCCCCCCGGCCCTGCCCCCACCTCATACTTCCCCACATAGCCCCGGGGGGTGACCAGGTAAGGGCCGAAGGCGTAGGTCTGCGAATTGCCGATGAAGACGATGGTCTGCATGTCCACCGGGTGCTCCAGCATCTCCGCCAGAGTGGTGGCCGTGGCGGCCTGTCCCTCCCGCCAGGCCCGGGAGACGATGCCCACGGGTGTGGCTGGAGTGCGGTGTTTCAGGACGATCTCCCGCAGCGCGGCCAGTTGCCAGTCCCGCTTTTTGCTCTTGGGATTGTAGACCACGATGACGAAATCGGCCTGGGCCGCGGCCTCGAGGCGGCGTTCGATGAGGTCCCAGGGGGTCAGCAGGTCGCTTAACGAGATCACCGCAAAATCGTGCATCAACGGCGCGCCCAGCAGGGCCGCGCCCGCGGCCAGGGCCGGGACGCCGGGGATGACCTCGAAAAAGAGGTCCACCGGGGCCTCGCAGCCAGGCGGGCCCAGACGACGCCCCTGGGCCGCCAGGATTTCCAGGGCCAGTCCGGCCATACCGTAGATGCCCGCGTCGCCGCTGGACACCAGGGCCACCCGCCGTCCCGCCAGGGCCCGGTCGATGGCCGCCCGGCAGCGCTTCACTTCGGCCTGCATCCCCGACACCACCACCTCCTGATCCCCCAAGAGGGGCCGGATCAGGTCGAGATAGGTCTGGTAGCCCACCACCACGTCCGCCGCGGCCAGGGCCGCCCGGGCCCGGGGGATGAGGCAGGCCGGGTCGCCGGGACCCAGGCTGACGATGCTCAGGGAACCCGGGCCACGGCCAGGGTGGCGTTCTTCCCCTTGCGTTTGGCGACCAGCAGCGGCCCCCCCGCCGCCTTCAGGGCCGCGGCCTCGCAGACCCCGGCCACTCCCAGGTGCGCCGCCGCGAAGGGCGACGGATGGGGCACGGCAATGCCCTTGAGTTCGTCTTGGGTGAACCATAACAATTCCACTCCCAGGCAGCGGGCGGCTTCGGCCAGCCCGGCTTCGTCCTTGCGGGCCTCGATGGTGGCGATGGCCTGGAGGCATAAGAGAGACAGGCCCTCTTTAAGAAAAACCTGCTCCAGCAGCGCCAGGATTTCCCCGGCCGGGGTCCCGGCGTGGCAGCCCAGGCCCGCCACCAGGGTGCGGGGCCGCAGCGCCAGCCAGCCGGGCGGCCAGGCCCGCAGGGCGCAGCCGACGTAGACCCCGGGCTCGTCCCCGGCCAGGGCCGCGTCCAAGTCGGCGGTCTCCCGGAACAGGTCGCCATGAGGGGCCAGGGCGGCAGTGAGGAGGCCGTCCGAGTCCACCAGCGTCACCGGTCGGCCCTCCAGCAGCGCCAGATGCACTTGCCGCACCGCGGCCAGATTCTCCAACGCCAGGCCCAGCCGCGGGGCCAGCACATCCAAGGCGGGCAGTCCGGCCACGTCCGTGGCGGAGGTGATGACGGGCACGCCGCCGGTGATGGCCGCCACGCGGCGGGCCAGGTCGTTGGCCCCGCCCAGGTGGCCGGAGAGGAGGCTGACGGCGAATTTTCCCGCTTCGTCCACCACCACCACGGGCGGGTCCTGGGCCTTGCCCTGCAGATGCGGAGCGAGGCAGCGCACCACGATGCCCGCCGCCATGACGCAGACCAGCGGCTCGCCCCGAGCGCAGGCCCCGGCCACCACCTCCGCCACCCGGCTGAAAGGGAACTCGTCGGCGCCCTGAACCAGGCGGATGGGCAGATGGCAGCGGCCTCCGGGGAGTTTCCGGGCCAGCCGCCGGGCCAGGGCCGCACCCCCGGGGGTGAGGGCCGCCACGTTAATCGGTGTCGCCCGACCGACAGCCATGGGAAAAACCGGCGTCATAGAGCCGGGAACGGGCTTCCAGACCCCGGTGCCGGGCTCCCAGGGCGGGGCTCACCATGATGAGGGCCTGGCGGGTGACGCCGGCTTCGGCCACCAGCCCGGCGATGGTGGCCAGCGTCCCCACAATGAAGCGCTCGTCGGGCCAGCTCACCCGGTAGGCCACCACCACCGGCGTCTCCGGGGGATAGGCGGTCAGGAGGTGGGCCGTCACCTGCTCCAGGAGGCTGATGCTGAGATAAATGACCAGAGAGGCCCGGTGCGCGGCCAGGCGGTCCAGACTCTCCCTTTCGGGCACCGGCGTGCGCCCCGCAGCCCGGGTGAGGATGACCGTCTGGGTCACCTCCGGCAGGGTCAGCTCCTGGGCCAGGGCCGCGGCCGCGGCCGCCGCCGCGGTGACACCGGGGATGACCCGGTAAGGGACGCCTTCCCGGTCCAGGACCTCCAGCTGCTCCTGCATGGCGCTGAAGAGGCTGACATCGCCGGAGTGCACCCGCACCACCCGTTTTCCGGCCCGATAACCGGCCGCCAGACGGGTGGTGATTTCCTCCAGGTTCAAAGGCGCGGTGTCCACCAACTCGGCCGCGGGGTGGGTCCACCCCAAAACCGCAGGGGACACCAGGGACCCGGCGTATAGCACCAGGTCGGCCCGACCCAGGGCCTGCTGACCCTTTACCGTGATGAGCTCCGGATCGCCGGGCCCGGCCCCGAGAAAGACGACGGGATGGGATTCAATCATGGGCATTCGCCTGGAAAGATTTCAGTGGGGGATTCAACTCGTTTTCCAAGTTGCGCTTGGGAACGAGAGTGACCGATTTGATGCAATGCTCGGGCCAAGCAGAGCTTGGCGGCCAAGCCGGTTCCCAAGCAGGAGCTTGGGAACCAGAAAAACCCCTAACCCCGCAACCCAAAACCCAAAACCCAAAACCCAAAACCCAAAACCCAAACCTGATGGCCTCGTAAAAAGTCCATTCACCCCCTCACCCCAGCCCTCTCCCCCAAGGGGGAGAGGGGGGTTAATGAGGCAAATCATTCAGTTATCAATGGCAGCGAGAGCCACCTTTTGGAGATAGTACGGCCTTTTTTACTTTTTACGATTCCATCAAACCTGACCCCTGGCGCCTGCCTCACTCTTGCCAGCCGCTGACGAGCCACACCGGGTTCAGGGCCTTGAGAAACAGGTCCTGGGCCAGGGGTTGGGAGCGGCTCACCTGGAGCTGAACGATATCCTGGCGCCAGCCTGCGGCGGCCAGCGCCGTGCGTGCGGTTTCCAGGGTTTTCAGCCGGGCCGCGGCGACGACCAGGCGCCCGCCGGGTTGGAGGCGGTCCAGGCAGACGCCGAGGATGCCCGGCAGGTCCCGGCCGCCGCCGCCGACGAAGACGCGGTGCGGGTCAGGGAGAGCCGCCAGGCAGTCCGGGGCCTTGCCGCAGACCACCACCAGATGGGCCGCCCCGAACTTCGCCCGGTTGGCGGCGATCCGGGCGCATCGTTGTCGGTCCTGCTCCACCGCGTAGACGCTGCCGCCGGGGAGCAGCAATCCGGCCTCCAGCCCCACGGAGCCGGACCCCGCGCCCACGTCCCAGAGAAGATGGCCGGGCATAAGCTGCAATTTAGCCAGGGCCACGGCCCGGATTTCGCTCTTGGTGATGAGGCCCCCTTCGTGTTCCAGGGACCCCTCGGGGAGCCCCAGGTGCAGGGGCTCCGCAGGCGGCGCCGGCCGGACGATGAGCACGGTGTTCAGGGGGGCGAATGCGGCGCCGGCGGCCTCCTCCAGAGAGTGCCAGCCCAGCCGTTCGGTGGGCCGGCCCACATCCTCCAACACGGCCAGGCGGGCGTCGGCCAGGCCCCGATCCAGCAGGAAGCGGGCAATGGCCGCAGGGGTATGTTCGGCATCGGTGTATACAAAAATCTTCCGGGCCCGGGCCAGAGCCCCGGCCAGCTCCTCCCAGCCCCGGCCGTGCAGGCTCACCAGGGCGGCGTCGTGCCAGGTGATTTTCAGGCGGGCCGCCCCGGCCTGGACCGCGGTGAGATTGGGGTGGAAGACCACGGCGGCGGCGCCCAAAACCTTGAGCGCCAGGGCGCCGATGCCGAAGAAATTAGGGTCCCCCGAAGCCAGGATGACCACCAGCCGTTGAGCCGCCAGGGCCGGCAGACGCGATAGAGCGGTCTCGGGATTCTTGCCCAAGATGATTTTTTCCGCAGGATGCTCAGGAAAATAGTCCAACAGACGGCGGCCGCCCACCAGCACCTGGGCCAGGTCGATGAGCTCCCGGGCATGGGGGGCGAGGTCGCCGGGCCCCATGCCCAGGCCCACCACGTGCACGGGCAGGATGGGCCGCTTCATCGGCTCCCCTCCCAGCGGACCGCGCCGTCAAAATCGAAGAGCACGGCTCCCAGACGGGGGACGGGCCCGGCAAAGGCGCTGAGCGCTCCCAGCATCCGTCGGCCGACGAGGTGCAGCACCGCCGCGGCGCCGCCGGCCAGAAGCAGCTCCAGGGCCTGGCGGGCGGTGTTGGCCCCGGCCACGGCCACGGCCAGGACGGGGTTGCCGGTGATCTCCAGAGTCAGCGCGCCCAGGGCTTTGAGGTTGGGCAGGCCCCGGGAGGCGTGGGTATGGCCCTTGCCTTCGGCCATCTTCAGGGCCTTGCCGAAGAAGGCGGCCACGCTGATCTGCGCAAAGCCCAGATGGGCTGCGGCCTTCAGGGCATACTCCACATAGTCGCCCATCTGCACAAAGGCCGTCTCCGGCAGATGGGGCAGGCGGATCCGCATAAACTCCTCGCTCTGGCCGCCGGTGGAGAAGACCACGTGGTCCAGCCCGGCGGCCCGGGCCACCTTGAGGGCGGTGAGGATGGTGGCCCGGTAGGCCGCATGGGAAAAGGGTTTCACCAGGCCGGTGGTGCCCAGGATGGAGATGCCGCCCAGGATGCCCAGGCGGGGATTGAGGGTGCGCCGGGCCAGGTCCTCGCCGCCGGGGACAAAGACCTCCACCGCGAGGCGCAACGGCGCCCCCGGTCGCAGCGCCTCCCAGACCAGCCGCAGGCTGCGGCGCAGCATGCGCCGGGGCACGGGGTTGACGGCCGGTTCGCCCACGGCCACGGGCAGCCCCGGGCGGGTCACCCGGCCCACACCCTCGCCCCCCCGGAGGTCCACCCGCGCCTCGGCCCCCGCCCCGTTGAGCCAGCCCACCCGGACGCCGATCTCGGCGCCGTGGGTGACGTCCGGGTCGTCGCCCGCGTCTTTGATCACCGAGGCTTCGCCCCGGGAGCCCAGGCGGCCGTGCCGATGCAGCGTAACCGGGAGATGCCGCCCGTCCGGCAGGGGCGCGGGCACGGTGGCCGGGACGGGCAGATCGAGCAAGGCGTACAACGCCCCCTGGGCTGCGGCCGCGGCCGCCGTGCCGGTGGAAAAACCGGTCCGCAACTCCCGGCGGCGCACCCCCGGCGGCGGCTCGTCGGGCATCATCCCCAGACTCCGTAAACCACCGCCACCAGGACCAGGCTGGCCAGGCGCAGAGCCTGGCTGAGCAGCAGCAGCTCCGCGCCCAGACGGGGGGTAAAGATGCCGGCGTGGGAAGGCAGTTGATGGCGCAGAGCCCGGATGGGCGTGGCCGCCAGGTTGCCCAGGATGAGGGCCAGGACCGTCTGCTTGACGGTGAGGGCCCCGGCGTCCAACAAGGCCCCGGCCGCGGCCATCCCCGCGGTGAATTCCGCCGCCAGGCTGAAAATCACCACGCCGGCGGCCTCCATGGGCAGGAAATCCAGGGCCACGTGGGCGGATAACTGCCGCAGCCAGGTGAACAGGCCCAGGTCATTCAACACGAAGATCCCCACGTAGATGGGCAGGGTATAGAGCAGCACCCGCAGGAAGCGGCGGCGGAATTTGCGGCAGATGTCCATCCGGGAGGCCGGCGGTGGTGGCGGCGGCGGCGCCGCGCCGGGTCCCGCCTCTGCCGACGACGCCGGTCGCCAGTGGCTGTAGGCCAGGATGGCGACGGCCCGGAGCAGGGCCGCGGCTAGAGTCAGACCCAGGTAAATGAGCCCCGCCTGCCGGGTCAGGGGCACGATGATGAAAAAGGTGGTGGGCAGGTGCAGCAGGAAAACCGGCAGCGTGCTGTTAAAGAGGTAAGACAGCCTCAGCTCCTGCCGGGACAGACGGCCTTCCTGGTGCATGGTCATGAGCAGGGTGTTGGCCAGGAGACCCGAAAAGCAAGCCGCGGTGAAGGCCGCGCCGCTCTCCGCCTTGAGTCGCCCCCAACGCAACACCGGAGCCAGCCAGCGCCCCAGCCTGGCCCCCCAGCCCAGGGACTCGATGGCCTGGCCCACTAAAAGCCCCAGCCCCATGAAGCAGAGCAGCCTCAGGAGCGGCCACAGCAGCTGGTCCGCCAGCCGGGAGGCGGTCAGCCGGGGCAGGGCCCCCGTGAGAGAAGCCGCCGCCACCCCGGCCAGCACCAGACCCGACACCAGCAGGTGCGGCCAGAGCCGCTCCCGGCGAGGGGGCGAAGACACGGCCATCAACACCCCTTGCCTTTCTTTTTGATGATGATGAGGGAAAGGTAGGGGAGCGCCTTGCCCTTCAAAGAGCGCACATCATCCACCACCGTCTCCCCCTCCAGGCCGCAGCGGCTGACGCACACCGCGCAGTCCAGCAGGTCCAGCTCCTCCAGGGCCCGGTAGATGTCGTCGAAATGGCGATATGTCTTGAGAAGCACCAGGTTGTCCGTGCGGTCGATGACCTCCCTGAGGCGGGCGCTGCCCAGCGCGCCGGAAACCACGTTGATGGATTCCTCGCCCTCGGACAGGGGAATCTGGGCCAGGGCGGCGGCGGCGTGGTAGGAGGTGATGCCGGGGATGGTGACCACCCTGACGGCGGGGTCCAGGCGCTTCAGGGTCTTCAGCAGGTAGCCGAAAGTGGAGTAGGTGAGGGGGTCGCCCAGGGTGACGAAGGCCGCATCCTCCCCCCGCCGCAGGACCTCCAGCACCCGCCGGGCGTTCTCCTCCCAGGCTGCGGCCAGGACCTCGGGATTTCGGGTCATGGGAAAGGGCAGGTGCTCCAGGCCAGCGCCGTTCAGGTGTGAGCGGACGATGTTCAGAGCCAGGCTGTAAGTGTTTTTGGTGGAGCAGGAGGCAAAGATGTGGCCCACCCGGCTGAGCACCTTGACGGCCTTCACGGTGATCAGATCCGGGTCGCCCGGCCCCACGCCGATGCCGTAAAGCGTGCCGGCGGTGGTCATGCGGTCTCCTCCAAGGCCATGACGGCCAGGGCGTTGATGATGCTGGCGGCCACCGCGGAGCCGCCTTTGGGCCCCAGGGCGGTGATGTGGGGAACAGGGAGCTGAGCCAGGGCGGCCTTGGATTCCGCGGCATTGACGAAGCCCACGGGCACCCCGACGATCAGAGCGGGGGGCGGCGTTCCCGCCTCCAATAACTCCAGCAGGCGCAGCAGGGCCGTGGGGGCGTTGCCGATGGCGACGATGCCGCCCGCCAGCCGGGGCAGGGCCAGCTCCACGGCCGCCGCAGTTCGGGTGGTGGCCTGCCGGGCGGCCAGCTCCGCGGCGCCCGGGGCGTCCAGCAGGCAATAGGACTCCACCCCCAGGCGCTGCAGGCGGCCGGTGCCGATGCCGGCCAGCAGCATGCGGGTGTCCGCGCCCACCGGCCGCCCGGCTCTGAGCGCCGCCACCCCCGCATCCACCGCCCGGGGATGGAGGCGCACGTTCCGGAGATACTCCAGATCGGCGCTGGTGTGCACCATGCGCCGCACCACGAACCAGTCGCCGGGGGGGAAACCGTGGTTCCCCACCAGGGCCTCGATGCGCCGGAAACTCTCGGCCTCAATCTCCTGGGGCAAACGGGGCTGCCAGGTCATGCGCGCTCCTGTAAAGGTGAGGGTGTTTTCTGGGGGAGGGACCGGAAGTCACAGACCCCTGTGCCGCCAGACCTTTCTGTCGGCCTTGCTCTTGCCGTACACCCGAAATCCGGATCCCGGAACCCAAAACCTGCAACCTGCTGCCTGCTCCCCCGCTCCACCCTCAGAAGGTCCCCGTGGCCTTTCTCTTATACTCCCGGCAGGCGGCCACCAGGTGGCGGGCCAGGTCCGGGTTGCCGGCGAAGTGCAGGTGCACATAGCTGGCCAGCACGTTATGCACGGCAAAGCCTTCCCGGGTCTCTTCCTTCCCGGTCCGAGGGGTCAGGCGGTAGAGTCGCGCCAATCCGTCCGCGCCGGAGACGATTTCCGAATAGTGGAACTCATGGCCCCGGCCCCTGGCCCCGGCGGGTCCCAACAGGCAGGAGGCGGCCAGGGTCACCTCCCGGTAGCCCAGGGCCTGGAGGCGGGGAAGCATGCGCACCTGCAACGGCAATACGCCGGTCATGGGGAAGGCCCGGCCCTCGGTGGTCCTGATCTCGTCCGACAGGTACATCAAACCCCCGCATTCGGCATAGATGGGCAGGCCGGCGGCGGCCGCCTCCCGGATGGCCCGGCGCAGGGAGTCATTGTCGGCCAGGGCCGGGGCGGACAGCTCGGGATACCCTCCCCCCAGATAGAGGCCGTGCAGGTCTGCAGGGAGTTCCCGGTCCTGCAGGGGTGAGAAAAAGACCAGCTCGGCCCCATAATACGCCAGATATTCCAAATTTTCCCAATAATAAAAGCAAAAGGCCCGGTCCCGGGCCACCCCCAGGCGGACGGCGGGTGAGGCCGGGGACAGAGGCTCGACTGCGGGCAACCGCACCGCCGGGGCCGCGGCCAGCAGTCCGTCCAGGTCCAGGTGCGCCTCCAGCAGGTCCGCCAGGCGGTCCAGATAGGCGTCCGTCAGGGGATGGTCCTCCGTGGTGGCCAGACCCAGGTGGCGCTCCGGGATGGCCAGGTCCGCCTCCCGGGGCAGGGCCCCGAAAGATCGCACTCCGGGGGCCTGGCCCAGGGCCGCCTCCAGATATTGCCGGTGGCGGGGGCCGCCGACGCGGTTCAGGATCAAGCCCAGAAAGGCCAGGTCCGGGTCGAAGCCGGTGAAGCCCTGCACCAGGGCGGCGACGCTCCGGGCCATGGAGCGGGCGTCCACCACCAGCAGGACCGGCAACCCCACCCATTTGGCCATCTGCGCGGTGGAGCCGTCTTCCGTGTCCCCGGCAAAGCCGTCGAACAGGCCCATCACCCCTTCCACCACCAGCAGGTCCGCGCCCCGTCCCCGGCGGCCAAAGATGGCCAGGTTGGCCTCCCGGGAGAGCATCCAGCCGTCCAGGTTGCGGGAGCTGCGCCCGGCCACGCGGGTGTGGTGGCCCGGATCGATAAAGTCCGGCCCCACCTTGAAGGGCTGCACCGTCAGCCCCCGACGCCGGAAGGCATGGATGAGCCCCAGCGTCAACGTGGTTTTGCCCACGCCGCTGTGGGTGCCGGCGACGACCAGGCCTTGGGGAGGAGTTGTAGCAATATGCATAAGTAAGGTTTTTGGGGGCAGGGGGCCAGGGGCCAAAGCAGGCGGGAAGGCCTGCTCCACAAGAGCCACTGCTCCCCTGGCCCCCCCGGAAAGCCCTTTTCAGGTGTTACAGGCGGGCCAACGGTCCAGCCGCGACTGCTGTGAAATTCTCATGACCCAAACGGGCCGAGCATGAAAAGCCTGCCGATTGGGGCGGGTTTCAAACCAGCCCCTACAGCATGGGGTAGGCGGCCGCGGGCCGCCCTATGACTGAAACCTGAAACCTAAAACCTAAACCCGCCTCCCCGGCCCTCCCCTCAAAGATTCCTAATCATCCTTCCCCCACGCCTCCTGGTGCAGGAACCGGGCGAGCTGCTCCACCGCCTGGGCGGAACGGGGGCCCGGCCGGGAAAAGAGGCTTTCGTCCACCAGCAGCACCCTTTTGCCCTTCACCGCCCTCAGTTCCCCGAAGTTGGGGCGGCGCTCAACCGGTTCGGGATTCCGGTTCATGGGCCCCTTTTGAATGAGGTACACCTCCGGGTTCGCCTGGATGAGGGCTTCCAGATTGAACTGGAGCAATTTCCTGGGGCTCTTGACGATGTTGGCGCCCCCGGCCCGGTGGATGATGTCGTGCACGATGGAGCCCTGGCCTGCGGCCAGCAGGTTGTGTTGGCGCACCTCAAAAAAGACCGTGGG
Source organism: Deltaproteobacteria bacterium (assembly GCA_016874975.1). Classification (GTDB taxonomy): domain Bacteria; phylum Desulfobacterota; class Desulfobaccia; order Desulfobaccales; family 0-14-0-80-60-11; genus VGSQ01. The sequence continues at coordinate 13,898 of VGSQ01000081.1, forward strand.
GCGGGGCCGCCCCGCCACCCGTCGGGCCACCTCGGCCAGCTTGCGCTCCATGGCGGCCACCAACTCCCGGGCGGTTTCGTCCGTGCCGGTGAGGGCCCCCAGCCGGGTGATCACGGTGAACAGGCCGGCGAAATCATGGGGCGCAAACATAGCCACCGGCATACCTTCCGCCTCCAGTCGGGCCAGCGCGGGAAAGCCCTTGGGCACGCCGCCCTGCACCACCAGGTCGGGCTTAAGCGACAGAATCATCTCCACGTTGGGCTGGAGATGCGTGCCCACGGTGACCAGCCCGGCCAGCGTGGCGTCGCCCTGGGTGAGGGCCACCAGCCGGGGTCCGGCTCCCAGGGCTGTAAGAATTTCGGTAAGGCCGCCGTAGAGAGAAATAATTCGCTGGGGCGGCCGGGCCGGGGCGATGGTTTTGCCCCGGTCATCCTGCACCGACGGCGCCGCGCCGGCAGCCGCAGCCCATACCAGGAGGGCCAGAACCCACGGCAGCAGGCTGGGAAGATGCCTCATTGGAGGCACTCCCGGGGGACGATCCCCTCCCGACGGCCCTCCAACAAGGGCAGCATCAGCGCGTACGGACGCCGGTGGCCGGAATGCCAGCGCACTTCCATGGGGGTGTCGTACACCTGCTCCAGGACCTCGGGGGTGAAGGCCGTCTCGACGGGGCCGTCCATGACCAGGCGCCCGTCCTTCAGGAACAGCAGACGGCGACAATAGAGAGCCGCCAGGTTGAGGTCGTGCAGGGCGCAGATGACGGTGACCCGCCGGGTCTCGTTCAATTCCCGCAAGACCTCGAAAATTTCCAGCTTTTTGCGCACGTCCAGGTTTGAGGTGGCTTCGTCCAGGAGCAGCAGCACCGGCTCCTGGGCCAGGGCCCGGGCGATGACCACCCGCTGCCCTTCGCCGCCGGAGACCTCGGTGACGGGCCGGTCCTTCAGGTGCAGGGTGGTGGTTTGCTTCAGGGCCCGGAGGGCCTGGGCCAGGTCTTCGTCCCCCAGGGCCGCGAAGCGCCGCCGGTGGGGGTAGCGCCCCATGATAACCACCTCCAGACAGGTGAAGGGGAAGCGCAGGTCCGTGGCCTGGGGGACCGAGGCCATGGTCCGGGCCCGCTCCCGGCTGGGCCAGGCCGAAGGGGGCTTCCCCTGCAACAGCAGTTTCCCCCTGAGAGGCGGCAGCAGCCCGGCCAGGGCGCGGAGCAGGGTGGATTTGCCGCTGCCGTTGGGGCCCAGCAGTCCCACGAATTCCCCCGGAGCCACCTGAAAGGAGAGGTCCGCCAGCACCAGGCGGTCCCCGTAGCCCAGATGGAGGCAGTCCGTGCGGATCACCACATCCCCCTAATGCGCCGGGACCGCAGCAAGTAAAGGAAAAACGGCCCCCCCAACAGGGCCGTGACCACCCCCACGGGCAGTTCCTGGCCGCTGGCCAGGAGCGTCCGGGCCACCACGTCGGCCCAGATGAGGGTGAGGGCGCCGGTCAGGGCCGACAACAGCAGCAGCCGCCCGTGGGCCGGTCCCGAAAGCAGGCGCACCACATGGGGCACCACCAGCCCCACGAAGCCGATGACCCCTGACACCGACACCGCGCCCGCGGTCAGAAGTGAAGCCCCCACCAGCAGGGCCAGGCGCACCCGGGAGACGGCCACCCCCAGGTGGTGGGACTGCTCCTCCCCCAGGGCCAGGAGGTCCAGCTCCCGGGTGTAGGCGCCGGCCAGCAGAAAGCCCGCGGCCACATAGGGCAGGAGAAAGCCCACGTGAATCCAGCCCCGCCCCGAGAAGCTTCCCATGATCCAGAACACGATGGCGGACAGGGATTCCTCGTCCAGGCTTTTGATCAGGCTGATGAGCGCGGAGAGAAAGGTGCTCACCACGATGCCCA
>VGSQ01000082.1 GCA_016874975.1 Deltaproteobacteria bacterium
CTCAGAAGGGTGCTGGAACAGACCGAGCGCCGGGTGTTCCGCGGCGAGAAGGCGCCTGCGGGCGACGAGGTGGTCTCCTTCTTTGCTGAGCCGGCAGGAGGCGATCTACGGCCGCCCGCCCTTGAAGACCGCGGCGGACGGCGGCTTTGCCTCCCGGGACAACCTGCGTCGGGCCAAGACCCCGGGGGGTCAAGGACGCGATGTTCGCCAAGAAGCGGGGCCTGGGGGTGCTGGAGATGGTCCGGAGCCTGTGGGTTTACCAAAAACTGCCCAACTTTCGGGCGGGCCTGGAGGGGAACATCTCCCGGCTGAAACGGGTCTTTGGTCTGGCTCGCGGCGCCTGGCAGGGCTGGCCTGGCTTCCGGCAGTATGTCTGGAGCGCGGTGGTGTCCTACAATGTCCTGGTTCTGGGGATGTTGCTGCCGGGGTACTGAGGCGGCCCCACCCCGGGCGTCCTGACCAGGGGAGAGGTCCGCCCCAAAGAGGGGACAATCGGGCAACAATGCCCCGCTAACCGGCAAATTCGTTCTCATAACCTTGGATTAAACCGGCCTCGCCAACAAATTGTCGCCCCAGGCTCATACGCCACCATAAAATGATGACTTTCTGGATGCGAACTAATTAGCCCTACTACGTGGAATTATTGATTAACCCTCAACAAATACTGACAAATCCGCCCTGACCTCCCTTTAGCAAAGGGGGAAAATGAAAGGACTTTTGGACTACTGAACGCAGTAGCATTAGCCCCCCTCCCCCCAACCCCCCATTGGCGCTAACTTAAGCAAGCAGTGGGTATGCCAAGGGTAACCTGTTGAACAGTCAAGATAAATCCCCCCTTACCCCCCTTTGCCAAAGGGGGGAATGAGCAGTCGGTGACCCGAAGTCCCCCTTTGGAAAAGGGGGATTTAGGTGGATTTTAAGTAAAATCGGTATGTTATGATGTAAACTGGTTTTTTCTTAAGTTAGCGCCAATGCCCCAACCCCCTCCCACCGTGGGGAGGGGGTTGAAAAAACAGGCAAATGCAAAAACCCTACCGGACAGCACTGCCTGCCTCCCTAACTTCAGCACAAAATATTCCCGACAGGTGCAGGGGCGGGACAGACAACGCCATTATCAGGCCAAGCGGGGGCTTTGGCCTCCAGGGGGAGACCGGCCCCCGGGTCATGCGGGTTGCCCGGCAGGAGCTCAGTGGTTTGTTGCTTTCAGAGCCCACAGGATGCCGTCGGCGATCTGGGGCAGGGGCAGGACGCGTTGCACTCCGCCCCGTCTGACGGCCTCCTTGGGCATGCCGTAGACCACGCAGGTGGCCTCGTCCTGGGCGATGGTGTAGGCGCCCTTTTCCTTCATGGCCAGCAGGCCGTCCGCGCCGTCGGCTCCCATGCCGGTGAGGATGACGCCCACGGCATTGCTGCCCGCGGCTTCGGCGGCGGACCGGAAGAGCACGTCGGCGCTGGGGCGCTGGTGATGCACCGGGGGGCCGTCCTTGACCTGGACGTAGTAGCGGGCCCCGCTGCGCCGCAGCAGCAGGTGGAAATTGCCCGGGGCCAACAGGGCGGCGCCCGTCACCACCGAGTCCCCGTCCTGGGCCTCCCGCACCTCCAGGGCGCACACCTGGTTGAGGCGCTCGGCGAAGGCGGTGGTGAACTTGGGCGGCATGTGCTGCACGATGACCGTCCCCGGCGCATTGGCCGGCAGCCGCATCAGCACCTCCTTGATGGCCTCGGTGCCGCCGGTGGAGGCGCCGATGGCGATGACCTTATTGGTGGTCTGGGCCAAGGGCGCCAGACGGGCGGGGGGGGCCGTGGGGGTGGACGGAGACAGGGGGCGTTGGGGCCGGACCTGGGCGGCCGTGCGGATCTTGTCCAGCAGTTGCCCCCCCAGATCGCCCACGGAAAAGGAGGTCCCCGGTTTGGCCAGGACCTCCACCGCGCCCCATTCCAGGGCCTCCAGGGCCATCTGACTTCCCCGGGGGGTGAGGGAAGAGACGATGATAACCGGCAGGGGGTGGTAGTGCATCAGTTTTTTGAGGAAGGTGAGCCCGTCCATGCGGGGCATTTCCACGTCCAGGGTGATGACGTCGGGGGCCAGTTGCACGATTTTGTCCCGAGCCACAAAGGGGTCGGGCGCCGTGCCCACCACCTCCAGGTCGGGCTCCCGGGAGATGAGGTCGGCAAAGATTTTGCGGACAATGGCGGAATCGTCGACGACGAGGACTCTGGTCTTGCGCATGGCCGGAGTAGTGTCCCGGAAGAATTTATAAAAGTCGCCCAGGCCGGACGGCATTAATACCAGGATTGCGGTCAAAGGGGGGGACAGGCTTCCCAGTCCGCACCAAGTACTGTTGCTGCCGGCCTCCTCTTTCGCAGCAGGTGCTTCGGAACGAGGGTTTGGGCCTCCGCAACCGCCGCCCGCAGGCGGCCCGGGACGGTCGCCCTACCGGACTAATTCAATTTAAAGCGAACCCGGCGTCACCGAACCACTGCCTCCCGCTCCGGCCGGGGCCGCGGCGCCGCAGGGGGAGCCAGTTCCATCATCACCTCCAGGCCGAAGTCCCCCACGCACAGGAAGATGCGGTGCGGGGGTGCGGCGCCCGGAGGCCGGTTAAGGTCCACCATCTCCAGGGTGGGCGGCCGGAGAAGGAAGGCGCCGGAGGCCCGGCTGCGCATGAGGAACGCCCCCACGATCATGTTGGCCGCCTCCCGCACCACGTCCTCCAGATGTTCCCGCCCCAGCTCCTCGGGGGTGATGCCCAGGAAGTTGCCCCCCATTTCCCGGGCCAGCCCCAGGGGCACGGTGATCCCCACCCGGAAGGGCTGGGGGCCCGCCACCGGCACCCAGGCCCGGAGTCCTAAGCCCCCGAAGTCGGGGGTTATCCCCTCCGGGTCCTCGGGAAAGAGGAAAAACATGGTTTCCAGCACCTCAAAAGTCGCAGCCCGCAAGGTCTTGAGCATGGTGAACGGACGCCTCCCCCATGATGCGGCCCAGCATGGCTTTGATGGCTTCGGGCCGGAAAGGCTTTTTGATATAACCCTTGACGCCGTGTTTCAGCAGGGGCTCCAACACCTCGGGGCGCCCTTCGGTGGTGATGAGGACCACGGGGATGCCGGCCTGTTGCTGCTCGGCGTTCAGGGCTTTGACCAGGGCGGCCCCGTCCATGCCCGGCATGTTCAGGTCCGAGAGGATCAGGTCCACCCGGCGGCTGCGGACGATGTTGAGGGCCTCCCGGCCGTCCGCGCCCTCATAAGATTCCCCCAGGTCGAAGCCGGAGATCACCAGAATCTTGCGGATGAGGGCCCGCATGGTGGCGGAATCGTCAACAATGAGCACGTTGTAGGCCATCTTTGCTCCCTGCCAGTCCAAAGAGGCTCTGCGCCTCCTGCCAGGCCTCGGCGAAGTGGAGGAGGATCCTCTCCAGGTCCCGCTCCCGGAGGTGGAAATGGCGCAGGACCTCGGGGTAACCGGCGTAGGCCAGGCCGTCGGCCCCCAGGTCCCGGCCGAACATGAGGACCAGCAGGTCGGCCAGATAGACCAGCATCACCAGGTCGTCGCCCCGGGCCTCGGGCTTGTCCAGGTGGTGATGGGTGATGACCAGGCGGAGGCGGTCGGGGAAGTCCCAGATGCGGGCCATTTCTCCGCCCATGGTGGAGTGGTCCACCCCCAGCACTTCCCGCTCGGCATCCTGGAAGCTCACCCCTTTGTTTTTCACCACCTGTATGATGTCCGCGAACTTCTCATCCACGTATAGGCAGAGGAGCACCTTGCCGATGTCGTGCAGGAGCCCGGCGGTGAAGCCCATGGCCCCTTCACCCACCTGGAGCTCACGGCCCAGCAGGTCCGCCATGATGGCGCAGCTCACGGAATGGCGCCACAGCCCCTGGCTCTCGACGTAGTAGCCGGGGGTGGGGCGCCCCAACAGGCGGGTGGCGCCGCTGGCGATGATGATCTTGAGGAGCTCCTGGGTGCCCAGCAGCAGCAGGGCCTGATTCAGGGAGTGGATTTCCCGGCGCAACCCGAAGTAGGCGGAATTGCTGATTCTCAGAATGTTGGCGGTGATGGCCGGGTCGAACTTGACGATCTCCACCAGTTCCTGGATGGCCACCTCGGGGTTGTTCAGCAGCGTCAAAGCCCGCTGGGCCACCGTGGGAAAAGGCGGCAGGTTCTTCAGCGACTTGATGATTTGCGGGATCAGACTCATCCTCAGGCCCCCTCAGAGCTCAATGGTCTCCTGACCCAGGACGCGCACCCAGACCCGGCCGGTGGCCATTTCCAGGAAGAGGGTGCGGGCCGTCACGCCCCCCACGTCCTCTCCGTCGATGAGCACGTTGTTTTTCAAAAAGAGCTTGCGCAAGGCGGCATAGTTGCGCCGACCGATCTGAAAGTGTTCATGTCCTCCCAGGACCTGGCTGCCGCCCGCCACTTTGACCCGGAGGCGGGATTTGACGGCCCCCAACTGGTAACACTCCCGGAACAGCAGGGGGATGCCGGTGTCGGCGAACATATAGGGGTTGACCTGAGCCTTGGCCGGGTCCAGATGGGAATCCGGCAGCATATAGTGCAGGAGACCGCCCACTCTGGCCTGCGGGTCGTAGATGGCCAAGCCGACGCAGGAGCCCAGGGCATGAGTCACCAGAACCTGATTCCCCCGGTTGCTCACCTTGAGGTCGGCCACTCCCACCACTACCTGTTTTTTGTCGGAGCCTACTTCCGGTAGATGGTGGGCTTGACGTAACTGAAGCGGTGCTCGATGTTGCACAGGCTCTCCGAGTGCCCGATAAAAAAGTAACCGCCGGGCCTGAGACAATGGTGGAACCGGTTCACCAGCATTTCTTGATGCACCCGGTCGAAGTAGATCATGACGTTGCGACAGAAGATGACGTCGAATTCTTCGGGAAAAGCAAAGGGCTCCATGAAGTTGAGGCGGAAGAACTCCACCATCTGCCGCACCTCCGGTTTGACCCGGGCATATCCCTCCCAGCGCTGCACCCCTTTTTGGAAATAGCGCCGCCGCCAATCCCCGGGCAGGCTCTCCAGACGGGCCAGGGGGTAGACCCCCTGCCGGGCCTGGGCCAGGACCCGGGTGTTCAGGTCCGAGGCCAGTATCCTGACCTTCCCCAGGTCCTCCGCCGGGAAGGTGTCCAGCAGGGTCATGGCCAGGGTGTAGGGCTCCTCGCCGCTGGAGCAGCCGGCGCTCCACAACTTCCAGGCCGGAGGGCCGCGCCGCTGCCGCCGCCAGCCGGGCAGGAGTTCCTGGGCCAGGAAGATGAAATGCCCGGCCTCCCTCCAGAAAGACGTCTGGTTGGTGGAGATGGCGTCCAGGAGCGCCACCAACTCCAGGCCGCTCTGGTCCGCCATGACTTCCCGGTAGTAGTCCGCGAAACTGGTCACCCCCCGGGCCTTCAGGATTTTGGTGAGCCGCGCCCGGACCAGCTCCTTCTTCTGCACGGATAACTGAATGCCGGCGTGCTGGTGGATGAGCCGGGAGAACTGGTAGAACTCCCGGTCGCTCAGGTCCGGGGTGACAGCCGGCAGGGGGACCTCTCCGAAGCGAGGGCTGTCCCGCGGCGGGGTGGGGCAGTTGGAGGCGCAATGAGCCGCCATGGCACCCTCGTCTTTCTCAACTGCCCGGAAGCTCCATGACCGCCAATTCCTCGGCGGTGAGCACCCGGTCGATGTCCAACAGTATCTTGATGCCCCCTCTGGCCTTGGCGATCCCCAAAATGTAAGCCGTGCGGATGCGGGCCCCGAAGGAGGGCGGCGGCTCGATGTCTTCGCCGCTCACGTTCATCACTTCGCTCACCGCGTCCACCACCACCCCCATCTGCAGGGCGCCGCCGGGGCCGGCTGCGTCCACCACGATGATGCAGGTGCGCTCCCCGTATTCCATGGGCGGCAGGCCGAATTTGAGCCTGAGGTCGATGACCGGGATCACCCGGCCCCGCAGGTTGATCACCCCTTTGACGAAATCCGGCGTCTGGGGGATGCCGGTGATGTCCATCATGCCGATGATTTCCCGCACCTTCAGGATTTCCAGGCCGTAGTCCTCCCCGGCCAGGGTGAAGGTGAGGTATTTGCCCTCCCGCTCCTTGAGGGCAAAGCCGCTCTGGTTGATGCGCTGGGCTGCCTGGGTCATGGTTCCGTGGTCCTCGCCCCCGCGGGCCCAGGCGTGGGCCGGCCCCGGCGGCTGCTGTGGCGTCGATGCCCCTGGGGCGGGGCTTCTCCTTGGTTTCCTAATCGGCGGAATCCGCCCATTTCCTTAAATGCCGTCCGGAGGACTGCAATTCCCGCCCCCCGGCCCGGCCATCTCTGGTTCGGTCCCCTCGGCCTGCGCCGGCGGTCGCACCCCGGATCGGCGTCGCTCTCCCTCGGACCGGGGCGTTCGGCCCTAAAAGTCCTTGAAGTGTTCATCTTCGAGAGGAATGACCTGGGCCGGGGTCACCCCGCCCCGACTCACCGGGGCCGGCAGCTTCCGCTCTTTGCCGCCCCGGCCCACCGGCAGGCGTTTGCCGGCCGGCGGGGTCGGTCCAGCCAGGGCCGCGGCCCGGCCCGGGTCCACCTGGTTCTTGCCGGTGACGATGACCGTGAGCTGGTTGACGTAGGCGTTCATCTTCTCCGACTGGGCGTTGAGTTCCTCGGACACGGAGGCCGACTCCTCGGCGTTGGCCGCGGTCTTCTGGGTGACCTGGTTCATCTCCTGGATGGCCTTGTTGATCTGGTCCACCCCCTGGGCCTGCTCGGTGGAGGCCGCGGCGATCTCCGCCACCAGCTCCTTGACCTTGCCGGTGCTGCCCGCCACTTCGCCGAAGGCTGAGCCCGCCTTGCTGACCAGGTCCGAGCCCTCCTTGACCCGGGACACCGTGGTGGCGATGAGGCTGGCGGTGTTCTTGGCCGCGTCCGCGGCCCGCATGGCCAGAGAGCGGACTTCGTCGGCCACCACCGCAAAGCCCGCCCCCGCTTCCCCGGCCCGGGCGGCCTCCACCGCCGCGTTCAGGGCCAACAGGTTGGTCTGGAAGGCGATTTCGTCGATGGTTTTGATGATCTTGGCCGTGTCCTCGCTGGCCGCCGACACCTCCTTCATGGAGGCGGTGAGGTCGCCCATGGAGCGGTTGGCCGCCTCCACCACCCGGCCCGTCTCCTCCATGAGGGCGTCCGCCTGCTTGGCGTGCTCCGCGTTGGCCCGGGTCATGGAGCTCATCTCCTCCAGAGACGAGGAGGTTTCCTCCAAGGCCGCGGCCTGCTCCGCCGCCCCCTGGGCCAGACTTTGGGAGGCGCCGGCCATCTGGCCGGAGGCGCCCTTCACGTCCCGGGTCACGGTGTGCAGTCCGGCAGCCATCTGCACCAGGTGCTTGAGGTCCCTGACCGGGATGTACAGCAATCCCAGCAGCAGCAGCACCGCCGGGATAATGACCAGCAGCAGGTTTTTCCGCAGCCCCCCGATCTGTTCGGAGACATCATTGGTGTAAATGCCGGTGCCCACGATCCAACCCCATGGGGCGAAGGCCTTGACGTAGGAGAGTTTGGGAACGATGCGGGTCTTGTCGTCCTTCCACTGCCACATGTAGGTGACGAAGCCCTCCCCCGCCTCCCGGCAGACCTTGGCGAACTCCACGAACAGGGCCTTGCCCTGGGGGTCCTTGAAGTCGCTCAGGTCCTTGCCGTCCAGATCGGCCCGGAAGGGATGCATCACCATGGCGGGCTTAAAGTCGTTGATCCAGAAATAATCCTTGCCCTCGGGCCCGTAGCGCATGTGTTTGATGCGGTTCATGGCCCGCTGCTGGGCGTCTTCCTGGGAAAATTCCCCCTTTCTGACCCGCTCTACGTACTCATTCAGCAGGCCCATGACGCTTTGCACCATATATTGGGTCAGCGCCTGCTTCTCCTGGAAAATCGCCTTCTGCATGGCCGGCAGCACCCAGCCGAAGATCACCCCGCAAAAGACCCCCAGAAAGAGGAGGAAGAGCCCCAAAATCTTCATGCGGATGCTCAAACGGAACCGTCTCATGTCATCATCCTCCGTGTATGTTCTCGGGCGTTGCCCTTTTCCAGTTCCATGAGGCCGGCCAGATCCAAAATCAGCCCCACCCGGCCGTCCCCCAGGATGGTGCCCCCGGCCAGGCCGGAAAGCTTCTGGAAGACGTGCCCCAAAGACTTGATCACCACTTCCTGCTTGCCCAGAATCTCGTCCACCAGCAGGGCCCGCTGCTCGCCTTCGTGCTCCACCACCATCACCAGGGCGGCGGTGGGGGAGATGTCCGCCTCGCCCACCTCAAAGAGGCGGTGCAGCCGCACCAGGGGCAGCAGGCGGTCACGCACCCGAATGAGTTCACCCTTGCCCGACACCGTAAAATAGTCGTCGCCCGAGGGGCGCAGGGTCTCCCGCACCCCCACCGTGGGCAGCACGTAGCGCTCTTCACCCACCTTCACCACCATGCCGTCGATGATGGCCAGGGTCAGGGGCAGCCGCAGCGTCAGGCGGCAGCCCTCCCCGGGGTGGGAGCTGATTTCGATTTTGCCCCGCAGCCGCTCCACCGTCTGCCCCACCACGTCCAGGCCCACGCCCCGCCCGGAGATGTCCGTCACCTCCGGCGCGGTGCTGAAGCCGGGCTGGAAGATGAGGTAGTCGACCTGGGCGGCGCTGAGCTGGTCCCCGTCGGCCACCAGGCCGCGCCCCCGGGCCTTGGCCAGGATGGCTTCCCGGTCCAGCCCCCGGCCGTCGTCCTCGATTTCGATAATGATGTTGCCCCCCTTATGATACGCCCGCAGCCACAGGGAGCCCTCCGGGTTCTTGCCCGCGGCCCGGCGCTCCTCCGGCGTCTCCAGGCCGTGGTCCACGGCGTTCCGCACCAGGTGCACCAGGGGGTCGTAGATGGTCTCCACCATGTTGCGGTCGATCTCCGTGTCCTCCCCTTCCAGGTGCAGGGCCACGGATTTTTTCACCTTTTGGGAGAGGTCCCGCACCAGGCGCACCATCTTGCGGAAGGTGGCGCCGATGGGGATCATGCGCATGGACATGGAGATCTTTTGCAGCTCCGAGGTGATGCGGGCCATCTGCCCCAGGTCCCGGGTGAGCTTCTGGTCGGCCAGGGCCAGGATCTGGGGATTCTGCCGCACCTGACTCTGGACGATGACCAGCTCGCCCATGAGGTCCACCAGGTTGTCCACCTTGGCCAGGTCCACCTTGACCGTTTCGGCCGCAGGCCCTTCGGACGCGGGCCGGGTCTTGCCCAATTGCTGCACCAGGGCCTGGGCCACCTTCTGGGGGGGCACCCGCCCATCCTCCACCAGGATTTCCCCCAGGGGCCGGGGCTGCTCCTGGGCTCGCTGGATTTCCAGGGCCTCTTCCAGCTCCTCGGCCTCCAGCTCCCCCCGGTCCATCAGAATCTCACCCAACCGGGGGCCGTCCGTTGCGGGCTGAGCCACCTGGGCGATCCCGGCCTTGAGGGGCCCCAGGTCAAAAAGCGTGACCGGACGGCCCTGAGCCAATGCCTCCCTCAGGTCCGCCAGCATCTCCTTCAGGAGGTCCACCGCGGCCAGGACCAGGTTGACCAGGTCCGGGGAAACGATTAAGTGGCCGCTGCGCACCTGGTCCAGGACCGACTCCACCTCATGGCTCGCCTCCTGGATCTGGGTCAGCTGGAGAAAGCCCGCCACCCCCTTGATGGTGTGGAAGGGCCGGAAGATGGCGTTGATGGCCTCCAGGTCCTCGGGGTTCTGCTCCAGAAACACCAGCCGGGTTTCGATGCCCTCCAGGTGCTCCTGGGCCTCCAGGAGAAAGCCGCCCACCAACTCCGGATCGTTCACAAAGTCCAGGGGGGGCGAAAGGGACGCCGGCGGCGCGTCGGCCGACGCCAGCCGCTGAAAGGAATCCCAGGCCGGCCGGACCGCGACCCAGTCCCCGGCCCTGGCCCAGTCCAACAGCAGGGTCACTCCCTGGTTGAGCATCTCCAGGCCCGCCACCGCATTGTCCAGCTCCCGCAACACCAGGCCGTTGCCCACCCGCTCCAGATGCTCCAACACCAGGAGGGCGGACTCCTCCCCCAGCGAATCGAAAAGGGGCTTCAGCCGGTCGATTTCCGCGAGAAAGGCCCCCAGCGCGGCCACGTCGCCTTCGTCCAGCATCACCACCTTGAGGGCCAGATGTTCCAATCCTGCGGCCACGTCGGCCAACTCTGCCTGCCTCATCGGCTCCCTATCCCCCTGCCGCCTCCGTCCGCACCGCCGGGACGCCTGCAGATAAAAGACCATGCATTGCAGCCGCAGGCTCAGGCGCGACTGCTATGAAAAGTTTTTTGTATGGTGCGTTTTGTGATGTATTATCAATTGGTTGTGGTTGATACAGAGGCCCTCCTTGCCGAACTTTTCATGCTTTGCGGGTGAGCCCCAGGCTCATGGGTAACTGTCTTGAAAAGTTCTTGGTGGCGCCGGCATCTTGCCGGTGCGGCGCACAGGCTGAAAGCCTGTGCCCAAAGGCGGCGGGCAGAGACGCCCGCCCCACCGGCCTTTTCATGTGTTATGGGTGGGCCAAGGGCCCATGAGGGACTGCTATGAAAAGTTTTTTTACTGGTGCGATTTGTCCAGTTTAATCAATTGCTTGTGGTGGATACAGAGGCCCTCCCTACCGAACTTTTCATGCTTTGCGGGTGAGCCCCAGGCCCATGAGCAACTGCTATGAAAAGTTCCTTATCCCCCTCTCCCCCGATGGGGGAGAGGGCTGGGGTGAGGGGGAGAACTTTTCATGCTTTGTGAGTGGGCCTCAGGCCCATGAGTAACTGTCTTGAAAAGTTCTTGGTGGCGCCGGCATCTTGCCGGTGCGGCGCACAGGCTGAAAGCCTGTGCCCAAAGGCGGCGGGCAGAGACGCCCGCCCCACCTGACTTTTCATGTCTTACGGGTGCGCCCACGGCCCGGGCGCCACTGCTTCGGACAACTTCCTGACGGCGCACAGCCCTCAGGCCCCGGCCAGCTTCTTGAAAATGGCTTCGATCTTCTCCTGGAGCGTCTCCGCCGTAAAGGGCTTGACCACGTAGTTGTTCACCCCCGCCTTCACCGCGATGACGACATTTTCCTTGAGCCCTTCGGCGGTCACCATCAGCACCGGAAGGTCCCGGGTCTGCGGATTCTGACGGATCTTCTCCAACAGCTCGATACCGGAAAGGTTGGGCATGTTCCAGTCGGTGACCACCAGCCCCACCTTCTCCGACTTAAGCACCTGCAGGGCGGCGTTGCCGTCCTCGGCCTCGACGATGTCCTCAAAACCGATCTGTTTCAGGATGTTCCGGATGATTTTGCGCATGGTGGCGAAGTCGTCCGCCACCAGCACCTTCATACCGAAGTCGATGTAGCTGGCCATATCTTCTCAGCCTGTTTCCACGCTGCCGGCCCGACCCCCAAACGCCGCGTTGCTCCGGGCAGGGAGAACGGTCCGCGGAGTGTCGGCAACGGTCGGCATCCAAACGGATTGTGGTGTTAAGGGACCCGTTGGGGAATCCGGAAAACAGGGCTCGCCGGCCGCCGCCCGCCGGTTTTGAGGCCCGTCCGGCCCCGGCAGCCCCGTGGCCCGATTCTGTTTTCTTTTCGACCGCAGCCCCGGTTTCCTTTAAGAAAAACCGGCCGCCGCCCTTGTCTTTCTCAAGGACTTGCCGGACAATGGCGGACATGCAGACTTCCCTCCAGACAACGCGGCTTGCGAGCCTGCGCACCCTGTTGGCCGAAAAGGAATTGGACGCCCTGCTGGTCTCCGGGCCGGAAAACCGCCGCTTCCTGAGCGGCTTTTCCGCCCGGGAGGAAATGCTCGCCGAATCGTGCGGGTCTCTGCTTATCAGCGCCGGAGCCGCTTATCTGCTCACCGATTTCCGCTACCGGGACTGGGCCGCCCGGGAGGCCCCGGCCTTCGAGGTGCTGACCTACCAGGCCGGCCTGGGCGACACCCTGGCCGGATTGCTGAAAGAACTGGGGATCCGTCGGCTGGGGTTCGAGGCGGGGTATCTGACCTGTCGCTCTTACGAGCGCCTGGCAGGGGACGCCCTCCAGGCCGGCGTCGAGGTGGAGTGGTCGCCCCGGGAGGGCATGGTGGAGAGCCTCCGGGAGGTTAAAACCCCCGAAGAGGCGGCCCTCATGCGCCGGGCCCTGGCGTTGACCGAAGCCGTTTTCCGGGAGGTGGCGCCCCTGGTGACTCCGGGGCTCACCGAACGCCGGGTGGCCTGGGAAATCGAGCGGCGTCTCAGGGAAGGCGGGGCGCACGGCCTGGCCTTCTCCCCCATCGTCGCCGCAGGCCCCAACAGCGCCCGGCCCCATCACCACCCCGGCGATTACGCGCTCCGGGAGGGCGACCCGGTCATCCTGGACCTGGGGGCCCGGCTGGAAGGCTACTGCGCCGACCTCACCCGCACCCTGTGCCTGGGGCCGCCCTCAGACCGATTCCGGGAGGTCTATCGCACCGTGCGGGAGGCCCAGCGCCGGGCCGAAGCGGGCATCGTCCCCGGCATGATGAGCGACGCCGCGGACGCCCTGGCCCGGGAGGTCATCATGGCCGCCGGCTACGGGGAGGCCTTCGGCCACTCCCTGGGCCACGGCGTGGGCCTGGCGGTGCACGAAGCCCCCAGCCTGAGCCCTTACAAAGACCGGGTCACCCCCTTAAAAGCCGGCAGCATCTTCACCGTGGAGCCGGGCATCTACCTCACCGGCTGGGGCGGCGTGCGCCTGGAGGACATGGTGCTCCTCCACGAAGACCGGGCCGAAGTGCTTACCAGCCTGGGGTTTTTGGAGTTGGAATAGCCTGGCTCTCATCCGAAAACTCCCCCTCCCCTGGTGGGAGGGGGTTGGGGGGCATTGGCGCTAACTTAAGCAAGCAGTGGGTATGCCAAGGGTAACCTGTTGAACAGTCAAGATAAATCCCCCCTTGCCCCCCTTTGCCAAAGGGGGGAATGAGCAGTCGGTGACCCGAAGTCCCCCTTTGGAAAAGGGGGATTTAGGGGGATTTTAAGTAAAATCGGCATGTTATGATGAGCTTCTTGCAAAACTTACGGACAGCATTACGATTTCCGAAAAATCATGGTGCGCGGTGCACACCCTACAGAATCCTCCGATGTTCTGGTCCCCGCGTAGGGTGCGCACCGCGCACCATGAAAGAGGTTGCCATCTTGCAGAGCGTTTTCAAAACCGCCGCCCTTTCCCAGGACAAAGAGAGAATTTTGCAAGAGCCTCCTATGGCTTCCTATTGCTGGAAACGCTTCGGGATAAAAAAAACTTCTGGGTTGACCCTCCCAATGGTTCGCTGGCTGATGCAAAGAATCCTGGCCACCTGGACCGGCAGGTGCCCCATATGCAAGAGGAAAGTCCATCTTCACCGGCTAACGAAAGCACTTTAAATTAAATTTAACGTAGTAGTATTAGGTTCAGGCTGAAGCCTGCGGTTACCGAGGACCTGAACATGGTCCAGTTCAGGGTGCGCACCGGCCCCCCTGATATTTCGTCAACCATGACGCTGCGCCGGATGTTTTGCAAGGAACTCAGATGGTTACGGACAATGCTCCGCCCGCTTAAGGGAAGGGTGGGGGTGAGGGGCGCAACAACCGGTTAATCATACTGATATAATGAAGGTCCAAAACCCTAAAGAATCGGGAGGAAAGGACATGAAGACCCTGAGATTATCAGCGGGAGTTTTGGGGATGATGCTGGTGCTGATGGTGGCGTCGGCCGGGGCCCAGGGGAAAGGCGCGGCGGCGCCTGTCCTGACGGGAACCCCGGCCTGGAAGGCGGTGCCCGAGGCTCCGGGGGTACAGTACGCCCCCAACCTGGCCCTGGACCTGTTCCGCTTCCAGAACAACCTCTACTGCTGGCATCAGGGGCAGTGGTACATGGGACGGGGCGCCGGCGGCCCCTGGCAGGCCGTCACTATGCTGCCCCCGGTTTTCTATCAGGTGCAGGCCCCTTTCTTCAAGAATCCGCCCGGCTGGGCCAAAGGGAGAAAGACCGGCTGGGGCGGCCAGCCCATGCCCCCGGGCCAGATGAAGAAAATGCAGGGTGGCGGGCCCCCGGGCCAGATGAAGAAGATGTACAGGTAAAAAGGGCGGGGCAGCCGACTCTCAAAGATGGAAATAATCCCTCGGCGTCTCCGGGAGCCGGCGTGATGCAGGTTGACAACGGCAACTCGGCTATCTTATTGATAATAATGGATTATAATATTGTCTCGGCAAGCTGCCGGCGCAGGAGCGGGATTCTGCCCGAGGCGCAGAACGACAAGGCATATGAGTTTGCCATGATTGGCTCAACGTCAATGTGAGGAATTATTATTGGGGGCCTTATGGACATCCAGGCCCTTGTCGAGAACCGTCCCTTGATTGATAAACTCCCGGCAGGCGAGAGGCTGGAGCATGCTTACGGAACTGGAACGGCGGGTGATTTTGGGGTTGCAGCGGGATGTGGAGATTGCGCCCCGCCCTTTTATGGAGCTGGCCCGGCAGGTGGGGGTGAGCGAAGAAAAGTTCCTGGCCGCGGTGCAGAGCCTCCAGAAGAAGGGCTACATCCGCCGTTTCGGGGCCACCCTGCGCCACCAACTTTCCGGGTTCGGGGCCAACGCCATGGTGACCTGGCAAGTACCCGCGGCCCGGCTCACCGAGGTGGGCGAGATGTTTGCCCGGCACCGGGCCGTCACCCACTGCTACGCCCGGGACCCGGCCCCGGGATGGCCCTATAACCTCTACACCATGCTGCACGCCAAAACACCCGCCGAGATCACCGCCCTGGCGGACCGGATGGCCGCCGAGGCGGGGCTGTCCCGCTTTGAGATCCTCTTCAGTGAAACGGAACTGAAAAAAACCACCATGCGGTATTTCCGGGAGGAGTGAGCCGGAGGCCGGCAGGGCGACGGCGCGCCGGCCCCGAGCCCATGAGCCCGGGGCTCACCCGCAAAGCAGGAAAAGTTCTCCCCCCACCCCGGCCCTCTCCCCCGCCGGGGAGTATGAAGATAGCACGAAACTCATAATCTGGACACAAACCTTTTAGTCTAACCTGAAAATGTGTTACCCATCTCCCCGGTCCAAACACGGGGGAGAGGGGGATGAGAGGCAGCGGGCCGGTTGTCAATGGGCGGGGGATCAGGTGCCAGGTGCCAGGTGTCAGGTGTCAGGGTGAGGTTTTGGGTTTTTGGTTCCGGGTTTAGGATGGACGCCAAGATGGGGAAAGGCGTTGGTGGCACCGGCGTCCCGCCGGTGTTTTTTTCGCGCTTCAGGAAAAGCCGGGTGGGGCGCGCCTCCCTGCCGGCCGCTAACCCTGGCAATGGTGCGTGAGAAGCACCCTACAGAACTGCTTCGGACCGCCATCCGCCGGAAAATGCAGGCGCAGGCTTCAGCCTGCGCAAGATTCCGCTCATCCTTGCCGATTCGCCCACCGCCGCCCGAAGGCTTTGGCTCCGAAAAATCAGAGCCGGGCTCACTGCTCCCCGGTCCTCCCCGCAGCAAATCTTTTTCATGGTTTAGGGTCGGCCTAGCCCGCCTTATTCATAAAGTTTTGAAAATAGATGACATCTTATTGGAATTAATAATTAAAATCAAATTAACAGGTAAAATATCTTTTTTGGCACAGGCTGGAAGCCTGTGCTACTGAATCCGAGTTTTTATTTTTTTGAGAAAGATTTTTCTTTCATGCTGCTAATTTAATTAAAGAATCGGTGTCGGCGTGCAGGGCGGCAATGATGGCTGAGATGGCCTTGGACCCACC
>VGSQ01000083.1 GCA_016874975.1 Deltaproteobacteria bacterium
GCTACCTGCCCCAGCGGCCCCTGACCAATCCCCGTTTTCCCATCACCGTGCTGGACGCGGTGCTCATGGGGCGCTACGGCCAGATCGGCCTGGGGCGCCGGCCTGCCCCGGCGGACCGGCGGGTCGCCCAGGAGAACCTGGAGCGGGTGGGCATCGCCCACCTGGCGGACCGCCCCATCGGCGATCTTTCCGGCGGGGAGCAGCAGCGGGTCTTCATCGCCCGGGCGCTGTCCGTCGAGCCCCGCCTGTTAATCCTGGATGAGCCCACCGTCTCCCTGGACGCCTGCGCCCAGGACGACCTCTACGACCTGGTGCAGCGCGTCCGGGAGGATCTGGGGCTCACCGTGCTCATGGTCTCCCACGACATCGGCGCGGTGGCCACCCACGTGGACGACATCGTCTGCCTCAACCGGCGGGTGCACCTGCACCAGGCGCCGCCCATCGGCCGGCTGGCTCTGGAGAACACCTTCGGCTGCAGCGTGGAATATCTCTTCCACGGGCAAATCCCCCACCGCGTAGTGCGGGTGCACGATGACTGAACTGCTGGCCCTGGGCTTTTTTCAGCGGGCCCTGCTGGCGGGCCTGGTGCTGAGCCTGCTGTGCGGGCTGCTCTCCGTGTTCGTCATCCTGCGCCGCCTGGCCTTCATCGGCGTGGGCATCTCCCACTCCGCCTTCGGGGGCGTGGCCCTGGGCTTCCTCCTGGGGGTGGACCCCCTGTGGACCGGCGTCGTTTTTTCGGTGCTGGTGGCCCTGCTCATCGAATGGGCCCGCGGGCGGGGCCGCCTGGAGGAGGACGCCGCCATCGGCATCTTCTTCGCCGCCTCCATGGCCCTGGGGGTGATCTTCCTGCACCTCTCCCGCACCTACAACGTGGACGTCTTCAGCTTCCTGTTCGGCAACATCCTGGCCATCGGCCCCCGGCAGGTGCTGCAGATTCTGGGGGTGGCGGTGGCGGTGGCCGCAACCCTGGCGCTCTGCTTCAAGGAGCTGGTCTTCCTCAGCTTCGACGAGGAGATGGCCTGGGTGAGCGGCGTGCCGGTGCAGGCGCTGCGCAACCTCTTCCTCATCCTCATGGCCCTGGTGGTCATTGTCTCCATTTATCTGGTGGGCATCATCCTGGTGTCGGCTCTGCTGGTCATCCCCGGGGCCGTGGCCCGCAATCTGGCCGGCCACATCCGCACCATGGTGGCCGTCTCCATGGGGGCCGCGGCCGGGGCCACCGTGGGGGGGCTGCTCCTCTCCTACCAGCTTGATTGGCCCTCCGGCGCCACCGTGGTGCTGCTGCTCTCCCTGGTCTTTTTCCTGTCAGCCTTCCTGGTCCGGCGAAGCCGACGGCCCGGCGGTTAGGGCAGGGGAAAATCTTTTACAGAAAACAGGTGCGCAGGCGGGTCAGTTCGTGGCCCAGAGCCCTGATGACCTTGCGGGGCAGGGTGGAAACGCCGAATTCGCAGCGTTTGCAGGGAAAATCGGGGGGGCTGGGTTCCAGGGCGAAGACCCGGCGCACGATCTTCAGGGCTGCCGGGGAGTTCCACAGCTCCAGGAGGCTTTGCTCCCGCAGGCTTCCCAGGACTGCGCCCCGCCCCATGTCCTCGCAGCACAGCAGCGCCTCCCCGTCAAAAGCCACCACCAGATCACGCAGCGGCAGGGTCTTCTTGCAGCCCTTCAACTTCTCGCCGGGATATTTCCAGCGCCAGGAGAGGCAGCGGCCCACCAGGCCGGTGCGGGCGTTGGGCGCGAAGATCTTGACCGGCACGCCCCGTTCCCGCCAGCGGCGCTTCACCCGCAGCACCTCCCCCAGGGGCCACTCAAAGGGAATGGCCCGGATCTGCAACAACTCTTTGGGATAGCGGGAGATGAGGTAGTCAATGTTGGCCAGGGTGCGCCGGGCTTCCAGGCCCATCACCTTGCGATAGACCTCCGGGGTGAGGCCGTGGCAGCTTATAAAAATCTTACCCCGAAACCCCGTGGCCAGCAGGCGGTCCACCCGTCGGGGAAAGAGCGCGGCGGCATTGGTCTGGAGGATGAGATGCAGGCCCTGGGCCAGGATGAAACTGATTTTGCTGAAGATGTCCGGGTCCAGGAAGGGCTCGCTGAAGTTGGAGAGGACCACGTGCCCCCGGATGGGGCGGGTCCGGGCGATTTCCCCGAACTCGCCGATGATGCGGCGGAACAGCTCCGGGTCCATGCGCCCCCGGGGCAGCCTGGGGGAAAGCTCCGGATGGGGGCAGACCAAGCAGCGGGCGTTGCAATAAGAGTGCAGGTCCAACACCAGGTTGGACGGATAGGGCCGGCGGAGGAATGGGCCGATCTGGACGGGAGGCCGGTCCATGGTTCGCGTCCTTCCTAGCGCCTGAGCCCCCGGCTCCGAGGCAATTGCTGGACCTTCTGCCCATAGTCCTTTGATACCGGGGCAGGGCGCGGCAAGCGGCTGAACGTACAGGGTCGGCGGCGGTTTCACTCCGGCAGTGCGGCTTCCCCCTCCAGGCGGAGAAATTCCCGCAGAAGTTCCTCCTGTTGCTCGTTGAGGATGGACGGCGTTTTAAGTTGAATCTCCACCACCAGGTCCCCTGGTTTGCGGCTGCGGAGATCCGGCACGCCCTCCCCCGGCAGGCGAAAGACCTCGCCGGACTGAGTGCCGGGGGGGATGGTCAGAGGGGCCTGGCCGTTGAGGGTGGGGACCGTGATCTCCTGGCCCAGGGCGGCGGCCACGAAGGACAGGTGGATGCGGTAATGCAGGTCTTTCCCCTTGCGGGTGAAGAGGGGGTGGGGGGCCAGGGACACTTCCAGGTAAAGGTCGCCGGGGGGGCCCCCGAAACGGCCCCTCTCGCCCTCGCCTCGGAGGCGCAGGCGGGTGCCGTGGTCCACCCCGGGGGGGATGCGCACCTGCATCCTGCGGCGCTCCATCACGGTGCCCGTACCCTGGCAGGTCTCGCAGGGTGAAGCGATGAAGCTGCCCTCGCCCCGGCAACCGGGACAGGTGGCGTACACCCTGAGGAGCCCCCGGCTCTGGGCCACCTGTCCCCGGCCGCCGCAGCGGCTGCAGGTCCGCCGCTTGGCGCCGGGAGCCATGCCGTTGCCCTGACAGGCAGGGCAGACGGCTCTCCGGGGAATCTCCAGGTCCGCCTCCATGCCTTTGACCACGTCATCCAGGGTAATGTCCACCTGGTGGCGCAGATCGGCTCCGGGCTGGGGGCGGTTCTTCCGGGTGCGGGTCCGTCCGAAGCCGAAGAAGTCTTCGAAGATTTCCCCGAAACTGCCGAAAACGTCGTCGAAGCCGCCAAAGCCGCCCAGGTCCATGCCGTTCAGGCCGGCGTGGCCGTATAAGTCGTACAGATGCCTTTTTTCCGGGTCGGATAGAACCTGGTAGGCTTCGGAGATTTGCTTGAATTCTTCCTCGGCGACCCGGTCGCCGGGATTTCGATCAGGATGATGTTTCAAGGCCAGCCGGCGGTAGGCGCTCTTCAGCTCCTCGGGGGTGGCGCCCGGCGGCAGGCCCAGAATCTGGTAATAATCCCTCATCCCCCCGGACACTCCTTACCGAATAGAAACAACCCCCCTGTTGGCCTTTAAAATTATCATCGGCAGCCCTCTTGTCAAGGCAGGGCGGGAAGATCGGCCCGGGGAAGGGAGGGAAAGGCGCAGTGCTGTCCGGCACGATTTTTGCTAACAAGACATCTCTGACCAGGATATTTCCTTCCAGCTTTGATGTTTCGGCCCTGAGAGAAAAGGAGGCGCATAGCAAAAAGGCCGCCGGACATGTAATAGTGCTACTGCGTTCAGTAGTCCAAAAGTCCTTTCATTTTCCCCCCTTTGCTAAAGGGGGGTAAGGGGGGATTTATCTTGACTGTTCAACAGGTTACCCTTGGCATACCCACTGCTTCCTTAAGTTAGCGCCAATGCCCTTGATGGTGGAGGGCCGGGGTGGGGGTGGCGAAATTAATCGTAATGACAGGGGATTGCCTAATTAGCCCCCCTCCCCCAACCCCCTCCCACCGTGGGGAGGGGGCTGAAAAAACAGGCAACTGCAAAATCCCTACCGGACAGTACTGGGATAGGCGCTAGGGGGAGGGGGGTACCAGGGCCCGGAGACGGTCACCCAGGTCCGGCGAGAGGTCGTGGACGGCCACTACCTTCTCCCGGCTGCCGGCGCCGCCGGTGAGTTTCAGGGCGCTTTTGGACAGACCCAGGCGGCGGGCCAGAAAGGCCAGCAGCTCCCGGTTGGCCGCGCCTTTCTCGGGCGGGGCCGCCACCCTGATCTTCAGGCGCTCGCCGTGCAGGCCCACCACCTGGGTGCGGGCCGCCCCGGGCACCACCAGAAGGCGCAGCACATAGCCCTGGCAGGTGGGCAGCAGACAGTCCACGGCGTTCAGCCCAGGGTGCGGGCCAGGTCCACCAGGGTCTGCACCAGAAAGTGTCGGAGGAAGAGGATGGCGGCCAGCACCACCAGGGGGGAGAGGTCCAGCCCCCCCGCCATCAGGGGGAGGCGGCGCCGCAGGAACGACAACAGCGGCTCAGTGACCTGGTAAAGGAAGCGGACGATGGGGTTGCGGGGGTCGGGGTTGACCCAGGAGAGCACCGCCCGGGCGATGATGAGCCACATGTAGATAACCAGGGCGTAGTCCAGGATCAGGGCCAGGGACTCCAAAAAATTGCGGGCAACGAACATGTCTCTTTCTCGTCTGAGGGGGTACCTAACTTTAGGGCCGCCCTCGCTTCCTTGTCAAGGGGAAATTGGCCCTGGACTGACGGGCAGGGAAGGGAGGAAACAACCATAACCTGTTAACAGAAATAGATTTAACTGGCGTTCATCCGAAAAGTCGTTCTGTTCCCTCCCCCTTGATGGGCTTATCATTGCCCACAAGTCGCCCAGGGTGCGCACCGCGCCCCATGATATTTCGATCTTTCGTCCCTGCATCCACCGTTGCCCGTCCACACCTTCACTTTTTTCCCCCAACCCCACTCTAATAACTGAAAGTTTGTACAGAGCGGCGGCCTCACTAAACCTGTTCCCCCGCCCTCTCGCCAATATGCCCTTGACTAGCCGGGCAACAATAATCTATATACTAAAAGTTTGACAGGAAAATTCCCGGCGCCGCCCGGGCGCCTCCCCTAGGTTTGCTCGATGGCTCTCATTGACCGCATCATGGCCCAACGCCGCGCCAAGGTGGCCCAGTGGCGCGCCCAGGGCATCGACCCCTACTGCAACCGCTTCCGCCCCAGTCACAGCGTCGCCGAGATCCTGGGGCTCCATGGCGCCTCCGACCGTCAGGCCCTGGAAGCCCTCAACCACACCTTCGCTCTGGCCGGCCGACTGGTGCTCATCCGGGAGTTCGGCAAGGCCAGCTTCGCGCACCTCCAGGACGGCTCCGGCCGCCTGCAGGTGTATCTGCAAAAGCAAACGGCGGGACCGGAGGTCTACGCCCGCTTCAAAAAGCTGGACCTGGGGGATATCATCGGCGTCACGGGCGCCCTGTTCCGCACTAAAACCGACGAACTCACCCTCATGGTGCAGGACTTTGTCCTCCTCACCAAAACGTTGCGCCCCCTGCCGGAAAAATTCCACGGCCTCACCGACGTGGAGCAGCGCTACCGGCAGCGCTACCTGGACCTGTTGGTCAACCCTGAGGTTCGCCAGGTCTTCCAGCGACGCGCCGCCCTCATCCGACACCTCCGCCGGTTCCTGGAGACCCGCGGGTTCCTGGAGGTGGAAACCCCGATGATGCAGCCCATCCCCGGAGGGGCCACCGCCCGACCCTTTGAAACCTTCCACCACGCCCTGGACACCACCCTCTACCTGCGCATCGCCCCGGAGTTGTACCTCAAGCGCCTGGTGGTGGGCGGCATGGAGCGGGTTTACGAAATCAACCGCAACTTCAGGAACGAAGGGCTCTCCACCCTGCACAACCCCGAGTTCACCATGCTGGAGTTCTATCAGGCCTACGCCACCTTCGACGATCTGATGAACCTCACCGAAGAGCTCTTCGTCTCCCTGGCCCTGGAACTGAACGGCAGCCTCACCCTCCACTACCAGGGACAACTGATCGACTTCACCCCTCCCTGGCAACGCCTGGACCTCAAAGACTCCCTCACCCTGGTGGGCGGCATCCCGCCGGAGGTGGTGCGCGACCGGGAAGCCCTCCTGGCCCTGGCCCAAAAGGAGGGAGTCGCTCTCCGACCCGGCGAAGGCTACGGCCGCGCCCTCACCAAGCTTTTCGACCTCAAGGTGGAGGCGCACCTGCTCCAGCCCACCTTCGTGGTGGGATATCCCACCGAAACCTCGCCCCTGTCCCGCAGCAATGACGAGAATCCCCAGGTGGTGGACCGCTTCGAGCTCTTCATCGCCGGCCGGGAAATGGCCAACGCCTTTTCCGAACTCAACGACCCCGACGATCAGCGGCAGCGCTTTGAGAAACAGGCTCAAGCCAAACTGGCCGGGGACGAGGAGGCCCACGCGCTGGACGAGGATTTCCTGACGGCCCTGGAGTACGGCATGCCTCCCGCCGCCGGTGAAGGCATCGGCATCGACCGGGTGGTGATGCTCTTCACCGACTCCCCCTCCATCCGGGACGTCATCCTCTTCCCCCAGCTCCGGCCGGAGAAATAGCCCATGGGTTTTTTCGAAACCTTCGTGGCCTGGCGGCTGCTTAGAGGCGTGCGGCGGCAAAAGGGCTTCATCTCCTTGTCCACCGTCATCTCCACCGCCGGCGTGGCCGTGGGCGTCATGGCCCTCCTGGTGGTCATCGGCGTCATGACCGGCTTCGATCAGGACCTGAAACGGAAAATCCTCAGCGTCAACGCCCACGTCATCCTGACGAAGCCCGGCGCCAACCTGGCCGACGACGACTCCCTGGCCCGGGAGCTGCTCAAGATCCCCCAGGTGGTCTCGGCCTCTCCCTTCATCTTCACCCAGGTGATGTTCTCAGCCCCGGGCAACATCTCCGGCGGCGTCCTCCGGGGGGTGGACCTGGCCACCATCAAGCAGGGCGGACCCAGGGGACTGACGGTGCAGCAGGGCGACTTCGCCGACCTGGCCGACGCCTCCCCCGACGATCCGCCCCGGGTGGCCATCGGCAATGAAATGGCCAAAAACCTCAACCTTCGCGTGGGAGACTACCTCAACATCATCTCCCCCCTGGGAAGCCTCACCCCCATGGGCCGCATGCCGCGCATGAAGCCCTTCCGGGTGACGGCCGTCTTCCACACCGGCATGTACGAGTTCGACTCCAACCTGGTCTTCGCCAGCATCCCCAGGGTCCAGGAATTCCTGGGGCTGGGCAACCGGGTCACCGGCCTGGAACTCCAGGTCCAAGACCTCTATGCCGCCGACCGGGTGGCTGCGGCCCTGGAGGCCAAACTGGGTCCCACCTTCCTGGTGAAGGACTGGATGCGCATGAACCGCAGCCTCTTCGCCGCCCTCAAGCTGGAAAAAGTGGCCATGTTCATCATCCTCACCCTCATCATCCTGGTGGCCGCGTTCGGCATCGCCAGCACCCTGTTCATGATGGTCATGAAAAAGACCAGGGAAATCGCCATCCTCAAATCCATGGGGGCCACCCGAAACAGCATCATGCAGATTTTCATCGTCAACGGCCTCACCATCGGCGTCATCGGCACCAGCCTCGGGCTGGTCCTGGGCCTCACCCTGGCGGCGCTCCTGCGACGCTACGAATTCATCAAGCTGCCCCGGGACGTCTATTACATCTCCACCCTCCCGGTGCAAATCCAGCTTATGGACGTCTTCATGATCATCGGCGCCGCCTTGGTCATCAGCTTCGTCGCCACCCTCTATCCCTCCTGGCAGGCGGCCCGCCTGGACCCGGTGGAAGCCATCCGCTATGAGTGAAAGTTCGGTGGCGCAGGCTTCCAGCCTGTGCGGGGGCAAGCGCACTACACCAACAACGAGATCGATACAAACTTTCCACCCGGGGCTCACGCGTTGACGCTCTTTTGAGAACGTGATAAGGTAGGCTACCTGGCAGCAGGTTAAACATGGTGCAGCAAAACGCGCATTCGGCCCCTCCCAAGATTCTGGTGGAGGGCCTGGTCAAGACCTTTGTCAGCAACGGCAACCAGGTCGAAGTCCTCACCGGCTTGGACCTGGAGATCTTTGCCGGTGAGACCCTGGCCGTGGTGGGGGCCTCGGGGGTGGGCAAGTCCACCCTGCTGCATATCCTGGGAACCCTGGAGCGACCCACCGCCGGGCGGCTCCTGTGGGACGGCGAAGATGTGTTCGCTCTGGATGACCGCCGACTGGCTGCTTTCCGCAACCGCCGGATCGGCTTCGTCTTTCAGTTCCATTACCTCCTGCCGGAATTCAACGCCCTGGAAAATGTCATGATGCCGGCTCTCATCGCCCGGGTCCCTCCGTCCCGGGCCCGGGAACTGGCCGAGGCCATTCTGGTGCAGGTGGGCCTGGCGGAGCGCCTCTCCCACCGCGTCTCCACCCTCTCCGGGGGAGAGCAGCAACGGGTGGCGGTGGCCAGAGCCCTGGTACTGGAGCCGGACATGCTCCTGGCCGACGAGCCCACCGGCAACCTGGACCCCAAAAGCGGCGCCCAGGTCCAGGAGATGCTCCTGGGGCTCAACCGGGCCCGGGGCCTCACTTCGGTCATCGTCACCCACAACCTGGAGTTGGCCCGGAGCCTGGACCGCAGTATCACCCTGGTGGACGGCAAGGCTGTGATTCTGCCCCGCGTCTAAGAAACCCTCCTGGCCGCGCGGGCATGGGAGATAATACGGTGGCAAGACGCCTGGTGCTCATCCTGACGGCTACTCTGGCCCTGCTCCACAGCGCCGCCCTGGCACAGGAGCAGGATATTGTTTTCAAACGCGTGGCGGTGCTCCCTTTCACGGTGCTCAGTAAAACACCCATGGAGTTCGTCGGAGAGAAAATCCGGCGCGAGTTCCAGGAACGCCTGCAGGCCGAGGGCTTCTCCCTGCCGCCTCCGGAGGCCTTCCGTCAGGAACTCGCCCGCCTGAAAGAGGCCGTTACCGAGCCCCAGGCCCGAGATATCGGCCAAAGGCTGGGAGTCGACGTCGTGGTCTGGGGACGCCTCATCGTCATCGGCGAAGCCCTCTCCCTGGAGGCCCACATCCTGGACCTCAAGGCGCGCCCGCCCGCAGCCACCCTTAAGGCCCAGGGCGTCGGACTCAAAATGGTCCCCGACCTGACCCGCAAGCTGGCCCAGGAAACCGCCCTCAAAATCCTGGGCAAGGAGCGCATCGCCAGAATCGACATCAAGGGCAACCGGCGCATCGAGCGGGACGCCATCCTGGGCGCCATGCAAACCCGGGAAGGGGAAATGATCTCCCCGGCCCGCCTGCGCGAAGACCTCAAGGCCATCTTCAAAATGGGATATTTCACCGACGTCAAATTTGACCTCAGTGACACCCCCCAGGGCCGCATCCTCACCGTGCTGGTGGAAGAAAAGCCCGCCATCCGCGATATCATCGTCCGGGGCAACCGCAAAATCAAAAAGGACAAAATCCTTGAGGTGATGGAACTGAAGAAATTCAGCGTCGCCTCGGAACCCGCCATCCGGGACAGCATCGACAAGGCCCTGGCTCTTTATCGGGAAAAAGGTTATTACGAAGCCAAAATCACTTACAACCTGGAGCCCTTCACCAAGACCGAGGTCAATCTCGTCCTCAATGTGGACGAAGGCGTCAAACTGTCCGTCAAAGAAATCGACTTCGAGGGCAACACCGCCTTCAAGTCCCGCCAACTGCGCGGGGTCATGGAGACCAAAACCTGGAATGTCCTGGCCTGGTTCACCGGCGCCGGCCGCCTCAACAAGGACGTCCTGGAGCGCGACCTGGAAAAGGTCTCCTCCTTCTACATGAACCACGGCTACATCAAGGTGAAGGTGGGCGAGCCCCGGGTGGATATCCGCGCCGGCCGCATCTCCATCGTCATCCCCATCACCGAGGGACCCCAGTATAAGATCGGCAACGTGGATTTCCGGGGCGACCTCCTGGAAGACAAAGACCAGCTCCGGGCCAAGCTGGAGATCATCAAGGCCAAAACCTACAGCCGGGAAATCCTCCAGCAGGACCTCACCACCCTCACCGACCTCTATGCCGACCAGGGCTACGCCAACGCCGATATCACCCCCCTTATCAAAGAAAATGAAGAAAATCTCACGGTGGACATCGTCTTCGACATCCACCAGGGGAAAAAGGTCAGCATCGAACGCATCGAAATCAGCGGCAACATCAAAACCCGGGACAAGGTGATCCGGCGGGAGCTGCGGGTGTACGAGCAGGAGCTCTTTTCCGCCACCAAGCTCAAGGAAAGCCTGCGCAACCTGCGCCGTCTCGAATACTTTGAAGATGTGAACTTCACCCAGGAACCCGGCTCCGCCCCCGATCGCATGAACCTGAAAATCTCCGTCAAAGAGCGTCCCACCGGCTCCTTCGGGGTGGGCGTGGGCTACAGCACCCAGGACCGCCTGGTGGGTATGGTGGAGATCAGCCAGACCAACCTCTTCGGCCGGGGCCAGCATCTGAAGCTCCAGGGCCTCATCGGCAGCATCACCAACCGCTTCCGCTTCAGTTTCACCGAACCCTACCTCTTCGACCGCCCCCTGGCGGTGGGCGTCGACGCCTTCAACTGGGAGCGCCAATACGACGAATACAACCGCAAAGACAAAGGCGGCAGCATCCGTCTGGCCCACCCCCTGCGCTGGCAGTACACCCGCCTCTACGGCAGCTACCGCTTTGAGAACGTGGACATTTCCGGACTCCGATACTACGCCTCCCCGGTTTTGAAAGAGGCGGCCACCATCCACAATACCAGCGCCGGCAACCTCACGCTGCGGCGCGATTCCCGGGACTCCTTGTTCCTCCCCACCAAGGGCTCGGACAATTCCATCAGCATCGAAATGGCGGGCTGGGGGGGCGACACCGCCTTCATGCGCTATGTGGCCGAATCAGGCTGGTACTACAACGTCTGGCGTAAAACCGTCTTCGTGCTGCACGGCCGCATCGGTTATATGAGCAAGCTCCCCTGGGGCAAGCTCCCCGCCTATGAAAAGTTCTACCTGGGGGGCATCGATACCATCCGCGGCTTCAAATTCGCCGAAATCAGCCCCCGGGACCCCGTCACCAATGAACGCATCGGCGGGGAAAAGTTCGCCCAGCTCAACGTGGAATGGCGCTACCCCATTCCCATCCTGCACAAGTTCGGCATGACCGGCACCGTCTTCTTTGACACCGGCAACGTCTGGCGCAAATCCGAAGCTTACTTCTCCGACATGCGCACCGCCGTGGGCGGCGGCGTTCGCTGGTATTCTCCCATGGGACCGCTGCGCATCGAATGGGGCTACAACCTGCGACCCAAACCCTGGGAACGCCGCAGCGCCTGGGAATTTTCCGTGGGCGGGTCCTTCTGAGGACCGGTTCCACAATCTGTCCGTTCCCCGGCGCTACCGCGCCGGGACGCAATAACCGTAAGGTGAGGAGGAGTTCCATGTCGAAGTTCATCTGTCTGGCCGTCCTGGCCGCCATCCTGGCACTGCCGGGGGTCAGCCCCGCGCAGATCAAGATCGGCGTCGTGGATACCATGGATATCTTAAGCAAATCCGCCGAGTGGAAACGGGCCCAGGATGCCGTCAAAAGAAAAATCGAGGAAATGGGGCGACCCCTGGATCAGCGGCGCCAGGATATCAACCGGCAACTGCAGGAGTTGGAACAACAGGCCTCGGTGATGAAGGAAGACGCCAAAAAGCGGCGGGCTGAAGAAATCCAGCGTAAGGTGGGCGATCTCCAAAAGAGCGCCGCCGAGGCCGACAAGGTCCTGGCTCAGTTTGAAGAAAAAGAAAAAGCCCCCATCCTCAAGAAGCTCCAGGCCGCCGTCGAAGCCGTGGCCAGAGAGGAAAAGCTGGACATCGTCTTCCAGAATCAGGGCCTCTACCTGAACAACAAGTCCCTGGACATCACCGAAAAAGTGCGGAGCCGCTTCAGATAACCGCCCTCATGGAACACACGCTCGCCGCACTGGCGGCTTTCCTCGGAGGTGAGCTCAAGGGCCCCCCCTCGCTGGTGATCCGGGGCATCAATTCCCTCGACCGGGCCACCTCCCAGGAAATCGCCTTTGTCGCCCACAAGCGCTATCTGGCGAAGGCTGAAGCCAGCAGGGCCGCCGCTCTCATCGTCTCGCCGGAGTGGGCCCACCTCCCCCGGCCCCTCATCATCGTGCCCCAACCCTACCTGGCCTACGCCCGGCTGGCCGCCCTCTTTGCCCCGGCCCCGCCCCGCCGCGTGGGCGTCAGCCCCCAGGCCTTCCTGGGGCAGGGGGTCCAGGTGGGCCGGGAGGTGGCCGTCGCCCCCCTGGCCTTCGTGGGCGACCGGGTCCGCTTGGGAGACCGGGTCACCATCGGCCCGGGCTGCGTCCTGGCCGATGATGTGGTCATCGGTCCCGACACCCTCCTGCATCCCAACGTGACGGTGCTGGAACGGTGCCAAATCGGCGCCCGCTGTCTCATCCACAGCGGCGTCGTCATCGGCTCCGACGGCTACGGCTTCGTGCCCACCCCGGAGGGACACGTCAAAATCCCCCAGCTCGGCGCGGTGGTCATCGAAGACGACGTGGAAATCGGCGCCAACTGCACCATCGACCGCGGCGCCCTGGAGGAAACCCGCCTCGGCCGCGGCGCCAAACTGGACAACCTGGTCCACCTGGCCCACAATGTCTCCGTGGGCGAGCACTCCCTGTTGGTGGCCCAGGTCGGCGTCGCCGGCTCCACCAGGCTGGGAAAACGCGTCGTGCTGGGGGGACAGGCGGGGGTGGTGGGCCATATCGAACTGGGGGACGGCGTCCAGGTGGCCGCCCAGGCCGGCGTCGTCAGCTCCGTCCCCCCCGGACAGGTGGTGGCCGGCTCCCCCGCCATCCCCCATAAGGAGGCCTTGCGGGTTGCCGGCCACTTGCGAAAACTGCCGGAACTGGCCCAGAGAGTGAAGGAACTGGAGCGCAAACTGGCCGAACTGACCCGGCTGCTGGCCAAGGAGTAACAACCATGACCACCACCCGCACCCTCGACCTGGAGGAGATCAAACGCATCCTCCCCCACCGCTACCCCTTCCTCCTGGTGGATCGCATCCTGCGCCTGGAAGAGGGCAGGCGCATCGTCGGCCTGAAGAATGTCACCGCCAACGAATTCTTCTTCCAGGGACACTTCCCCCATCGCCCCATCATGCCCGGTGTCCTCATCATCGAGGCCTTGGCCCAGACCGGGGGAATATTGGCGCTCCTTTCCAATCCCGAGCGGGGGGCCCATCCCTATGTCTATCTCATGAGTCTGGACAAGGTGCGCTTCCGCCGACCGGTGGTGCCCGGCGACCAATTGATCCTTGACCTGGAGAGCCTGCGACCCGGCAGCAAGTATTTCAAGCTCAAGGGGCAAGCACTGGTGGAGGACAAACTGGTGGCCGAAGCCGAGTTCATGGCTGCCGTGAGCCATGAGGAAGACAAAGGATGACCTCCATCCATCCCACCGCCCTGGTCCATGCCGGCGCCCGGTTGGCCCCCGGTGTCAGCGTCGGCCCTTACAGCATCATCGAAGAACAGGTGCGCATCGGCCCGGACACCGTCATCGGCCCCCACGTCGTTATCCGGAATCACACCACCATCGGCGCCCGCTGCCGCATCTTCCAGTTCGCCTCCCTGGGGGAGGTCCCCCAGGACCTGAAATTCGCCGGTGAGGTCTCCCAACTCATCATCGGCGACGACAACACCATCAGGGAATTCGCCACCCTGCACCGCGGCACCGCCGGCGGCGGCGGCGTCACCCGTCTGGGCCGGGGCAACCTCTTGATGGCCTACACCCATGTGGCCCACGACTGCCGGGTGGGCGACGGCGTCATCATGTCCAACGCCGCCACCCTGGGCGGACACATCATCGTGGAGGACCGGGCCATCCTGGGCGGCCTGGCCGCGGTGCACCAGTTTTCCCGCATCGGCCGCCACGCCTTCATCGGCGGCTGCTCCGCAGTCCCCCGGGACGTGCCCCCCTACACCATGGCCGTCGGCAACCGGGCCAAACTGGTGGGCCTCAACTTGGTGGGCCTCAAACGCGCCGGCCTGGGCGACGCCGCCATCCAGGCACTGAGACAGGCCTTCGACCTCCTCTTCGTCTCCGGCCTCAACCTCAAGGATGCCGTCGCCCGGGCGCGCCGGGACCTACCCCCGCTCCCTGAACTACAACACCTGCTCAACTTTGTGGAAACCTCCGAACGGGGCCTGCTGCCGGCCGATGGGCGAGAAAATCGGACTCCTCGCGGGTAAGGGGCAATTTCCCCTGATGTGCGCCGCCGCCGCCCGCCAACGCGGTTTCACGGTGGTGGCCGTGGCCCACCACGCCGAAACCGACCCCGCCCTGGCCCAGGTGGCTGATGAGATTCACTGGGTCTATGTCGGCCAGTTGGGCAAAATCATCCGCATCTTCCAAAAGGCCGGCGTCCGACAGGCCTTCATGGCCGGCGGCATCAACCGGGGCCGCCTCTTCAAGCAGTTCCGCCCCGACTTCAAAGCCCTCAAACTCATCGCCCAGGTGGGCGTCGGCCGCGACGATCAGGTCCTGCGGGCCGTCGCCGCAGAAATGGAGCGGGACGGCATCGTCATCGTCCCCGCCACCCTTTTTCTGGACCACCTCATGGCCCCCCAGGGCAGATTGACCCGGCGGCGGCCCAACAATATGGAAATGCGGGATGTCAACTACGGCTTCCGGGTGGCCAAGGAGGTGGGACGACTGGACATCGGCCAGTGCGTGGTGCTGCGCCACGGCGTGGTCACCGCCCTCGAGGCCATCGACGGCACCGACGAAACCATCCGCCGCGGCGGTCTCCTGGCCGGGCCGGGAGCAGTGGTGGTGAA
This sequence comes from Deltaproteobacteria bacterium, assembly GCA_016874975.1. Classification (GTDB taxonomy): domain Bacteria; phylum Desulfobacterota; class Desulfobaccia; order Desulfobaccales; family 0-14-0-80-60-11; genus VGSQ01. The sequence goes on from VGSQ01000083.1 coordinate 14,873, forward strand.
GGTCTGCAAGCCCCAGCAGGACCTGCGCTTCGACCTGCCCGCGGTGGGACGGGGCACCATCGAAGTCATGCGGGAAGTGGAGGCCGGGGTCCTGGCCATCGAGGCCGGCAAAACCCTGGTCTTCGACCGGCAGGACCTGGCGGCCCAGGCCGACCAGGCCGGCATCGCCGTCTGGGGCGTGGCGGACCAGCCCGAAGCCTGAGACCGATACCCTGTGTTTCGATTTCCTACTGGATCAGCCGGGGTGAACCGGACCAGAGGCCGAAGTAGCTGGGGCCTCCCGGCGCCAACCCCGGCCCCACGTAGTTCTCCAGGGTCGTCCCCTCGAGGCGTTTATTCTGACCTTGGCTGTCCACCAGGGTGAGGCGGATGGGGCAGAAGCCCAGCACCTCCAGCCAGCCCGTGTGGCTCCCCGCGGGAATCACCGGCAACAACACGTCCCAGGTGCCGCCCCGCCTGTCCAACTCCCCCCCCAATTCCTTCAGGGTGGCGTTGTCCACCCCTTCCTTCACCTTGATGAGGTCTCCCACCTTCAGGGCCGGGCTCTCCACGGCGCCGGTGATCAGGTCCCGGAGCAGCGAAGAGGCCGGGTTCTGCCAGAAAAAGGTGTGCCAACAGCCGGTGTCAAGGGGGGACGGATTGAGATGAATGACCACGGGCTGGCCGTTGGAAGGCACCTTGTCGCTGTCGATGGCCAGGGGCAGCACCCGGGCCC